>JAEUJS010000323.1 GCA_016792935.1 Archangium sp. | reverse complement strand
TCACATCGCCTACGCGACGGGCTTCTCGCAGACCGTGAAGTACGGCCGCTGCGCCTCGAACTGCGGCCTGCCGAGCTCGTGGACCTTCATCGACATCGACACCCAGAGCGCCACCGGCACGATGACCAACGCGCGCATGGCAGTCGCGACCGACGGTCGTCTGCACGTCGTCTACGAGAAGTACGAGAACAGCAGCGACCTCACCTTCTACGCGACGTGTGCGTCGAGCTGCACGCAGGCGGCCTCGTGGCAGAAGGTCGATCTCACGTCGCTGCTCGGCAACAGCCGCGGGGCGTACCGCAGCATGCCCATCGTCGTCGATTCAGCCGGTCGCGTGTCGTTCATCACCAACGAGCTCAGCAGTGGCGGCAACGTCTATCTCACGACCTGCGGAGCGAACTGCACCACGCTCACCAACTGGCAGAGCGGCATCATTCGCCAGGGCGGTCTGCGCATCGCGATGGCGGCGAATGGCACCACGTTGCACGCGATCGTGAACGATGAGGCGTCGCGGCTGCACTACAGCTCGTGCGTTTCGAACTGCACGCAGTCTGCGAGCTGGACCGAGTCGAGCTACCTCTTCGTGCACGACGGCACGATGCCGACTGCGATCGCCGTCGCTCCGGGTGGGCGCGTGATCGTCGCCTACAACCAGGGCAGCACCGATCCCGGCGAGCCCGCGAACATCCAGGCGCAGGCCAACAAGATCCTCGTGTGGCAGTGCGACACGAACTGCACCGATCCGATGTCGTGGTCGGGCGTGATCCTCGGCGCCGATCGCGACGGAGACGAAGGCATCAAGATCCTCGAGCTCGGTGGCGCTGAGGTGCTGGCCTTCACCAACACGCTCACCTTCCGCGCCGGAGTGTGCACCAGCAACTGCACCAACTCCGCGAACTGGCAATTCGCCGACATCGACTCGAATCAGGCGATGGCGAGCGATCTCGACCCGTACACCGTCTTCTTGTGTGGAGGCACACGGCCGGTCTTCTCCGCGTGGTACCCGGATGAGGGCGTGGTGGCGATCAGCCCGACCACCGGAGAGGCCGTCTTCGCGCACGCTCCGTATGGCTTGAAGACCTGCAACGTGAACCCGATGCGCGACGCGTCGATGTTGCGGCTCATCTACTCGCCGTAGTTTGGGGTTGCTCCCCCTCGGACTGCGTGGTGAACGCCGCTCATGTCTGACGCAGAGCAGAAGCTCCTCGACGATCGGAAGAACAAGGCGAAGGCGCTCCAGGATCTGGGCGTCAACCCGTACGGCAATGGCTTCAAGCCCGACTCGCTCGCTGGCGAGTTGGTGAAGCAGTACGCCGATGTCGCTGCGGAGAAGCTCGAGGCCGACAAGCCCGGACCGTTCACGCTCGGTGGCCGCATCGTGCGCGTGGGTGACTTCGGCAAGGCCGCGTTCGTCACCATTCAAGATCGATCCGGCACCATTCAGGCGCACCTCAAGAAGGACGTGCTCGGCGAAGAGGTCTGGAAGATCTGGAAGTTCACCGACCTCGCCGACTTCATCGGAGTGAAGGGCACGCTCTTCAAGTCCAAGACGGGCGAGCTGACGATCGCGGCGACCGAGCTGAAGTTCCTCGGCAAGGCGCTGCGTGGTTTGCCGGGCAAGTTCGCGGGCGACGACGTGAAGGTGAAGCTTTCCCCCGAGCAGATCGCCACCGTGAAGGCCGCGGCCGAGGCCGTGATGGCGGCGAGCAACGCCGCTCCGCAAGAGCAGCGTGAGAAGCTGCGCGCCGACGCGCTCGCTGCGCAGAAGGAGAAGTACAAGGCCGACGCGAGCGTCCTCAAGGCGCTCGAGCCCGCGGTGAACAAGCTGTGGGCCGAATCGCAGGCGCTCGCCGACACCGAAGAGCGGTACCGCCGCCGCTACGTCGATCTGCTGAGCAACGCGGGCGTGCGCGACACCTTCAAGAAGCGCTCGCGCCTGGTGAAGTTCATCCGCGAGTTCCTCGACGCGCGCGACTTCCTCGAGGTCGAGACGCCGATGATGCACTCGCTGGTGAGCGGAGCGGCCGCTCGCCCCTTCAAGACGCACCACAACGCGCTCGATATTCCGCTCTTCATGCGCATCGCGCCGGAGCTGCATCTGAAGCGGCTCGTCGTCGGCGGCTTCGATCGCGTCTACGAGATCAACCGCAACTTCCGGAACGAGGGCATCAGCACGCGCCACAACCCGGAATTCACGATGCTCGAGTTCTACCAGGCGTACGCCACGTACGAGGACCTGATGGATCTCACGGAGCAGATGATCTCCGAGGCCAGCAAGGTCGTCACTGGCAGCACGGTCGTGAAGTACGCAGACAAGACCATCGACTTCAAGAGCGGCTGGCCGCGCATTCCGATGACCGAGGCGATCAGCTCCCGCGTGAAGGAACTCACCGCGCGTGACTTCACCGACACCGAGAAGCTGCGCGTCGTCGCGTCGCGCAAGGCCACGCACGACAAGGACACCGGGCTCCTCGACGCCATCGAGAAGATGAACAGCGGAGAGTTGATCGGCACGCTCTTCGAGCAGTTCGTCGAGGGCGAGCTGGTGCAGCCCACGTTCATTACCCAGTTCCCCGTCGAGACCAGCCCGCTCGCGCGCCGCAACGACGCGAACCCGGCGATCACCGATCGCTTCGAGCTCTTCTGCGTGGGCCGCGAGATCGCCAACGCGTTCAGCGAGCTCAATGATCCCGTCGATCAGGCCAGCCGTTTCCAGGCGCAGGTCGACGCCAGGGGCCGTGGACAGCAGGAGACGATGGACTACGACCACGACTACATCCGCGCGCTCGAGCACGGCCTGCCTCCGACGGCGGGTGAGGGCATCGGAATTGATCGTCTGGCCATGCTGTTGACCGATGCTCCGTCGATTCGCGACGTCATCCTCTTCCCGCTCCTGAAGCCGCAACAGAACTGATGCTTCGTTCTCGACTCCTCGTCATCGCGGCGATCCTGTTGGTGCTCGGAATGATCGAGCTCCTCGTGGGGTTGGTGCGGGGAGAGATGATCCAACTGGTGGCCGGCGACCTCGCGTCGTTGCTCATCGGGTGGGGTTCGTTCGCGGAGATCTTCAGCGCGCTGACGCACCTCACGACGCTCGACCAGTTCGTCGAGAACCTGAAGCTCTACGGCTCGCCCGAAGCGCTGCACCTGGGCACGCTCCACCTCGGTGCGGGCATCACGATGTGGATCGTCGGTTGGGCGATCCTGGTCGTCACGCTGCGAGATCCCAACGCACCGCGCGTCGACGTTGGCGTCCTGGTCCGCCAGCTGAAGGATTCGGTCGGCACCACGCTCTCGGCGCTCACGCTCGGCGTGTTTCGGTACAAGGCCACTCCGCCGCAGACGAAGTTGCACCCGCGCATCGCGACCTTCGTCGACTTCCACTGGGGCACGCTGCTCGCGTACGGCTTCGGCTTCGTCATCTCCGAGCTGGTCTTCATTCGCCTCTACACGGGCATCGTCGGCAAAGGCACGGTGCAGGGTGGGGCGGTCGTCGAGGGCTTCTCTCCGGTCGTCGCGTTCTTGATCGCGTTCGCGGTCGCGAGCGTCATCGTCTTCATCGGCGGCTTCATCGGCGCGGCGAACTCGAAGCGCCTCTCGATGCCGGAAGCGACGCTCGCCGTTCTCTACTTCGGGCTGCCGGTGCCCGTGTTCCTCACCGTGATGCACACCATTCCGCAGCTGATGATCGACTTCGGCGGTCGGCTGCGTGAGGTCATCTACCTGTCGTCGCTGCTCGGAGAGAATCGCCCCGAGCTCGGCTACTGGCTGCTCACCGTGCAGTTGCTGCTGACGCTGGTGCTCGGCATCTGCTTCGGCTTCGTGTCGACGTCATCGGGGCGGTTGGACTTGCGCGCGTCGTACGAGTTGTTCATCGCGTCGCGGCACGTCGCGGTGTTCCGCCCGCGGCTGCTCCTCGAGGTGTTCGGCGTGTTGATTCTCGGCATCGTGCCGCCGCTGATCATCGGTCTGATCCTCGCCGCCGCCGATCGCGTCGCTGAGATGACGCGCATCAAGAAGTTGGGGCTCGCGAACCCCGTCGATGCGGCTGAGGCGCTCCATAAGCAGAAGCTCGAGGCGAAGACGCCCACCGGCATGATGACCAGCCTCTCGGTCGGCGGAGTCGGCGTCGGCGTGATGGCGCTGATCATCGTGCTGTCGGTGATGAGCGGCTTCGAGGCCGATCTGCAGAAGAAGATCCTCGGCACCAACTCGCACGGCGTGGTCATGAAGTACGCGCCCGAGATGCCCGAGTACGAAGAGGTGCTCGGCAAGGTGAAGGCCGTGCGCGGCATCAAGGGCGCGACGCCGTTCATCTTGAACGAGGTGATGATCTCGTCGGAAGGCAACATCAGCGGCTCGATGATCAAGGGCATCGATCCGAACACGGTCGGAGAGGTGACTGATCTTCCCGAGTACCTCTTGCCCGGCGGCAAGCTCGAGTGGCTGACGGATCCGAAGTCGATCTCTCGCGGTTCACGCACCGATCTCGACGAGCCTGCGTTCGACCCGAAACCGGCGACGCCCGACGAGTTCAAGAAGCCGGTGCAGGATCTCCAGAAGGGGCCGAGCGACATCGAGCGTGATCCGCTCCTCGACCTGCCGACCGCCGAAGAAGAGAAGGCGGCCGACGTCACGCTGCCTGGAATTCTGATGGGTCGTGAGCTCGCTGCGTCGCTGAAGGTCGTCGTGGGAGATCGCTTGAACGTCGTCTCTCCCATCGGTGGAGAGATGGGCCCGATGGGCCCGATGCCGAAGAGCCGCCCGTTCCGCGTCGCGGGCATCTTCTATTCGGGCATGTACGAGTACGACTCGAAGTTCGTCTACATCCACCTGCGCGAGGCCGAGGCCTTCTTCAACGTGAAGGGAGCGACCGGCATCGAGGTGAAGGTCACCGACGTCGACAACGCGCGCGGCACGATGAAGGCCGTCTACGACACGCTGCAGGGGTACCCGTATCGCACCAAGGACTGGGGAGAGATGAACCGCAACCTCTTCGCCGCGCTGCGGTTGGAGAAGTTGGTGATGGGCATCATCTTGTCGATCATCGTCATCGTCGCCGCGGGGTTGATCGTCGCGACGGTGATCATGCTGGTGCTCGAGAAGCGCAAGGAGATCGCGGTGCTGAAGGCCCTCGGCGTGCCTGATGGCGGCATCGTGAAGATCTTCTTGAGCGAAGGT
Source organism: Archangium sp. (assembly GCA_016792935.1). Classification (GTDB taxonomy): domain Bacteria; phylum Myxococcota; class Myxococcia; order Myxococcales; family Myxococcaceae; genus Archangium_A. Next base: position 2,677 of record JAEUJS010000323.1, on the reverse strand, counting down.
CTGCAGATCGGAGTCGCCGGCGGAGTTCTCGGGCTGATCAGCGGCCTCGCGTGGTGCCTCTTCATCGAGAAGGTCGGCATTCGGCTCGATCCGCAGGTCTATTACATCCCTGCGTTGCCGGTTCGCATCGAGCCGTTCCAGACGGCGCTCAGTGTCGTCATCGCGATCCTCGTCACGTTCCTCGCGAGCATCTACCCCGCGCTCAAGGCCTCGAAGGTGGACCCGGTCGACGGGCTCAAATCAGAATGAGTTCCTTCCTCGAGGTCGCGCACATTCAGAAGTCGTACTTCCTGAACGGCAAGCGCATCGACGTGCTGCGCGATGTGAACGTGAAGATCGCGCAGGGCGAGCTGGTGTCGCTCGTCGGCGCGTCGGGTTCGGGGAAGAGCACGTTCCTCCATGTCGTCGGCACGCTCGACATGCCCGCCGCGGGGACGATGCACTTCAAGGGCAAGTCGGTGTTCGAGATGAACGACGCCGAGGTCGCCGAGTTCCGCAATCGCACCATCGGCTTCGTCTTTCAGTCGCACTTCTTGCTGCCGGAGTTCACCGCGGAAGAGAACGTGGCGATGCCCGCGCTGATCCTTCGAGAGGATCGGAAGAAGTCGTTCAAGCGCGCGCGGGAGCTCCTCGAGCGTGTCGGACTCGCTCAGCGCGCCGAGCACAAACCTGGAGAGCTCAGCGGTGGTGAGTCACAACGCGTCGCCCTCGCGCGTGCGTTGATGCTCAAGCCGGATCTGCTGCTCGCCGATGAGCCGACCGGAAACCTCGACCCAGCGACGGGCGAAGGCATCCACGCTCTGTTGCGTGAGATGAACAAAGACCTCGGAATCACGGCGGTGGTCGTCACGCACAACGAGGCGCTGGCCCAGTCGCTCCCGCGGCGGCTGCGCCTCAAAGACGGTCAAGTCGTCGACGCGTGAGAAGACCGGCAATCGGGCTCCTTTTCGCTCGTATCCGGGCGCGCTTTTGTCCATAAGCCCTCCCGCCTTCAGTGATTTCGCGCCTCTTCACCGTGACTGCGTTGTGCGTGGCGACCGTTCTGGTCGTCCCTGCACCCGTGCGCGCGCAGTTGCTGCTGAGCGACGACAAGCCCGCGCGCGAAGAAGCTGATCGCATCATCGAGATCCGCGTCGAAGGAAACCGTCGCGTCGAGCAGGCCGCCGTCGCGCGCGCGCTGAAGCAGAAGGTCGGCGATCTCTTCGACCCTTCGCGCACCGGAGACGATCTCCGCGCGCTGTGGGCGCTCAAGTACTTCAACGACGTGCAGCTGCTCGTGCAGCGCGCCCCCAACGGCATCGCGTACGTGGTGCGCGTCACCGAGAAGCCCGCGATTCGCTCGGTCACGCTCGCGGGCAACGACGAGCTCAGCAAGGACGACTTCAAGGACATCGTCGACGTCAAGCCGTTCACCATTCTCGACGTCGCCAAGGTGAAGGCGAACGAGAAGAAGATTCAGGAGAAGTACGTCGAGAAGGGCTACTTCCTCGCCGAGGTCAAAGGTGAGCTCAAGCCCATCGGAGAAGAGGGCACCGAGGTCGAGCTCATCTTTCAGATCAACGAGCACGCCAAGGTGCAGGTGAAGGAGATCAACTTCCTCGGCGCCTCGAAGGTGAAGCCCGACGACATCAAGGCGGTGATGGCCACGCAGGAAGGCGGCTACCTCAGCTTCCTCACCAGCCAGGGCACGTACCGCGAAGAGCTCTTCCAGCGCGATCTGCAGATCATCCAGATGGCGTACTTCGATCGCGGCTTCATCAACATCCGCGTCGACAAGCCCATCGTCACGCTCAGCGCCGACAAGAAGAACATCTCGATCACCATCAAGGTCGAGGAAGGCGAGAGCTACGAGGTCGGCAAGCTCGACTTCTCCGGAGACCTGCTCGTCGAGAAAGACGTGCTGCGCCGCTTGATGACCAGCAAGGAGAAGACGACCTTCAATCGCTCGCTCCTCGCGAAGGACATTCAGGCCATCACCGACGTCTATTACGACTCGGGTTACGCCTACGCGAACATCACGCCCGTCACCGCGGTGAACGCCGACGCGAAGACCATCGACCTCACCTTCGACGTGCAGAAGGGCCCCAAGGTCTACATCGAGCGCATCGACATCGTCGGCAACACCAAGACGCGCGACAAGGTCATCCGCCGGCAGCTGCGCGTCTACGAAGGTGAGCTCTTCAACGGCACCGGCATGCGCCGCAGCAAGGAGAAGGTCACCGCGCTCGGCTTCTTCGAGAGCGTCGAGGTCACCCACCGCCCCGGCAGCGACGGCGAACACGTGCTGGTGCAGGTCGAGATCAAGGAAAAGTCGACCGGCACCTTCCAGGTGGGCCTCGGCTTCTCGAACGTCGAGAGCTTCATCTTCACCGCGCAGGTCCAGCAGCAGAACTTCCTCGGCTGGGGCCAGTCGGTGTCGGCCAACATGCAGCTGTCGGGTCTGCGCAGCTTCTTCCAGCTGTCGTTCTTCGATCCGTACTTCCTCGACACCAACTTTATCTTCTCGGTCGACGCCTACCGCACGCAGCTCGACTACTTCGGCTTCGTTCGCGACGCGTTCGGTGGCTCGGCGTCGCTCGGTTACTACGTCATCGCCGACGAGATGAGCCTCAACCTGGGCTACCAGTACGAGAACGTGAACGTGCAGACGGGCTCGCAGGCCACGGGCACTCCGCTC
>JAEUJS010000320.1 GCA_016792935.1 Archangium sp. | reverse complement strand
GAGCGGAGTGTATCACCTGGTTCACTGGGCTCCCTCGGCTCACTGCGGCCAGTGCCGCGTGCTCTCGGCTGCGCCTCGACTGCCTCGTCCGCTACCCCACGCTGGCGAGCTTGAGACGACCTTCCCACCGTTCTTCGAGGGCGCGGACGAGGCGCTGGTGTTCGGGCGCGGCGAGCTCGGGGTCGCGATCGATGATCGCCCTCGCCTCCTCGCGCGCCACCGAGAGGATCGGCTGATCACGCACCAGGTTCGCCACTGCCAACTCGGGCATGCCGCTCTGTCGAGTGCCGAGGAACTCGCCGGGCCCACGAATCTCGAGATCGCGCTCGGCGATCACGAAGCCGTCGCTGCTCTGTTCCATCACCGCGAGGCGCTCACCTGCGACTTCGCTCTGGGCGTAGCTCGCGAGCAGCACGCAGTACGACTTCGCCGCGCCACGACCCACGCGACCACGGAGCTGATGCAGCTGTGAGAGCCCGAAGCGTTCGGCGTGCTCCATCACCATCACCGACGCGTTGGGCACGTCGACGCCGACTTCGACGACGGTGGTCGAGACCAGCACGTCGATCTCGTGCGCGCGGAAGGCGTTCATCACCGCGTCCTTCTCCGCCTGCTTCATGCGGCCGTGGAGCAGGCCCACGCGCGCCTCGGGGAACACCGTCTTCAGCTGCTCGGCGCCCTGCGTCGCATCGGCGAGGTCGATCTTCTCGCTCTCTTCGACGAGCGGATAGATGACGTACGCCTGATGGCCTTTGGCCAGCTCGGACTTCACGAGCTCCCATGCTTTGGGACGCGCGCGATCGGAATAGACCTTGGTCTCGATCGGCGTTCGTCCGGGCGGAAGCTCATCGATCACCGACACGTCGAGGTCGCCGTACATCGTCATCGCCAGCGTCCGCGGAATCGGAGTGGCCGTCATCACCATCACGTCTGGCCGCACACCCTTCGAAGTCAGCGTGTGGCGCTGCATCACGCCGAAGCGGTGCTGCTCGTCGATCACCACGAGGCCGAGCTTGTCGAAGCCGACGCTGCCTTCGATCAGCGCGTGCGTGCCGACCGCGACCTTCACCTGCCCGCTCGCGACGCGTTCGCGTGCGGAGGTCTTCTCTTTCGCCGAGCCGCTGCCGGTCACCAGACCGACCTCGACGCCGCTCCCCGCGAACCACTTGCTGAAGGTGCGGAAGTGCTGCTCCGCGAGGATCTCGGTCGGAGCCATCACCGCGACCTGGTACCCGTTCTTCACCGCGATGGCGGCGGCGATCAACGCGACGGCGGTCTTGCCGCTGCCGACATCTCCCTGGACGAGTCGATTCATCGGCTCGGCGCGCGCCATGTCGCCTTCGAGCTGCTTCACGACGCGTTCCTGCGCACCGGTCAGCTTGAACGGGAGCAACGCGCGCGCGTCAGCGGAGATCTTCTCGGTCACCTCGAACGCGATGCCGGGCTGCACCTTCACTCCGCGACGACGCAGCGCCATGCCGAGCTGGAGGAAGAAAAGCTCGTCGAACGCGAGGCGCTTGTGTGCGCGAGAGGCGTGCGCGTCGAGCTCAGGCAGCTTCGCGTCGCCCGGCGGAAAGTGGATGTACTTGAGCGCTTCGCCGAGTCCGGGGAGCTTGAGCCGCGTGCGCAGCTCGTCGGGCAGCGGCTCGTCGATGTCGACGGCGTATTTGTCGGCGATGCGGAATGCCAGCTCGCGCAACGAGCGCTGCTCGTGCCGCTCGAACCCTGAGTACACCGGCACGATGCGGTTGAAGTGCACCGGGGAGCTCTCGACGTCATCGGCCGGCTCGGTCTCGGGGTGCGGCATTTCCCAGCCGTAGCTGGACTGACGGGCCTCACCGCTGATCACGAGCTTCTTCCCGACGGGGAACTTCGCCTTCAGCCACGGACCGCTCTGAAAATAGACGGCGGAGATCGAGCCTGAGGAATCGGCGAGCACCGCGCGGAACTGGCGGCGACCGCGGCCGTAGACCTCGTCGGCTTTGGTGACCTCCGCGATCACCGTGCCGCGTTCGCCTGAGACCAGCTGCGCGATCTTTCGAAGCTCGCGGCGATCTTCGTACACGCGCGGGAGCAGGAAGAGGATGTCTCCGGTCTTGAGCAGACCCTTCTTGTTGAGGGCTCCGACGAGGCGCGGGTTGATGCGCCAGCCGACGTTCTTGAGCAGCGTCGCGAGCGAGCCGCTCTTCGGAGCGATGCTGAGGATCTTCGCGGTGTCCTTTCCCTCTCCCTCGGGGAGAGGGGTTGGGGTGAGGGAGCCCTTCTTCTTTTTCGGAGCCTTCGGTTCCTTCGCAGGCTTCGCGGCCTTCGGAGCTTCGACTGGCTTCTTCGGAGCGAACGGACTCGCGCCAACCGTGCGCGCCATCTGATCGACGAGCGACGTCTGCTCGGGCCGAGCTGGCGGAGGAAGTTTCGAGTTCGCGAGCAGCGCCTTGTGGAGTGGATCAGACGAATCGATCCCGCCGGTCTGCGACGACACTGGCGCGCGCGGAGGAGGCGGTGCAGGCGGAGGCGCGGCGCCGGCCTCGAGCGCAAACCCCTCGGCAGCGAGCACGGCAACGACGGCGCTCACGGCCGCGCGTCGAGGAGCAAGCTGATCGGAGTCGATCGCGCCGAGCTGTTGTTCGAGCGTGCTGAGCCGCGAAGGGTCGAGCTTCCCGCGCGCGCGGTCGATGGCCGCGGCGAGATGCGGGCGCAGATCTTTCACGTTCGCGAGGTTGGCGAAGCCGCGCGCGGACGCGTAGCGAATCGGCCCGACGAGCGCGTCGAGCGGGTGCGGGCTACTCGGCATCCTCGAAGTCGACCGAGAGCACTTCGTACTCACGGTTGCCGCCGGGGCTCTGGATGGTGGCGACGTCTCCGATGGCCTTGCCGATCAGACCGCGCGCCACGGGTGAATTGACCGAGATCCACCGCTTCTTCAGGTCGGCTTCGAACTCACCGACGATGCGGTACGCGACTTCCTTCTCGTTCTCGCAGTCCATCAGCTTCACGGAAGCGCCGACGAGGACCTTCTTGGTGCCCTTGAAGCTGGCGACGTCGATCACCTCGGCGCGCCCGATCCACGCGTTGAGGTTGAGGATGCGGCCTTCGATGTGGCCCTGCTTCTCTTTGGCCGCGTGGTACTCGGCGTTCTCGCGGAGGTCGCCGTGTGCGCGCGCGACCTCGATCTCGGCGCTGATCTTCGGGCGCTCGACGGACTGGAGGTGCTTGAGCTCCTCCTGCATCTTCTTGAGGCCACGGGCAGTCGTGGGGAACCGGTCGGTCATGGGAAAACTCCTGTCAGCCGGGCACTTTCTGCGGCTGTGTTTCCGCAGCAGCCGAAAAAGCGCTGCTGATTTGAAAGCGGCGAACCGTAGCGGAGACGTGCGCGTCGGGTCTAGCGTGAGCGTGTGCTGTCCGTGAAGGAACTGAGAACGTTGGCAACGCGGTTCACGTCCTCGCAATTCCGCGAGCAAATGGGTCCATTCGTGTTGGTGCAGCAGCCTCCGAATCTGCAGGCCACGTCGCCTTCGACGCAGGCGATGGGGCTGCCGGTGAACGTGCAGCGCACGACGGTCGCCAAGCCCGAGAAGGTGTCGGCGGGAGCGCTGGCCCTGCTCTTCCAGTTCGACGAATTGGTGGTCGCCTCGGTGCCTCCGCTCGCGGGAGTCGATCAGCTCACCGTGGGCCGCCAGCCCGACAACGATCTGGTGCTCGACGATCCTTCGGTCTCGAAGAAGCACGCGCTCTTGAAGTGGGACGACGAGACCAGGGCGTGCACCGTGCAGGATCTCGGTTCGACGAACGGCACGTTCTTGAACGCCAGCGCGCGCATTCGGCGTGAGACGACGCTCAAGAGCGGCGACATCCTCTCGTTCGGAGAGGTGCAGTACTGGTTTCTGCTGACCGAGATGCTGCACGAGAAGCTGAAGTCGCAGCCCTCGCGTGGTTTCGGCGGCGTCTGAGCTTCGTGTTCGCGACGCGCGCAAAGCGATCACCGAAATCCGAAATGAATTCCGCGCGAAAGCGGCGCCACGAACGCGCATGTCGCTCGGTGTCGTTCTCGTTTCGTGGTTGGTGACTCAGACTCCTGCGCCGCTCGTCGAGGCTGACGACGGACCTCCGCCAATGCCGCAGCCCGAGCCTGGTGCTGCGCCCGCACCGAGTCTGCGTGCTCCTCGTGCTGCGGCTGCGGCGACACCGGATAGGCCTGCCGCACCGACAACACCCGCTCCGCCGACGCCGACTACGCCTGCGGCTGGAGCGCCTCCGAGCACGCCGACAACGAGCAGCACGCCTGCGGCTGGAGCGTCACCGAGCACGCCGACAACGAGCATTACGCTGGCTGGAGCGCCACCGAGCACGCCGACGCCGAGCAGTACGCCTGCGGCTGGAGCGCCACAGAGCACGCCTGCCGCGGCGACGACACCAGCGACCACACCCGGCGCGAGTCCGTCAGCGACGGCGACGACGACCGCTTCGGGAGCGACCAGGAGCAGAGCGCCGCTGTGGGAAGTCGGTGCGTGGGCGACTGCGACGATTCCGACCGCGATCGAAGGCAGCGCGTTCATGTTCGGCATGCGCGCCGAGCTCGACATCTGGCGCATCGGAGCCGTCGCTTCGTTCGATCGCGTCGGCGTCACTCCGATCAGTCTGGGCGACGCGCGCTCATGGACCGCGTTGGTCGGCTACTCGTTCGTCTCGACCGAGTTCTTCCGCATCAGAGCGCTCGCGGGCCTGAGCGCGATCACGGGAGACACGACCGCGACGCAGTTCGCGCCGGCGATTGGCACGACCGCGCGTGCGTTCTGGCGATTCATCGGCGCCGAGGGCAGCGCGGCGTTCACCGGTGGCGGGTTCCGCCAACTCGATCTCCGCGCGGCGGCGATTCTGCGCGGTGGGATCTTCGAGCTGCAGCTCGGCTACCGCGCGAAGTGGCTGGATCTCACGAGCGGAGGAACGATCGACACCCTGCTCTCCGCGAGCACGAATTCGACGGAACAACTCACCGCGGCGACTCCGAGTGCGCCCGCGTTGATCGCTGGGCCTCACGTCGGCATCGGCCTGGTCTTCTAGATCGCGTCGATGAACAGCAAGGACGGCTGCTCGACGAACTTGATGACCTCGTACGCGAACTCGGCGCCGGTCGCTCCGTCGATCACGCGGTGATCGAAGCAGAACGAGAACAACATGATCGGCTTGATCACGATCTTGTCGTCGTCGGTCACCACCGGGCGCTTGCGCATGCGGTGCACGCCCATGATCGCGACCTCGGGGTGATTGATGATCGGCGTCGCGAACAAGCCGCCGGTCTGCCCGAGCGAGGTGATGGTGAACGTGCCGCCGGTCAGCTCCTCGAGCTTGAGCTTCTGATCGCGCGCCGCGTTGCCGAGCCGCGAGATCTCCGTCGCCAGATCACGAATGCGGAAGCGGTCGGCGTGCTTCACGACCGGAACCGTCAGCCCCTGCTCCGTCATCGCTGCGATGCCGATGTTGAAGTCCCCACGCACGACGAGATCCTGCGCGGCCTCGTCCATGTTCGCGTTCACCTGCGGGAACTTCTTGAAGGCCGCGAGCACGGCTTTGACGATGAACGGCAGGAACGAAAACGTCACGTTCTGCGAAGCCAGCTGCGCGTTCAAGCCCGTGCGCATCGCCACCAGCGCGCTCGCATCGACTTCCTCGACGAACGCGTAGTGCGGAGCGGTGAACTTCGACTTCACCATCTTCTCGGCGATCTTCTTCCGCAGCCCGCGAATCGGAATG
>JAEUJS010000554.1 GCA_016792935.1 Archangium sp. | reverse complement strand
TGGAAACAAAGCGTTGGCCGGGGCTGTCGAGGTGCGCGGCAAGGCGATGGGCTGAGTGCGGTTCGAGAAGGCGCCGCCGAGGTGCTCGAGTCCTTCGTGGTGCGCAACGTTCAGCAGCGCTCCATCGCCACCACCGATGGGTTCGCGTCCTACTCGGGGCTGCCGAGCGTCGGAATCGGCCATCAGGCGCACAACACCAGCGAGCCGGGCGTCATCGCCATCAAGGTGCTCGCCCGTATCCACAAGGTGTTCTCGCTCTTCAAGCGCGTGGTCCTCGGCACGTTCCACGGCAGCGTGTCTCACAAGCACCTCTCGAAATATCTGGACGAGTTCCGCTTCAACCGTGCTTCAGCCTCGCGCTGGGTGCTCTTCCAGCGTGTCATCGAGGCGGGCGCAGGCTTTCGTGGGCCGACGATCAAGTCCTACACACAACCGATGGTGGTTGCCTGACCCAACCCGATACCCCAAACCCAGACAAAGCCCCTGGGGCGACGTCGTTGGGTGCGAAGCAGCGACCTCGACCTAAAGTCCCGGCTTTTCAGTTTCCAGCGTCGGCGCTGCCACCGCGCGCACAGAAATACGGATCACGCACGCCTGGGAACGCACCGCCATCACTTGAGGTGAGCGCTGCGAGTGTTTCCTGCGAGAGCAAAAGCGCGCGGCAGTTGAGCGCCTTCTGCCCGCGATCGAGGTTCTCGTCGTACGACGGGCACGACGTTCCCTGCTGGCACTGACGCGAGCAGTAGCCCTCTGCGGGATCATCGAGGCCGGAGTCGGTGGTGAACGCGGAGTCACGCACGCAGATCAAGTCTTCGCAGTCGAGCGAGCCAATCGCGATGAAGTCTTTGTTCGCGCCCTGCGCGTTACGCACGTCACGTTCGGCGATCGACAACGGCTTGCCGCCGTCGGGGTTGCGCTTCACCAGCGAACAGCGCTGGTTCAAGTCCGTCGCAGGCTTACAGCCAACAAACGCGACCGCGAGGAGTACAAGAGCAGCTTTCATAAAGCCTCTGTCAGTGGACAACAAGCCAAGTGTCGCTTGTTGAGAGTCCGGTATCGATGTCGACGAATACGACGCTTGAGGAACAGAGTCTTCCGCCAACTCCCGCGCAAGTGGCCACAGTCGCGCCCGCTCCGACCGCAATCGTCATTCCACGCGCCTTGACGCCGACAAGATCCATTTGGAGGGTGAAAACGGGTGCGCCACTGTCACCAGTTCCGGCGGCGGCCTCACCAGCGAGCTGATGTGCCATCACGACACTCGAGACGCGCTGACCGGTGAGTTGGTCGGTGAAAACACCGCCGACCGAGTCGACTTCGACGTCACATCGCGTTCCCGAAAGACCACCCGAGGAACACACAAGCATCCCTGGAAAATTCGTTCCGCGCCCCTTCACGTCGCGAAAGAACTCATTGCCGAACTCACCGTCGTAGAGTCGGCCGGCATTGCTAGCGACGTTGATTCGCGCGACGTCGAACGCTGGCCCAGTGTTCGCGTTGAAGACGAAGCTGAGGCCCATCGGAACTTGAGGTACCCCGTTGGTTACGCTCCCGCCGCTCGACGGGAAGCAATGGAACGGCGTGAGCATCGCCGCGCCACCGAAGTTTGCAACGGCGAAGCCCGACGTGCAGAGACCAGAAATCCCGCTGATCGTTCCCGTCGGCCCGACCTGTGCGCCACCCCACCATGGTGCGCTATCGCTCACGCGAGACGCAAATTGGTAGGGCTCGTCCTCGACAACCTCAACAGGATCATTCGTCGTCGTGCTCTGAAGATTCTCAAGCGCTGTGCGAACACTCAGCACGGCGGTATGCGCCGAAAGGGAGCTGACCGCAGAGGATGGTCCACCGACGACTAGTGCCGATGCGCCTCGCTTGAGCGTGATCGATCGAGCAGGCGTGTCAATCAGAGCGTTCCACAGTGTCGTTCGCGCTTGGAGGAGGTCGCGCATCGAGAGCGGTGAAGGAAGTACGTCCACGTTTATTTCGTAGGCCGATTCCACAGCACGAATCTGGTCGTCGAGCGACGTTGGGAACGCTGTCCCGGCCTTCCAGTAGAGCAGGACCTTGTTCCCGGGACGGTCAATCTCGAGGGCACCAAAGTCAGGAGGGACACTGGCGTAGGGAGCGACCAAGCCGAGGAAATCGGCAATGTCATCGGCGGCCGCAATCAACTGCTTCTGCGCTCCAATGTTGTTCCACGGAGCCTTCGCGTCCTCTGCATCGGTAGCCTGAGTGACGTCTTTCGTGCCCCCGTCCGCCAACGCCCCGAGGGCGACAACGAACGCGATGAGAAACGAAGTTCGGCTGAAGGGTGACCGGCTCATGTTGCCTCCGAAAACGCGCGGCAAGGTAACACACGCCGTTCGGAGATCGACACTTCACAAGTCGTCTCCAACATGTAGAGTCCGCGCCGCTGCAACACAGCAACAAGGGGCTCGGCACGGAACCATTCGCCGAGTGGGAACATCAAGCGTCGCGGAGAGGTCCATTGGCGATTCGGAATCAGCTGGTAGCGGCGTTCTGCGTCGCGATCCTGTGCTCGGCCGGGAGCGCGTTCGCCCAACAAGGGTTCGAAGGCCTCGACTTGTCAGACGACAAGAAAGAGGAGCCCAAGAAGGAAGAGCCGGAAGCGACGACTCCTCCTCCGAGCACGGTGAAGACGGCGACTGACGTGTCGCCCGAGAAGGCCGACGCAAAGAAGAAAGACGGCCCCGCAGTCGAGCGCGACACCACGCAAGACGACCGCGTGAAGTCGGTTCAGAAGAAGCTCTATTTGAAGCGTGGCCGCTTCGAGCTCGCGCCGTCGTTCATCATCAACGTCAACGACGCCTATTACACGAAGCTCGGCGGAGCGATTCGCGCGGCCTTCTACCCGGCCGACTCGCTCGCCATCTCGGCGCGCTTCTCGATCATGCAGACGCTGCCCACCGACGACGTGCGCACCGCCAAGCGCAACCTGAACTCGCGCATCTTCTTCTCGGTGCCGATCTGGTCGGTGATGGGCGACATCGAGTGGAGCCCGCTCTACGGCAAGGTCGCCTTCTTCAACGACATCCTCCACCTCGACGGCTACCTCGTTGGTGGCGGCGGCGTGGTGTGGACGGAAACGTCTGCCAACCGCGGCGTGAACCCGGCCTTCGATCTGGGCCTCGGCTTCCGCTTCGTGGTGAAGGACTTCATGGCCGTCAACGTGGCCCTCATCAACACCACGTATGTCGACACGCCCACCGGCACCACGAAGGGCGTCGTGCAGAACATGATGATGGTGAATGCGGGCCTGTCGATCTTCATCCCCTTCAAGTCGACGTACCGGGAGGAGTGACGTGAAGCTCTCCCGCACTTTCATCTTCCTGTGTCTCTTCGCGGCGTCGGCCGCGTTCGCCGCTTCCGAAGATGAAGCCGGCGACGTCTCGGAAATCGACAAGGACGCGTCCGGCCCGCTGCGCGATCGCATTCGCCCGGTGTCTGGTCACCTCTTCTTGATGGACGGCCGCTTCGAAGTGTCGCCCAGCATCGGCATCTCGCTGCGTGACGCGTTCTGGCAGAAGGTCGGCTTCGGAGCCGCGTTCACCTACCACTTCACGGAGACCGTCGGCCTCTCGGCGCGCGCGACGTACAACTTGTCGCTCGTCTCCGGCACCGCGCAGATCTGCGATCCAACCGGTGGTGGCTGTTCGTTGCCCACGGTCGACGAGCTCACGCGCGACGGTGAAGGCAACCTCGCCAACGTCGCCTACGGCTACATGTCGTTGCTCACCAGCATCGACCTCCAGTGGGCGCCGCTCTACGGAAAGCTCGCGCTCTTCTCCGAGACGATCCTCAACTTCAACATGTACGGGCTCATCGGCCCGACGTTCCTCATGTACGGCCCGAACAACAGCTTCACGGTGGGCGGAAACGTCGGCATCGGCTTCCGCTTCTTCATCAACAACTGGCTGTGCCTGCGCCTCGAGCTGCGTGACGTGCTCTATTACGAGGAAGGGGCAGCCGGGCGGAACTCGTTCCGCAACCAGCTGATGACTGAGGTCGGGTTCTCGTTGTTCTTCCCGACCGTCTTCCGCGAGGAGGGCTGAGTGATGCGCCTTCGCACGATTCTGGTTCTCGCTGTTCTCGGCTTCGCCACCCCTGCGCTCGCGCAGTTCGAGGGGCTCGATCTCGGCCCCAAGAAGAAGGGCGGCAAGAAGGGCAACGGCAAGAAGGGCAACGGCAAGAAGGACGAGAAGAAGGACGACAAGACCGACGACAAGAAGGACGACAAGGGCTCTGGAGAAGTGCCGCTGCCCGAAGGTGGGCTCGATCTGTCGAAGCCACCTGTCGCTGAAGACAAGCCGAAAGACTCGAAGCCCGCCGCGACGATGTCGTTCGAGGCGGTGGACGTTTCTGGCAAGACGGGCGATCGCCAGAAGATGGATGCGGCGATCACCCAGTTCAAGAACGACGCCTTCGAGCCGGCCGCGCTCGCGTTCTTCGACATGAGCCAGGACCCCAACATGGCGGGGCTCTCGACCGAGTCGCAGTACTGGCTCGCGAAGAGTCTCTACAAGCTGGGCATGTACCACTCGTCGTTGCAGAACTTTTCGAAGGTGCTCGCCAAGGGCCCGTCGACCAAGTTCTTCAAGAGCTCGCTCGAGTGGCTGTTCTTCATCGCGCGCAAGACGGTGAACGAGACGGTCGTGCTCGATGAGATCGCCCGCTACTCGAACTACGAATTCCCCGAGCGCTTCCGCAACGAGTTCCGCTACCTGCTCGCGCGTTACAACCTGGTGCGTGGCAAGGCGCTCGATGAGGCCGAGCAGACCGGTGAGGCCACCAAGGCCTTCGATGAAGTGAAGCGCCTCTCGCTGATGATTCCGCGCGGTGATGCGTTCTACGCGCGCGCCAAGTACCTCGAGGGTCTGGCGTACTTCCGCGAGGGCAAGCTGGAGACGGCGCTCGAGACGATGAAGGAAGTCGTTCGCGCCACGCGCACCGCCGACGGTCCCATCACGGCCGAGGGCAAACAGCTCAAGGCGCTCCGTGAGTTGGCGTTCATGCAGCTCGCGCGTACGCACTACGGCGCGCGTCAGAACCGCTACGCGATCTTCTACTTCTCGAAGATCGAGCGCGGCGGCGTGCAGTGGCTCGAGTCGCTCTTCGAGGCGAGCTGGGCGCACTACCGCATCGGTCAATACGAGCAGGCGCTCGGCAACTTGATCACCTTGAGCTCACCGTTCTTCCGCGACGAGTACTTCCCGGAAGCGCTGATCTTGAAGGCCGTCGTCTACTACGAGAACTGCCGCTACACGGAAGCGCTCACCATCATCGAAGACTTCGAGAACATCTACGGGCCGGTGCAGGAAGAGCTCGACGTGCTGGTGAACAAGAACATGGAAGCCACCGAGTACTTCAACGTGCTCGATGAGGTGCGCAAGAAGAACAAGGTCGGTCAGAAGTTGAAGGGCACCGACGAAATTCTCGAGCGCATCTTGAACCTCGCGTTGACCGACACCGACTTGAAGAAGACCGTCGACTCGATCGCCGAGCTCGAAGGCGAGATGGATGCCATCGGCACCAAGGGCGACACCTTCAAGTATTCCAACCTCTCGAAGGCCGTCATCGAACAGCTCAAGGCGCAGCGCCAGACGCTGGTGACCAAGGCTGGTTTGATGGCCAAGGCGAAGCTCGACTTCGAGTTGGGACAGCTGAAGACGCTCCGCGCGAACGGTCTGCGCATCAAGTTCGAGACCACGTCGAAGGAAAAGGAATTCCTCGAGGAGATGCTCCAGGCCGGCGGCAAGAACGCGATCGTCAAGAAGTACAAGTACCGGACCGACGTGTCCGACGATCAGCTCTACTGGCCGTACGTCGGTGAGTACTGGCGCGATGAGCTGGGCACGTACCAGTACACGTTGACCAAGGGCTGCATCGAGCGCGACTCGGCGAACCAGAAGAAGGAATGACATGTCCGCGGTCGCGCCGGTCACCATCGCCTTCGATGTGATGGGGGCTGACCACGGTCCGGTGGAGATCGTTCGCGGCGCCGCGCAGCTCACGCTCGACACGCCGCACATTCATGCGCTGCTGGTCGGTGATCGCGGTCAGATCGACGAAGCGCTGAAGACGGTCAGGCACAACGCGGAACGCGTCGCCGTGCACCACGCGCCTGAGTTCGTGTCGATGCACGAGAAGCCCAACACCGCGCTCGAAGCGAAGCCGAATGCGTCGGTGCTCGTCGCCGCCAAGCTCGTGAAGGACGGAGAGGCGCAGGCCATGGTCTCCGCCGGCAACACGGGCGCGGGCGTGCTGGCGTGTGCGCGAACATTCACGCTGATCCCGGGAGTGCGTCGCGCTGCTCTGGCGACCGTGTACCCAACGGCCGTCGGTCGCGGCGCGAAGAACGACCCCTTCTCGTTGATCCTCGACGTCGGAGCGACCGTCGATGCCAGCGCCGACGATCTCGTCGCCTTCGCGGTGATGGGCTCGGCGTACGCGAAGATCATCTCGAAGAACGAGGCTCCGACGGTTGCGCTGTTGAGCAACGGCACCGAGGCGCAGAAGGGCCCGTCGCGGGTCGTCGAAGCGAACTCGAAATTGCAGGGCCTGCCTGGTGTGCGCTTCATCGGTAACGTCGAGGGCGTGGACATTCCGAAAGGGACGGCCGACGTCGTGGTGTGCGACGGCTTCGTCGGCAACGTGTGCCTCAAGATGCTCGAAGGCGTCAGCGAGACGGTGATGGAGCTCGCCAAGTACGCCTACAAAGAGAAGCTGCTCTGGCGCGCGGGTCTCGCGATGCTCTCCAGCGGCATCGAGCGCATCAAGGAAGTGACGGACTGGGAACAGTACGGCGGAGCGCCGATCCTCGGGTTCGATCGCTTGTTCATCAAGGCGCACGGTCGGTCGAAGGCGCGCGCCATCGGCAACGCCGGCAAGGTCGCGGCGCGCGCCGTGTCCCATGATCTCGCGAACGCGATTCAGGGAATGCTGCCGAAGGCGTGATCGCTCACTTCACGGTCAGCAGCGGGTAGATCGGCGATTCGGGCCGGACACCCAGCGTTTGCTTCAACGGGTCGACGATGAGGTCCAGCTGCTCGAGCTGAATTTGGCCGAACAGGGCTTCGGTCGTCGGTGGCGCCACCAGACAATCGAAGTTGCCGGACCGATTGCCGACTCGCAGCGTCACCGGACCGGCAGTGTCCCAATCCACTTTGCGATCGTCGGCGAAGGTCGCGACGATCTTCCCTCGACGCTTGAGGCCCAGGTGGTCGACGACGTCTTCAGGGAGCACCAGCATTACCGCGCCGGTGTCCACCAGTGCCCGCACCGAGATTCGGCGAACTGAATTGACCGGGCGCAGACCTTCGGCCGCGTTGTCTGCGTCGGTGGTGTTCTCGAGATCGATGGTGACGTACACGGCGCCCATGTCTCTCTTGTAGCAGCGGTGTTGCCCACTCGACAGACCCAGGCCTGCTCACTCGGCGCGGACGAATTCCCCTGTTAGACAGCGTGTCGTGAGCGCTGAGCGTGAACCCAGCAAGCCGGTCGTGAAACGGATCTATCGGTGGGATCTCGACAAGACCTACCTGCAGACCGAGTTCGACACGATCCGTCAGTTGGTGCGCACGGCGTTTCAAAAAGCCCACGAGAAGAAGGCCGTGCCCGGGGCTGCTGCGCTGATTCGGGAACTGAAGGCCACCGGTGAAGCGAAGCTGTGCATCGTCAGCGGGTCTCCGACGCAGATGCGCACCGTTTTGAGCGAGAAGCTGAAGCTCGACGGGGTGGAATTCGACGAGCTGGTCTTGAAAGACAACCTGCGCAACCTCGTGCGCGGTCGCTTCAAGGCCATGCGAGGGCAGGTTGGCTACAAGTTGCCGGTGCTGCTCGAGAGCCGCTCGCGCGCTCCGGTGGAAGCCGAAGAGGTGCTCTTCGGAGACGACGCCGAGGCCGACGCCTTCATCTATTCCTTGTACGCCGACATGGTCGCGAGGCGCGTGAGTGAGCCCGTCGTGTACCGCGTGCTGGAAGCGGCCGAGGTGTACCCCGACGACATCGAGCGGGTGATGGAGCGGTGGAAGACGATCCCTGAGGCCGATCCCGTCAGGCGCATCTTCATCAACCTCGATCGCCTGACGCCGCCCGCTGCGTTCGCGCACTATGGGCCGCGCGTGGTCCCCATCTTCAATTACTTCCAGGCCGCGTTGGTGTTGCTGGGCGACAAGCATCTCAACGCGCCTGCCGTTCTCCGGGTGATGATCGAGCTGGTGCAGACCGCTGGGTACAACCTGCTGACGTTGTCGAACTCGTTTCAGGATCTGCTGCGACGCGGTCTGCCCATTGGAGACGTCGCGCAGTCACTGGTCGAAGCGCTCCAGGGGCCGGCGGCGATGTTCCAGGTCGTGCGGCCTGTGCCCGACATCATCGCGGCGTTCAGCAAGCGCGTGGTCGCGTTGGGAGCACAGCCCGCTCCCGTGAAGTCGCGCGACATCGACTACCTCTCGTTGCTCGATGACGCGCGCCCGCGCACGCACAAGAAGCGGCGTCGCTTCGAGTAGCGAATTGGTGTTATTGGCTTCGGCCAGCAATGAACCCCGAGACCACTCCTCCGCAGGAGACCGAGCCTCGTCCCCCGACGCCTGAAAACGCGCCGGCGGAGATGAGCGCTGTTCCTGCCGAAAGAAACGAAGCGTCGTCCTCACCTGACATCGAAGCCGACCGGCTGGACGCCGATGCCGTGCGCGTGTTGTTGCGCCTGCGTCAGCACGGCCACGAGGCGTACCTGGTCGGAGGCTGCGTGCGCGATCTGTTGATCGGCCGCGAGCCGAAAGACTTCGACATCGCGACCAGCGCCACTCCGAATCAGGTGAAGGCGCTGTTCCGCAACTGCCGGCTGATCGGGAGGCGCTTCCGTCTCGCGCACGTCTATTTCAAGGGCGGCAAGATCCTCGAGGTCTCCACCTTCCGGGCGATGCCCAACATCGTCGAGGAGCCGCAGCCTTCCGAGGCGCAAGAAGGCGAAGTGCAGAGCGTGGGCACCGAGCACATCGCCGAGGCCGACGCCGAAGCCCTCGTCGCGCTCGAGAACAACCAGGACGTGCCGAGCGCTCCGGTGGAAGACGTGCAGGACGAGGTCGCCGTGCCGCCTGATGCGCCGGTCGCTCCGGACCTGCTGATCACCGAAGACAACACCTTCGGCACCGCGGTGCAGGACGCGCGTCGTCGCGACTTCACGATGAACGGGTTGTTCTACGACCCGAGCATCGGCCGGGTGATCGACTACGTGAACGGCCTGCGCGATCTCGCCGGGCTGCAGATTCGCACCATCGGCGATCCCGAAGTGCGCATGCGCGAAGATCCCGTGCGCATCCTTCGCGCGGTGCGCTTCGCGGGGAAGCTCGAGCTCGACATCGAGTCGCGCACCTACGCGGCGATGGAAGGAGCGGTGGAAGATCTGCCGCGCTGCTCTCCTCCGCGGTTGCTCGAGGAGACGTTCCGCCTGCTGCGCGGTGGTCACGCCACGCCGGCGCTCAAGCTGGTGACGGCGCTCGATGCGCTGAAGATTCTGTTGCCGCCCGTCGCGGAGTACGTCGACGCGCAGGAACCGGAAGGCGTCGCCGAGGACTGGCGCTTCGTCGAGGCGATGGATGAAGCGGTGCGTCGGAGGGTCATGGACGACGGGCGGGAGCCCGGAAGAGGTGTCGCGTTCGACGACTCGATGTTGCTGGCGAGCATTCTGTTGCCCATCTCGCTCGACGAGCCGGAAGCGCCGGGTGAAGACGACGGGAGCAAGCCGCCGTCAGTCGCGCAGGCCATCGAGCAGCTGTTGTCGCAGCTGGTGCAGAAGGCGCGTCTGCCGCGTCGCATTGCGGAGCGCTGCCGGATGATTCTGATGGCGCAGCGCACGCTCGCGGGTCTGCGTCGCCGTCGGGGTGGCCTGATGGGCTTCCGCGGGCATCCGCTGTTCGCCGAGTCGTTGGCGGTGTTCGAGGTGTGGGTGCGCGCGACGGGTGAGCACCAGGATCAGCTCGAGAAGTGGAAGGCGGGCGGGGCTCCGCAGCCGACCGCTGATGCTCCGGGTCCGCGTCGTCGTCGGCGCCGTCGCCGGCGTGGCGGCGGTGGTGGCGGCGAAGCGTCGGGTGGTTCGGGTGGACCTCCGCCGGCAGCGCAATAAGCGATGAATCCGCTGATCCACGGCGAACTCTCGTGGCTCACTTCGCAGAAGCTCGACGAGCGTCGTGACCGGCTCCTCGTCACGCTCGCCGGCATCTCTCCAGACATCGATGGGTTGACGCTGCTCGGCGGCGAAGAGATGTACGGCAAGTGGCATCACGTGCTCACGCACGGTGCGCTCTCAGCCGTGATCCTGAGTGGGATCTTCACGCTCTTCGCTCGGCGCAAGGCGTTGGTGTTCGTTCTGTGCTTCCTCGCGTTCCACCTGCACCTGCTCTGCGATCTCGCGGGGAGTGGTCCGGGTTGGCCCATCTATTACCTGTGGCCGTTCTCTCGCGCCGAGCTGATGTGGTCGGGGCAGTGGAATCTCGCGAGCTGGCAGAACTCGGTGATCGGTTTGGCGATCACGCTGACGGCGCTGTGGTTCGCGATGCCGCTCGGTCGCACGGTCTTCGAGTTGTTCTCAGCGAAGTACGACGCGGTGGTGGTGACGACGTTGCGCAAGCGCTTCCAAAAGGGCGAGTTCGACGCGAAGAAGCGGTTGCGCGTGTCGGTGGCGCTGCTGGTGGCCGTGCTGCTACTGGTCGTGATCATTTCGATGATCCCCTCTCCCTCGGGGAGAGGGGCAGGGTGAGGGAGCACATCCTCAACTCACGGTCTGACGAGCCAGAACGAGTCACGCACCGACTCATCCGTCGAGCTCGCACGCTTCTCGCGTTCCTCGAGCGCCGCCTGCGCTTCCGCATGCGTCGCGAACGTGCCGACGACGAAGTCTTCGCGTGCGAACTCATCACGGCCCATCAACTTCCACGGACCAGCGCGCTCGTATCTTCCACGCTCGTAGTCGAGCCGCGCCCGAGCGACCGACTTCGCAGGATCAATCGACAACGCCGCGGACTGCTCGAACGCAGCAAACGCGAGCTCGTGTTCCTGATCGAAGAGATGATCCTCGGCCTTCGCCAGCCATCGCTCCGCACTCGAAGGTTCCTTCTCGACGGCGGCGTCACGCGCCTTCCGCGCCCGCCCACGCGCTCGCTCGGCGGCTTCCGGAGCGCCGATCCGCACCCACGTCGCAGCGATCGCGCGGAGCAGAGCAGGGTCGTGCACCCCGTCTTCGACCGAGCGCAGCGCCGGCCTGTGCTCATCGAGGAACTCGAGGAAGTACTCGGGAACACGCGGCAGTTCCTTCCCCCAGCGCGTGATCGCTTCGCGCAGCGCGTCGCCGGCACCAGGCTTCGCCGCGCGAGTCAGCGCGATGGCGAGGTTGGCTGCGTCGTCGCGACCGAAGAACTGCACCAGCTTCGGGTCACGCAACAGGGCCTCGAAGTGCGGAATCGCGGCTTCGTAGTGCGTGGCGAACAGCTGTGCCTTGCCGAGCCCACGAATCAAATGTGGATCACCGGGAGTCAGCTCGACCGCGCGCACGAAGAGCGGCACTGCGTCGGCGAATCGGCCGAGCTCGAACGTGCAGCGAGCTGACGCCGCGATGATCTCGGGATCATCCGGAGTCTGCGCCGCAGCCGCGACGAGACAGTCGAGCGCGTCGTCGTGGTCGCTCAACTTCTCGAGCGTCAGCCCTCGCAGCTTGAGCGCCTGGAGATGGCCGGTGTTGAGCTTGAGGCACTGCAAGAAGGCCCACGCCGCGTCGTGCAGATCCCCGTGGTACTCGCGCATCGAGTCGGCCCCGCGCGACAGGTCGAGCTCAGCGAGGCCTTCCTGAAACCACTCCTCGGCGGTCTTGGTCGTCATGCCGAGAGCGACTTCCCCTCACCCCGACGCTCTCCCGCAGGGGCGGGAGAGGGAGTAGTCATCGCGCGCGTCACGTTCATCGCGCAGTCCGCCTCTGCTTCGTTTCGTTCAGTCTGCGCGAGGCGGCGATCGAGTCGGGCTCCAGCCGCAGCGCCTCCGCGAAGTGCGTGATCGCCGCGTCGAATTCCCCCAGCGCGGCGTGCACGTCACCTTTCTCGCGCCAGGCGGTGGCGTTCGTCGGCTGCTTCGCTACCACGAGTTCCCACGAAGCGAGCGCGACGCGATGCAGTTCCTCCGAGTCATGCACGCGCGCTGCGGCCGACCACGCGCTCGCGGCACGGAACAGCACCCACTCGTCCGCCTGATGCCGTGCGACCCACGCGCGGTACGCGTCGCGGGCGACCTCAAAGTCAGCGAGCGACCTCCAGAACTCCTGAGGCGCGCTCGGGCCGTGGAGCCGATCCGAGAGCAGCTCAAAGCTCGCGAGAAAGACGTCGTACGTGTCGGGGCGCTTCAGTCGAGCCAGACACGCCGCGCGGGCCATGTGGAGCCACGGGAGGCTGAGCGCACGCATCGACTGTGGCTGGATGTTCGCGATTGCGGCATCCAGCGCGACGGCAGTGCGTTCGTCGTCGCCGAGCTTCATGCGCGCGGTCGCAAGTCCCACCAACGCCTCTTCTTCGTTCGGAGCGACCTTCAACGCCTGCTCGAACAACGGCACCGCGCGATCGAACTGCTGGAGCGCGAGCGTGCATTCACCCGCGGTTCGCAACACATCCGCGTCGTTCGGAGCGAGCGCCGCCGCGGCCACCAGACAATCGAGCGCTTCATGCGGCTGTTCGAGCTTGGCCAGCGTGAAGCCCCGCAGTCGAAGGGCGTCGAGGTGCTCGGTGTTGAGCGCGAGGCACTCGGCGAACGCGGCGGCGGCTTCTTCGAGATCACTGCGGTACTCGCTCGCGTAGTCGGCGTTGCCCGACATCTCGAGATGGTGGAGCCCTTTCTGAAACCACTGGTCGGCGTTCACGGCTCGCGCTCCACGCGCGGGCCTTGCTGCGTGCGCTCGAATTCAGCTCGCGCCGCGCGCTCGCGTTTGTCTTCCGAATAGAAGCCGTCGCGCTGCTCGTCGGCGAAGCCCCCTGGGGCGACGCCGTTGGGTAGGGAACCGTCTTCGCGCAAGTCTGCAGTGACGACGGCTTTGTTTCCGAACTTCGAAGCGATGGCATCGAGCGCCGAGTTCAAGCGCGTGCTCTTCGACGGACCGCTCTCGGCGAAGAGTCCGAGCTGGCCTTCACCGGTCACGAGTTCCTGTCCCGAGACGCCGGTGAGCCGGACCTTGCGGCGGAGATCGGTCTTCTTCAGGAGCGCCATCGCCTCGCGGTACAGCTCCTGGCCGTCGTCGGTCGGCTTCTCGAGCGTGTGGCGCCGCGTGATCTGCGTGAAGTCGGAGTACTTCACCGTGAGTTGCACGCACCGCGCTTTCATCGCGCACTTCCGCAGACGGCGACCGACGCGCAGCGCCTGGGAATGCACGTGTCCGCGAAGCGGCTCCTCGCCGAGGAGGTCTTCGTCGAAGGTGTCTTGTGCTCCGACGCTCTTGGCGTGGCGATCGGAGACCACGCGCCGCGGATCGATCGCGTTCGCGAGCTCGAAGAAGTGTTTGCCGCTCGAGCCGAGGTGTTGGGTCAGCCAGTCCTCACCGCGATCCGCCACGTCGCCGATCGTCTTGAGGCCGTATTTCAGCAGCACCTGTTCGGTCTTCGGGCCCACGCCCCAGATGCGCGAGACGGGCAGGGGACGCAGGAACTCCTTCGAGGTGCCGGGCGGAACGTACTTCTGGCCGTTGGGTTTGCCGTAGTCGCTGGCGATCTTGGCGACGAACTTCACGTCCGCGATGCCCGCGCTCGCAGGGAGCTGCACCTCGTCGCGAATTTCCTGCCGAATCCGCGCGGCGAGTTTCTGCGCGTCGCCAAAGAGCGCTTCCGACGCGCCGACGTCGAGGAACGCTTCGTCGAGTGAGAGCGGTTCGATCTCCGGCGTGTAGCGTTCGAAGATCCGGAAGACGGCTTCGCTGGCATCGACGTAGGCGCTGAAGCGCGGCGGCACGACGATCGCGTTCGGAGCCATGCGCATCGCCCACGCCATCGGAATCGCGGAACGCACTCCGAACGGGCGCACTTCGTACGAAGCGGCGAGCACCACGCCGCGTTGTGGGTGGCCACCGACGATGACCGGCTTGCCACGCAGAGCAGGGTCGTCGCGCTGTTCGACGGACGCGTAGAAGGCATCCATGTCGAGGTGGATGATCACGCGCGCAGTCTACGGCGCAGCTCTGTCATCAAAGGAGACCCACTTTGAGGTCCGTCCTCCCCCGACCGCTTCGTCATCGATGGCTACAGACCAGCGCCGAAGCCCGCACCATGAGCGCAGAGAAACGCGCGAGGCCGAGGGGCTGATCGCGAAGTGCAGCGCGGTCCGCACACTGCGCCCACCGCCACCTCATGGCTTTTTCGCCGACACGCCGTACATGAGCGGAACGCGCGCAACGCCCGGAGGCCAGCCCCAACGGCGATCGCCGAGGTCGATGAGCGAGTCGATCGTCCGGCACCCATTCGAGTACGGCCACTCGCGCAGCGCCTCGATCGCGAGTCCCGCCTGCACGAGCGAGTCGACGACCTGCGCGACGGTGTGCTGCCACGACGTCGCAGGCTCGGTGTTGGGCACCGTCTCTCCGCGCGTGACGGCACCGAGCCCAGCGCCCGACTGCACGACATAGTCATTCACCGGATCGCGGAACGGCTCGGTCGCGAAGTAGTCATCACCGCGCAGCGCGAAGTCAGGCTTGATCGACCACGTCAGCGGATGGAACTCGACGTACACGAGCCGACCACCGGGCTTGAGAATCCTCGCCACGCCGCGAGCCCACGCCGACAAGTCGCGCAGCCACGGAGTCGTCCCGTAGCTCGTGAACGCGACATCGAACCGCCGCTCGGTGCTCGAGAGCCACGCGATGATCTCGGACTCGACGAACTCCGCGGCGATGCCCGAATCCGCCGACAATTTCCGAGCGAAGGCGATCGCCTCATCACTGAAGTCCACCGCGGTGACCCGCGCTCCGCGGCGCGCCAGACCCAGCGAGTCCTGGCCTGAGTTGCACTGCAGGTGCGCCACCTCGAGCCCCTGCAACGGACCGAGCAGCTCGAGCTCCTCGGGAAACAGCACATCGCGCCCAGAACGCAGCAGCGCGGCCTGATCACCCTTGTGCGCGTTGTGATTGCGGGTGGCGATGTTCCAGCTGCGTCGCGTCTTCGAGAGATCCGAGAGGTCGTCGCTCACGTGGGAAACCCTGCCTTCGCGAGCGCTGACGAAAGCTCGGGCGGCAGCTGACATTCCACGTGTACACGCTTCTGCGAAACCGGATGCGTCACGTCGAGCGACGACGCGTGCAGGAAGAACCGTTCCAAACCGGGCAGCGCCTTCCCGCCATACAGCACGTCACCTGCAATCGGAGCGCCGATCGCCGCGAGATGCGCGCGCACCTGGTGCAACACGCCGGTCACGAGCTGCACATCGACCAGCGACCACACGCCGTGCCGCTTCAGTACCTTGAAGATCGAAAACGCCGGCCGGCCCTCGGTCTCGGAAGGCACGACGTGATCACCCGCATGCGCGAGCGGAACATCGATCTCGCCTTCATCAGCGAGCGGGCCATTCACCAGCGCGAGGTAGTGCTTCTCGACCTGCCCACCCTCGGAGAACGCAGCCCGCATCGCCTGCCACGCCTCGCGCGTACGAGCAGCGAGGATCACCCCCGAAGTCTCCTTGTCGAGCCGATGACACAGCCCCGCCTCGCGCGGATCGTCGGCGACCGCTGCCATCTCGGGAAACCGCGCGATCAATCCATTCGCGACGGTGCCTTTCTCTCCAGGAGCCAGCGGCTGCGAGTTCAGTCCCGCCGGCTTCTCGACGAAGACCAACGAGGCATCCTCGTGCAGCACCTTCAGCACCACCGAGGAATCCGCAACGGCCCCCAGCTCGCCGCTCGCAACGGCAGAAGGGATCTCGACCTCGATCGTGTCTCCCGCCGCGACGCTGACGCCCTTCTTCACGCGACGCCCGTTCACCTTCACGGCTCCGTCTTCGAAGAGCGCCTTCACCTTCGCGCGAGAGAGTGAGCTCTTGTCGCCGACGATCACGTCGACGCGACCGGCCGCCTCAACCGTGAACCGAATCATGCGCTCGCTCGCCTCGCACGGTCGAGGACCGTGCGACCTCTGCCTGCGGCATCGGCTGGGCTCACTCGCTCGCTCATTCGATCAGCGCCTCGTAGACCTCTTCCGCCGTCTGGAAGCGATCGTCGGGCTCCTTGCGAATCAGTCGATGCGCGACGCGCGACAACACCCGATCACCACGCGAGTTCAGCGAATTGATCGGAGCCGCCTCGGTCTCGAGCACCTTCTGCCAGAGCTCGTACGGCGTCTTCGCCTCGAACGGCGGCCGACCCGCCAGCAGCTCGTAGAGGATCACGCCGAGCGAATACAGATCGGTGCGCGTATCGAGCTTCTCTCCGAGGATCTGCTCGGGCGCCATGTACCGGAACGTGCCCACCAGTCGTCCATCGGCCGTCACCGCGGCGTCGTCGCTGATGTACTTCGCGAGCCCGAAGTCCATGAGCCGCACGGTGCGATCTTCATCGACCATCACGTTCGACGGCTTCAAGTCGCGGTGAATGAGCCCGTAGCCGTGGATGTACGCGAGCGCTTCGCACAGCTGCAGCATCGCGTCCTTCAAGCGACCCACGCGCTCTGGCGTGTTGAGGCGCGTCAGCTCGGCCTCGCTGAGCTTCACGCCGATCGGTCGTTCCTCACGCGGAGGCAGATCGAACGGCAGCTTCACCTCACCCGACATCGTGATGTTGGTGTCGGGCTCATCGACCATGTCGGCGAGCGCTCTGACGGAATCGGCACCCGTCTCGTAGTCGTCGCTCCCGCCCGAGAACTCTTCGCTCGGAGCCTCGTCGCCGTAGTTCGCCAGAGAGAAGACACCGCTCTGCGCGTCTTCATCTTCCTCGTCGTCGGCGTCGCTCTGAGAGCTCGGCTCATCGCTCCCCGGCGATCCGCGGTACGCCATGATCGCCCGCTGCAACGCCGCATCACTCGCCAGATCTTCCTCAGCGAGAGACAGGTAGTGGCGCAGCGTGAGCCCCTCGACGAGCTCCATCGCGAGGTACGGGTAGCCCTGGAAAACGCCGGTGTCGTAGACCTTCACGACGTTGGGATGAGACAGGTGCTGCAGCGTCTCGAACTCGCGCGCCAACCGCCGCGCCGCTTTCGGATCGAGCGCGGGCCCGGTCGACAACAGCTTCAACGCAGCGACGTCGCCACTGCGCCGATCGATCGCGCGATAGACAGTGCCCACACCTCCGCTGCCGAGCGTCTCGAGCACGCGGTAGGGGCCGATTACTTTCGGGGGCATGGGCGGGGCGGACGATACCCGAAAGCCGGAAACCCGCCCGTTCACCGTTCTTCTGCGACCGTTCAGCCAAACCGAACTCGCGCGCCGAACGTCCGGGTGTTCACTGTGTGCAGCCAATCACCCCTTCACCACGGGCCCCGTTCGGATAGGGTGCCCCGCCCGCAGAAAGCCGTACGACATGGACACCACCGACATCGAAAACCGTTTGAAGACGCGCCCGCTGCCGAAGCACGTGGGCATCATCATGGACGGGAATGGGCGATGGGCGGAACACCGTGGTCTCCCGCGCGTCGAGGGGCATCGCATCGGCTCCGACAGCGTGCGTGAAGTCACTCGCTGCGCGCGCCGGCTCGGCATCGAAGCGCTGACGCTCTACGCGTTCTCGTCGCAGAACTGGGCGCGCCCGGCCGAAGAGGTCGCCGCGCTGATGGATCTCTTGCGCGAGTACCTCCTCAAGGAGCGCACCGAGATCCTGAGCAACAACATCAAGCTCAACGCCATCGGCGAGCTCGACAAGTTGCCCAGGTACGTCCGCGAGCCACTCGAGGCCCTGCGCGCGGAATCGGCCAGCAACAACGGCATGACGCTCACGCTCGCGCTCTCGTACGGCGGACGCGAAGAGCTCGTCTCGATGGCGCGCCGCATCGCCGAGCAGGCGAAGTCGGGTCAGCTCGAGCCTGCCGCCGTCAGCGAAGCGCTGGTCGACGCGATGGTGTGGACGGCTGGTTTGCCTGCGGTCGATCTCGTCATCCGCACGTCCGGAGAGCGCCGCCTCTCGAACTTCATGCTCTGGCAGACCAGCTACGCCGAGCTCGTCTTCAGCGACATCCTCTGGCCCGATTTCCGAGCGCGGGAATTGTGCGAGTGTTTGAACGCGTTCCAGACGCGCGAGCGTCGCTTCGGTCAGACCGGAGCGCAGGTCGCGCAGGTGCACGCGTTGCCTCTCCGTCGCACGAGTTCCTGATGCAGCCAGCAGTGAGCAGGGCACGATGAACGAGAAGAACAAGAACCTCCTGATCCGGGTGGTCTCGGGGCTC
>JAEUJS010000232.1 GCA_016792935.1 Archangium sp. | reverse complement strand
TGGTCGACCTTCTTGCGATCGGCTCCGAGCTGGTCGGCCTTGGCCTGCAGCGTCTTCACCTGCGCGTCCTTCTTCGCGAGCTCTCCCGAAGACTCCGAGAGCTGCTGCTCGATCGTGTTCTCCTTCTCGTGGAGCTCGACGATCTCCTGTTCCTTGGCGTTCAGCTCGTTCTTGAGCTTGAGGATTTCCTTGTCCTTCTTGGTGCCCGCCTCACGCAGCGCGAAGACTTCCTTGTTGTCGCTCTTGCCCGACGACGATCGCGCCGTCTCGAGCTCGGTGCTCTTGTTCTCGAGCTGTGACTCCAGCTCGCGCACCTTCGCTTCGAGCTCGTCGTTGCGCGCCTTCGACTCGTCGAGCGCGGAGTTGAGCTCGGTCACCTTGCTGCGCAGCTCGCTGCTGTCGACGACGCTGGAAGCTGACGAGCTGAAGCTCTTCACGGTCGCAGGAGGCGTGGTGATCGGTGGACCCGTCGGCGGCATGAAGCCCACCACCGTCTTGTCGCCAGGACCGAACTCGTCGTCTGAATCGGAGACGCTGATCTCCTCGAGCTCTTCCACCGGAGGAGGCGAGTCGCTGGAGACGGGCGGGTCGGGCGGCTTGTCACCGTCGTTGAACATCGAATCGACCATCGCCAGATCGGCTTCGGCGTTTCCTTCTTCGGCCGGAGTCTCGAGCGGAATGTCACCGCCGCCGCCGTCGTCTTCGAGCAGCGAGGTGGGGTCGAAACTCTCTTCGGCCGACGTCATCGACGCCTCAGGCGCGGGCGGGAAGCCGATCAGCTTGCCGACGCCTTCCACCAGCGCCGACGCCGCCAGCGGCTTGCCCAGATAGTCCTCAGCGCGCGTCTTCAACTTCTGGTGCTGCGCGAAGCCCTTCGGGTCGCCGACGATGATCACCGGCACGCCCTTCAAGTCGTCGTCGCTCTTGAGCTTCTTGCAGATGATGTAGCCGTTTTGACCGGCATCGAGATCGACGGCCAACACCACCGCGTTCGGCTTCTTCTTGCGGATCAGCTCGGGAGCACCTTTGCCGTCCGTCGTCTCGTCGACCGTGAACCCGCGGGTCTGGAGTCCTTCTCGGAACTCCTTCATCAACGCGAGGTCCTTCTCAACGATCAGTACTGATTTCGACATGGGTGAACGAAAGGCTAGTTGGCGCTCGGAAGAGGGTCAACGAAACCAAGGCCGTGCAACAGGCCAGAACAGAGTGGTTTCGGAGCGGAAAATCGCCGGTTCGAACGGTTACTGCTTGAGCGACGCGGGGCGCACATCGAGCTGCGGCGTGCCCGAGCCCACCGGAGCAGTCGTCGGCGCGTTGGTGCCCGGAACGAGCTCGCGAATGTCGTCTTCGTTGAGATCGCTGACCAGTTGGTACACCACGTCGCCTTCGCGCCAGCTGACCACGTTGTAGCCGTGCGAGTTGCCCATCGCGGGCTCCGCGCCGACGTCGACGTCACCGTCATCGCCGTACACGAACAAGCCCATCGGGCGTGCGCCGTCGTAGCGGATGTAGGCAGCCTGCTTGTCGCGCACGTTCAGCAGTCGCCCACCCGCACACTTCGCGTTGGGGAAGCTCGGCACGTTCACGCGGTAGTCGACCTTGCCGCCGAACCACTGCTGCACACCTTCGTTGCCCTGTGTGATCTCCAACGGGAGCTGACGCGCGTGTCGGAACGCCGCGTCCTGCTCGTAGAGGCGACGCTGGTAGCTGCGGTACGACTGGTGGCCGACCACGAGAGCGACCGTCACGCCCGCGGCCAGCGCGGCGAAGCGACGCATGCTCGCGCGGCGCTGCTGATCGCCGTCGCGACGGAGGTTCTCGAACAGCCGCGCCTTGAAGTGTTCCGGAGCGACCGGCGCCGCAGCCTTCGCCGCCTGGCGAATGGCGTTCAGGTTGTGACGCTCGATCTCGACGCGACGACGGCAGTCTTCACACGACGCGAGGTGGTTCTCGACGCTCAAGCTCGCCTCGGCGATCAACTCACCGTCGAGGTAGGCCGTCAGCTGCGTGTCGAGATCACGACAGGTCATGCGAGCTTTTTCCGTTCGCGGAAGGCGTTGAGATCAACCGGTTCCCTACCCATCGGCGCGGGCGCAGCTTCCTTCTCCATCAGGATTTTCTGCAACTGCTTGCGCCCGCGGAACAGGCGGCTCATCACGGTGCCGACCGGCACGTCGAGGATGTCGGCGATCTCCTTGTACGAGAACTCCTGGAGGTCCGCCAAAATGACCACCATTCGGAAGTCGATCGACAGCGCGTCGATCGCGGCGAGCACGTCTTCGCTCATCACCCGCTCGAGCAAATATTCCTCGGGGTTCTGCGCCTGCTCGGTCTGATCGGCTGAGAAGAAGCGCGCCTCGACCGACTGACGCTCCGATTCGTCCTGCAGGCTGCGCTCACGCGTGTTGCGGCGGTAGCCGTTGATGAACGTGTTGGTGAGGATCTTGAAGATCCACGCGCGGAAGTTGGTGCCCTGCTCGAAGCGATCGAAGAAGCGCCACGCGCGCATCACCGTGTCCTGCACGAGATCTTCGGCGTTGCGTTCGTTGCGCGTGAGTCGAAGCGCCGACGCGTACAAGCCATCAAGCCACGGCTTGAGCTGCGCTTCGAACTGCGATCGTTGCTGGTTGCTCCGTGAGAACCCGAACATGATCACTCCCGATGCCGCCGTTAACGGCCAAGGTGCTGAATTGATTCCCGAACTTCAAGGGGTCTCACGTTTCACCTTGCGTGCCGATTGCCAGGGTGCGTCAAGTTGCTGAAATAACTGAATGTTTCGGCAGTGGACTGCGCAGGTTGTGACGCTTTGACACGGTGACCTGCGCGACGGCGTGCCTTCTTTGCCACTCGCGCGATCTGCGTCTGATGAAGCGGTCCCGGCGGGATTCGAACCCACGACCCCTGGCTTCGGAGGCCAGTACTCTATCCAGCTGAGCTACGAGACCAGTCGTTTTGCTGCTTGTGACGGCGGACCCTGCATATACACGTTGGCGTTCAAAGTCCTGACGAAATCATGCGCTTCCACGTCCGACCGATAGAGTGCAGCCCGCGATGACCACCGAAAACGGCCGGATGCTCGGCAGGTACCAGCTCCTGTTCATGTTGGGGCAGGGCGGCATGGGCGAGGTGCACCTCGCGCGCCTGACCGGAGCCGCGGGCTTCGAGAAGTTGTGCATCGTGAAGACGGTGCTGCCGAACTTGATGGGCGATCAGAGCTTCATCGATCGCTTCCACCACGAGGCGCGCGTGCTCGTGCAGTTGACGCACTCGAGCATCGCGCAGGTCTACGACATGGGAGACGTGGACAACACGCTCTACATGGCGATCGAGTACGTGCCGGGCGTCGATCTTTCCCGCGTCGAGACGCGCATCGAGCGGCAGGCCACGCAGATGCCGATCGCGACGGCGGTCTACATCGGCCAGAAGATCAACGAAGCGCTCGGCTACGCGCACCGCAAGGTCGGCGCCGACGGTCAGCCGCTCGGAATCGTGCACCGCGACGTGTCTCCGCAGAACGTCATGGTGTCGTACGAGGGCGAAGTGAAGGTGATCGACTTCGGCCTCGCCAAGTCGACTGCGCGCAGCAAACACACGCTGCCGTCCACGGTGATGGGGAAGCTCGGCTACATGTCGCCGGAGCAGGCGCTCGCCAAGCCCGTCGATCACCGCTCCGACATCTTCAGCTCGGGCATCGTGGTGTGGGAGATGATCGCCGGCCGCTCGATGTACTCGGGCGGCACGATGAGCGAGATGGTGGCGCAGATGGCGGTGGCCGAGGTGCCGTCGCTGACCGCCGCACGCGCTGATTGTCCGCCGACGCTCGAGGCGATCGTGATGCGCGCGCTCGCAAAAGATCCCAGCGCCCGCTACCAGCGCGCTGACGACTTCGCGCGCGCGCTGAACGAGTTCGCGGTGAAGGAATCGATGACCGTCGGCGCGGAAGACGTCGGCAACTACGTGCGCGCGATGTGCCCCGAGGAATTCGCGGCCGAGCGGCAGCTGCAGAGCAAGCTGTCGGTGATGCGGCGCAAGGGCGTGGCGGAGGTCGTTCCGGCGGCCGAGCCCGAGCTCGAGGGCACGTTCATGCGCCCGTCGAGCGACGTGCAGACGCCGTCGGGCCAGGTGATGACGCCGGCGCAGCGCGCGATGTCGGTGATCAAAGCCCCTGGGGGCGACGACGTTGGGAGGGGGACAGCTCCGTCGTCGCCCAACGTGCAGGTTTCGAAGTCAGTTGGCGGGCAACAGAAGGCGACCAGCCAGGTGCAGGGCGTGAAGGCGAAGTCAGTCGCGCCCGTGCAGCAACAGCAGGCGATGCCTGATGCCGTCGATGACGCTCCGATCGTTCCTCCGGCGAAGAGCAAAGCGCCGTTGATCGTCGTCGCGCTGGTGGCGCTGATCGCGATCGCGGGCGGTGGCTACGTGATGTTCGGCCCGAAGAGCGGCACGACCGACGCAGTCGTCGATGCAGGCGTGCAGCTCGCGGTGAAAGACCCCGAGCCGGTGAAAGATCCCGAGCCCGTCAAAGATCCCGAGCCGGTCAAAGATCCCGAGCCCACCAAAGATCCCGGTGGTGAGCCGGTGGCGCTCGAGCAGATCACGGTCGAAGGCAAGGTGTGGAAGGTGCTTCGCAAGAACGGCGAAGACAAAGTCATCCTCGAGAAGGGCGACAAGGTCGCGGAAGGCGATCGCGTCAACCTCGTCGGAGAGCCCGGTGAAGACGGCAAACGCCCGCTCTACGGCCGCGGCGCGATCATGGAGCTCAAGGGCTCGATCGCCTCGCTGCTGATCGACGACGACGTGAAGCTGCCCGAGAAGATCTTCGCGGCGCGCGACACCAACCCCGGCAAACGCCCGGTCGCGGTGAAGAAGGACCCGACGAAGAACCCGACCACGGTCGCCAACGCAGGCACGGGCGGGGGCACGGGCGGGAACGAAGTGAAGACCGAGCCCATCGGCTCGAAAGATCCGGATCCCGTGAAGGACCCCGAGCCCGTCAAAGATCCCGAGCCCACCAAGGAGCCGGCGAAGGCCGGCCCGACGCAGCTGTTCGGCAACGTCCGCGTCGCGATGCCCAACATCGTCGGCAATCGCGCGGTGTTCGTGCAGAGCACCAACAACTTCAGCTTGAGCAACTGTGAGCTGCGATTGCCCAGCAACACGGTCTTCAAGTTCGGTCGCAAGCTGCTCGCCGCGAACGACACCATGAAGCTGCCGCTGAAGAACTTCGTGCCCGACTCGCGACCGCCCGACCCTCAGTTCAAGTCGGACTGGGCCGCGATGTATTGCAAAGAGGGCACGGGCTACTGGAAGACGACCTTCGACCGCCGCTAGTTATTTCTGGGCGATGTCCCACTTGAGGCGCTTCCACGAATCGCGGAACGCCCTGGCGTCGGCGGCGACGGCCTTGTCTTCCTTCTCCTTGCCGTCGACGAAGAGCACGAAGTCCATCTGGGGGTTCTTGCTGTCGCCCTCGGCGTCGAAGCGCTTCACGATCTCGTTCGCCGGGAGCGTCTTGCGGCCAGCGACGTCGATGAGATCGATGGTGACTCCGCGGAAGTCGGTCGCGGGCTGGTAGCTCTTGTAGACGAGCTCGGTGCACACCAACGACGCGTCGCTGAAGAAGTCGAAGTCGAAGTCGTACGGGCGGCCCTGGTACTTGAACGCGTGCTCGATGGCCTTCGCCTTGTCGACCCTGGTGACGCGCGGGCGCATCGCTCCGAGGTAGTCGACGCCGAACGCGTGCTCGACCGCGGTGAAGCTCACGCCCTCGGAGATCGACTCGATCACCCGAATCGGAGCGTGGCCCTGGAAGTCGGTGCCGGTGGCGTAGGTCTTCCACTTCGCGGGGAAGCGCTTCTCGAGGAGCTTGCTGAAGGTCGCCGCCTTCTCGGGCTGCGAGGCGGCCCACTTGTCGACTTCCGGATCTCCGTCGAACGCCTTGATCAGATCAGCCGAGGTGCCGACGTAGAGCATGGCGTGCGGCCAGAAGCCCGGCAGGCCGATGTTCGAGAGGAACCAGTTCTGGCGCGAGACCACGATGTCTCCGGGCTCGAGCTTCGGAAGGATCAGTGTGTTGATGTCGTTGGCGGAGATGAGCGGCTTGCCGATGCGCGCGACGCGGGTGTCTCCCATCCACTCGGCGAAGGTCTTCTGCGCGGGGAAGACGGCGTGGAGCGAGTTGTCGACCACGATGTCCTTCAGATTCCCCGCGAAGAGCTGACCGCCGTGCTTCACGAGCAGCTTCTTGGTGTCGGCCGAGTCGCCCTTCATTTCGTCGATCGCCCACTTCACGCCGGGGGAATCTCCGCCCTTCATGCGCTTCAAGATCGGCACGGCCACCACGCCGTAGTTGTCGCCGGTGAAGAGCTGCGTCGAGGTCGCGACGTGGATCGCCTTCAGCTTGAACGCCGCGAACGCGCCTTTGGGAATGCCGTACTCGTCACTCGACTCGTCGAGGAGCGTCTCGAGCTGTTTGTTGCCGAGTGCGTAGTCGGCGAACTTGAGGCCCTGCGAGAGCAACGCCGTGAGCGCGGTGTGGGTGATCAGAAAGCCCCACGCGTGCCGTGAATCCGT
>JAEUJS010000164.1 GCA_016792935.1 Archangium sp. | reverse complement strand
AGATTCTCGACGGCGATTTGCAGCGACTCGAGTGATTCGGCGAACGCGCGTTTCATGGACGCGCTCCCTCACCCTGACCCTCTCCCCGAGGGAGAGGGGAACCGTTGCCTTCCACCGATCCTGGTCCGTCGAACAACACCTTGCCGTCCATCAACCGAATCGCGCGAGGGCACCGCGCCGCCAACTTCGGCTCGTGCGTGACGAGCACGATGGTGTGTCCCTTCGCGTGCAGCTCCTGGAAGAGCTTGATGATCTCTTCACCCGTCGCTGAATCGAGATTTCCCGTCGGCTCATCGGCCAACAGAATCGACGGAGCGCCCACCAACGCGCGCGCGATCGCCACGCGCTGTCGCTGACCACCCGAGAGCTCGTTGGGCTTGTGATGCATGCGCTGCGTGAGCCCCACCGAGGCGAGGGCCTTCTCCGCCTGCTGACGACGCGCGCGCTTCGCGACGCCGCGATACACGAGCGGCAACATCACGTTTCCCAGCGCCGTCGCGCGCGGGAGCAGCTGGAACGTCTGAAAGACGAACCCAATCTCCTTGTTGCGCAGATCAGCGAGCTGGTTGTCGCCGAGCCCCTTCACGTCGGAGCCGTTCAACCGGTACGTCCCGCTCGTCGGAGTGTCGAGACAGCCGAGCACGTTCATCAACGTCGACTTGCCCGAGCCCGACTGGCCGATGATGCCGACCCACTCTCCGCGCGCGATGGAGAAGCTCACGCCGTTGAGCGCGCGCACCGTCTCTCCGCCCACGACGTAGTGGCGGTGCAGATTCTCGACGACGATCAAAGGCCCCTGAGCTTCCACCGCTTACCCCTTGGAGGCTGCTGCTGCCGGCGGTGGCTCGGGCGGATTCTCGTTCTGATCCTTCACCGACTTTCCGTCGGCGAGATCGCGCGAGAGCACCCGGTATGGACCTTCGACGACCTTCTCGCCCGGCGAGAGGCCGCTGACGATCTCAATCTCGGTGTCGCTCGCCAGACCCGTCTCGACCTTCCGAATCTTCGCCACGCCATCGACGATGACGAACACGCACTTCTGCATCGGGTCACGACGCGTCTTGCCGGGCCGCGCCTTCAGCTCCGTCTCGCCGTTCGGGGCCGCGCCCTTGTTCAGCTCCTTGTCGGGCCGCACCGTCACCGCCTGAATCGGAACGACGACCGCGTTGTCGCGCGTGTCGGTGAAGACCGAAGCCTGCGCGCTCATGCCCGGCAGCGCGTGTTCATTCGGAGTCGTGAGCGCGAGGCGCACGAAGAACGTGGTGACCTCTCCCTCGGTGCCCGCGTTCTTGACGTTCGCGTTGCGCGCGACCTCGACGACCTTCGCCGACAACTTCTGATCCGGCAGCGCGTCGACTTCCACTTCCGCCAGGTCGCCTTCCTTCAAGTAGACGACTTCCTGCTCACCGACCTCCATCTTCATCTCCATCATCGAGAGCGTGGAGATGACGAGGATGACGTCTTCGGAAAAATCAGAGCCGCGCACGCGCTCGCCGACCTGCTTCTCGCGCTTGGTGACGACTCCATCGATGGGAGCGGTCAGCGTGGTCATCGAGAACGAGTGCTTCGATTCGCGCAGCGACGCGTCGGCCTGCGCGAGCCGTCCACTCGCTGCGTCGAGCCGCGCCTTGGCTGCCATGTAATCGGCGGTCACCTTCTCCAGCTCCGCGGTGCTGGCCACGTTCGACTGCACGAGCCGCTGCACGCGCTTGACGTCGAGGTCGAGCTGACTCACCAACACCTTCTGCTGCTCCACGTCGGCCGCCGCGGACAGACGCGCCGCTTCACTCTGCGACAACAACGCGCCGTAGCGCCGCGCATCGATGGTGCCGAGCGACTGGCCGGCCTTCACCACGTCGCCTTCCTTCACGGACAGCGAGAGCAGGTCGCCGGTGATGTTCGAGCTCAGCTTCACCTGCGTCGCGGCCTGCAGCTTTCCACCCGCGGTGACGATGCGCGTGATGCTGCCCTTGCGGCTCAAGATGGTCTGCACCTCGAGCGGTGGAACGGGCTTGGGCATCACCGAGCTCACCGTGATGCCCACGATGGCGAGCACGAAGAGGAGGGCGAAGATGCGGCCCGCCCAGCTCATTCGTTGCGGCGGTGTTTCGCTTTCAACGGGGTTCTCTACGTTCTCGGACATGACGACGTTCTCCAGGAAGAATCAGTGCGGGCCGCCACCACCGCCACCCGCGGCAGCTGGCACGACCTTGAAGAGGGCGATGTACGCGGCGAAGAGCACGAACATCACGATGCCGGTGCGCAGCTTCGAGGCGCGTGAGGCGCTCGCCATGCCGGAGCTGATCAGAAACAGCGACCACAGCGTGAACACGTCGAACGCACCGAGCGCCGACATCGCAGGAGGCGGAAGACTCAACGTCTTCGGCAACCACGCGAGCACGTTCGACGGCAGCAGCGTCGCGAGGTCATCAGGCGCTACCGGAGCGTGCGCCCGCGCGGGAAATACGAGCAGGAATGACTTGAGCGCTTGCGGGACCAACGCGTGCGCGGAGACCACGAGCGTCTGCTTGAAGGTGGCGCGCGCTCCGGCAACCCAGAACGCGAAGTAGAGCGCGATGGTCAACGCCACGGCGCTGAGTGCAGGCATCAGACCCGCCGCCGCCCAGCTCGCGACATGCTGGAGCCGCATCGCGCTCTCGATCGCCAATTCGCGCTCGTGCGGCGTCATGTCGTTCTGCAGCGACGGACCGGCGACGGCTTCGGCGTCGAGCACCGGAAGAATCAGCGCGGTCGCGGCGAGCGAAATCACCGTCGAGAGCATCAGCGCGCTCAACACGCGCCGACGTTGGACCGCGAGCGCAAGGCCGTGCACGGGACGCGCGAAGGTCGTCCAAATCACGGAGCCGTCTTGAGCGAATTCCGAGGCCATCATTTCCGGGGCTCCCGCCCGTCCTCCAAGACCTTCCGCGGGTGGGCACCTTACGCCCGGGAACGTCTCCTATTTCCGACTGTTGCGCTTTCCGTCTGGATCCAAGTGCACGGAAGGTGAGGGCATTTTGACCCATGAAAGGAATCGCGGGTGTCGGTCTCTCGATGGATGTGAAGACTCCGGTTGGTTCACTTGGGTTCGCGGCTTCGTTGGCGCTGTTTTCGTGCGGCTCGATGCCGATGCAGATGCCGCCTCCGGAACCGTGTCCGGAGCTGAACGGCACCGTGGTCCCGCACTCCACGGACGTCACGACCGACGAGCGGTGGGACGGCGACGGCGTGGTGCACGAGGTGACGTCGTCGTTCACCGTGCGTCCGGGAGCGACGTTGACGCTCGGCCAGTGCGCGCTCATTCGCGTCAGTCCACGTCAGCTCATCACGCTCTCGTCTTCGACCCTGCGCGCGGAAGGCATCGCCGGACGCCCGGTGCGCTTCGAGGGAAATTGGCTCGGCGTGCGCGCGCTCAACGCGCAGAGCTTCATCAACCTCACGCACACCACCGTGTCGGGCGGCCAGCTCGTCGCGACCGGAGCGAATGAGCCCACCGCGCTGAGCCCCACCGTGCGGCTGCGCCACGTGACGCTCGAGAACAATGCAGGCGTGGCGCTCAAACTCGAAGCCTCCGCTGCGCTCACCGACGATTCCGAAGAGGTGACCATCGCGCGCTCGGGCACCTCGGCCACCGGCGTGCTGGAGCTTGGACCGCTCGCGCTGAACAGCCTGCCGCGCTCGATGCACTTCGTCGGCAATCCGCTCACCGAAATCAAGGTGAAGGCCGGTGTGCTCGCCATCGAGCGCGACGTGACCATCAAGAACCTCGGCGCGAGCTACCACTTCGTGTTCGACCGCGTGCGCGTGTACTCGGCCACCGGCAGTCCGATTCTCACCATCGAGCCGGGCGTCACCGCGCGCTTCGACGACATGCTGCGCATCGGTTTCACCAACGTGGGCTCGCGCACGTTTCAGCGCGGACGTCTCGTCGCGGTGGGTGGCCCCGGAGACGACCGCATTCTCCTCACCAGCGCGAAGGCGACGCAGCTCGCGGGCGACTGGCCGGGCGTGTGGCTCGAGTACGCGGCCGGCTCACGCCTCGAGAACGTCATCATCGACAAGGCTGGCGGCTTCAACGGCCTGGTGAGCAGCAACTGCAAGCCCGACGGGAGCAGTGACGCCGCGGCGCTCAACGTCGGGTGGCCGGGCGTGATTTACGAGGCGGGGCCGAACGACTTCGCGAACGTGACGATTCGCCAGAGCGCGGGCCACGGCATCAACGCGATGTGGGAAGCGGACGGCTTCGGGTCCGACCTGACGCTGGGCTTCACGTTCGAGAGCGTCGTGGGCTGCAAGCAGACGCGCAACGCGCGCTTCATCGGTTGTGCGAACGAAGCGGGGTGCTTCGTTGAATGACTGAGGCTCGTCGAATGACTGATCAGCTGATCACCACGTCGCGAATTCTTGCGGCGAGAGGAGCGCCACGCCGGTCGCTCCACCATCACGAAGCGCAGAGAGGAAATCGAGCGCCGCTCCGAACGGCGCAGTGCCGAAGTCGACCTCGAGGAAGAAGCCACGCTTCAACGGCGACGGGTCGCTCAGAGCGGCTTCGCGGAGCCGGGCTGCACGGGGCGGTCGTCGCGGATAAACTGACCAATCGGTCACGGTCAATGGGCGGCGAGGCGCTTCAACGCATCTCCGTCGACGCGATGCACGGTCCACTCGCTCATCGGCTTTGCTCCGAGCGACTCGTAGAACTTCAGCGCGGGCTCGTTCCAGTCGAGCACCCACCACTCGAAGCGCGCGCAGTCTCGCTCGACGGCGATCTTCGCGAGGTGAATGAGGAGCGCCTTGCCGAGACCGGCTCCACGCGAGGCGGGCTCGACGTAGAGGTCCTCGAGGTAGAGGCCGCGCTTGCCTCTCCAGGTCGAGAAGTTGTGGAAGAAGAGCGCGAAGCCGCGCGCGACGCCGTCGATTTCGCCGATGACGACCTCGGCAGCGGGGTTGGACCCGAAGAGCTGATCAGCCAGCGCGTCGGCGGTCGTCTCGACCTCGTGCCGCGCCTTCTCGTATTCGGCGAGCTCGCAGATGAAACGAAAGATGAGCGGTGCATCAGCGCGCGTCGCTCCGCGAATGTGCAAAGCCCCCTGGGGCGACGACGTTGGGTGGCGAAGCGTCATGTGCGTGAGTTAACAGCGCGACGCATGGCTGGATATTCCGGAACGCCATTGCCGAAGAAGTTGGGCATCAAGCCCGAGTCGCGCGTGCTGGTGCTCGACGGACCGAGTGGTTTCGCGGCGAGCCTCGACGTGAAGGTCGAGACCAGAGCGGCGGCGAAGACGAAGTACGACGTCATCGTGGTCTTCGCGACCGAGCGCGCGAAGCTGCTCGCGGCGTTCAAGCAGATGCTCAAAGTGATGCAGCCCAACGCAGGCTTGTGGGCGGCGTGGCCGAAGAAGGCGAGCGGCGTGCAGACCGACATCACGGAAGACACGGTGCGCGCCGTCGCGCTGCCGATGGGCCTCGTCGACAACAAAGTGTGTGCGATTGACGAGACGTGGTCTGGCCTTCGATGCGTCATCCGCGTCGAGAATCGGAAGTAGAGTGCATGGCTATGCGCGGACCCCTCGTTGTGGTGGTCGTGGCGTTGGCGGGCTGTGTCTCCATCGACAATCCGTTGCTCGACGCGGGCACTTCCTCGGGCGGAGGCAGCGGCTCGACGGGTGGCGGCGCCACGGCCGGAGGCGGTTCCACGGGCGGCGGCTCCGCAGGCGGAGGCGGTTCGACCGGTGGCGGTACCGGCGGCGGAGGCGCGTGCACGCCCGACTGGACCTGCAGCGCGTGGGAACCGAGCGGCACCAACCAGGCGACGCGCACGTGTCTCGATTCGAACGCGTGCGGCGTGAACACGGGCAAGCCGAGCGAGGGCCCCACCGCGCTCCCGGCGCTCGACCTGAACTTCTACAAGTGCCGCGTGCAGCCGGTCGTCGACCTGACCTGCGCGATGATTGGCTGCCACGGCAAAGAAGCCGACCGTGCATATCGCGCCTACGCGAGAGGACGACTGCGCGCCGACGAGCCGGTGTGCGGAGGCATCTGCAACCAGAACTGCGGCGTGATGGTGAGCGCGCGTGACGTCTCGTCGGCGAACCACCACTGCTCGGGCCGCAACCCACTCACGATGTTGGAATGGTCGCGCAACTTCGACCGCGCCCGCGCGTCGGCCGTCGGAGCGGCGACTCCGGCCGATGCGGAATTCCTCACGCAGCCGCTCGCTGGCTCGTCGTTCGCGCACGCGGGCGTGAAGGTCTTCAGCGACACGAATGATCCGCGGTACCAGACGCTCCTGCAGTGGTTGTCGGGAGCCACCCTCGCCACCTGCGTCACTGCCCCGAACTGATCAGGAACTCGTCCATGAACTTCAGAGCGCTGATCATTCTCTGCCTCATCTCGCTCCCCGTTTCGGCGTGGGAGATTCCCTGCAACTGGACCAACGACACCACCACGCAAGCCAACGAAGCAGGCGGCGGTGGACTGTTCGCGACCGGCGGAAAGAAGGATTACTCCGTCACCTGCTCGGCGTGTCACCTCGAGACGCTCACCACGCCGGCGGCGATGACCATCGACACCTCGCTGACGTTCAGCCCCGCGCTCGCAATGGTGAACGGCATGCCGACCTTCGCGCCGAGCCAGCGCTACCAGGTGACGGTGACGATGACCGGAGAGAACCGCGGGCTGAGCAACTGCGGCGCGGCAGAGAACATCAACACCTTCTCGCTCACGGTCGAAGATGCCGCGGGCAACACCATGGGCCTGCTCGAGAGCGACACCGGCCAGAGCTCGATGTCGTGCCTCGCGTACAGCTTGAGCTCGATGAACTGCATGGGCCCGCTGCCGATGACGGGCGGCACCACGTTCATCGCCGGCGATTGCCACGCGGTGACGGGCTACGGAGCGAACCGCACCACGTGGACGTTCTTCTGGACCGCGCCCGCGGGAAACACCACGCCCGATCTGACCTTCTTCTGGGGCGTGGTGGACGGCGACTGCAAGATGAACTCGCTGCGTGACGAGGTGAAGGAGAAGCGCCTCGTCGTGAAACGTGGATGAGATGATCAGCACTCCGTGCATCGACGAAGAGCAGCTCCTCGCGTGGGTCGACCGCGCGCTGCCTCCCGACGATGCCACGCGCGTCGGTGCACACGTCGCCGAGTGCGCTGAGTGCCGCACCGTCGTCGCTGCGCTTGCGCGCGATGAAGACGCCACCATCGAGCGTCCTCCGCCGCTGAGACGTGGTGTGACGCTCGGCCGCTACGTGCTCGGAGACCGGCTCGGCGCCGGCGGCATGGGCGTCGTTTATTCCGCGGAAGATCCGACGCTCGGCCGACGAGTCGCCATCAAGCTCCTGCGCGAGCAGCCGTTCGAGGGCGAGCGCACTGCCCGCGCGGCGCGCTTCGAACACGAGCGCCGCATTCTCGCGAAGCTCGACCACCCGCACATCACGCGGCTCCTCGATGGTGGCGAGACCGAGAGCGGCGCGCCGTACCTCGTGATGGAGCTGGTGACGGGAACTCCGTTGGTGGAGTTCTGCGACGCGAAGAGCCTCGACGTTCCGCGGCGGCTCGCGCTCTTTCTCGAAGTCTGCGGCGCGGTGCAGTTCGCGCATCAACACCTCATCGTGCACCGCGACCTGAAGCCGTCGAACATCCTCGTCACCGAAGACGGCAGCACGCGGCTGCTCGACTTCGGCATCGCGAAGCTGCTTGACCCCGACGAGGCGCAGCTCACGGCGACGGGTGTGCAGCCGATGACGCCTGCGTTCGCGAGCCCCGAGCAGGTGCGGCGCGACGCCATCACCACCGCCACCGACGTGTACGCGCTCGGCGTCATCCTCTACGAACTGCTGACCGGCCGCTCTCCGTATGGCGACGCAGAGAAGAGCGGCATCGACGCGGTGCTGCTCGCAGTGCGTGACCACGAGCCCGCGCGGCCGAGTGGGGCGGTGTCGGCGGCGCGGGAGACCGACGTGGTGGCGCGTGCTCCGTCACGACGCGCGTTGGAGAAGGTGCTCGAGGGTGACCTCGACGCCATCGTGCTCAAGGCGCTGCGGAAGGAGCCGCGCGAGCGCTACGCGTCGGCCGAACAATTCGCCGACGACGTTCGACGGCACCTCGAGGGACGTCCGGCGCTCGCGCGGCGCGGCTCCACGGCGTACGTGCTCTCTCGCTTCGTGCGTCGTCACAAGGTGGCGGTCGTCGGAGCGGGCGCCGCGCTCATCTCTCTCTCGGCGGGCACGGTGGCGACGGCCTATCAAGCGCACGTCGCGTCGCTCGCGAGGGAGCGCGCTGAGCGTCGCTTCACGCAGGTGCGTCAGCTCGCGCACTCGGTGTTGTTCGACTACCACGACGGCATCGCGCAGCTCGAAGGCTCGACGGCCCTGCGCGAGCGGCTGGTGAAAGACGCGCTCGTCTATCTCGAGTCGCTCGCCGGGGAAGCAGGTGACGACGCGGCGCTGCAGCGCGAGCTCGCGTCGGCGTTCATCAAGGTCGGAGACGTGCAGGGTGACCCGTTCAGCGCGTCGCTCGGAGACACGGGTGGTGCGCTCAAGAGCTACCGCCGCGCGCAGGACATCGCGCTCGCGCTGCCGCAGACCGACGTCGAGGCGCGGCGCATGTTGGCGCTCGCGCGGCTGAAGGTGGGCGACCTGTTGTCGGTGACGGGAGACGCTCCGGGCGCGCTGGCGTCGTACGCGGAAGCCATCGCGGTGAACGAGGTGCTCGCGAAGAACAGCCTCGATGACGCCGCCGAGTTGTCGATGGACTTGCTCGCGCAGGCCACGGTTCAGCTCGAACACTCGAAGCTCGACGAGGCGCTCTCGTCGATGAAGCGGTGCATCGAGTTGCGGGAACAGGTGTTGGCGGCGCGGCCAGGGGACGCGGTGATTCGGCGGCGCGTTCTCGCAGCCCACGTCTTGTTCGCGGACATCCTCTCGGCGCGAAAGGAGATTCCTGAATCGCTCGCGGAGTACGGGCGCACGCTCGAGGCGTACGAGGCGCTGGTGCGTGATGCGACCCAGTACCAGACCGATTTGGGGCCGCTGTATCAACGCGTGGGCAAGGCGCGGCGCGAGGCGGGCGATGTCGATGGTGGCGTGGTGTTGCTCGCGAAGTCACTCGAGGTCGCGCTCGCACGTGTCGCGGCGGATCCGGTGGATACGGTCGGCATTCGGAATCTTGCGGGCGCCTATTCCACGCTGGCTGATGCGCAGTTCGAGGTCGAGCCGGCCGCGGCGATTTCGAACTACGCGAAGGTCGTCGATTCGGTGCGTCAGCTGCGCCAGGCGGACCCGGCGAACGAGCAGATTGCGCGCGACCTGGTGAACGCACTCGAGACGTTGGCCGAATCGCAGCGGAAGAAGGGTTCGCTCGCCCTGGCGCTCAACGCAGTCACCGAGTCGGTGGCGCTCGCCGAGGAGCAGGTGAAGAAAGCCCCGAGGTCGATTCCGGCGCGCGGAGACCTCGCGGAGGCGCTGCTGGAGTTGGGTCGCGTCGAGCTCGCGATGGATCAGATGCCTGCGGCGCGCACCAACTTGTCGCGTGCGTCCGAGTTGTTCGAGCGCCTGGTCGCCGATGCTCCGGAGAACGCAGACTTCGCGCAGTTTCGTCAGGAGTGCGCGGCGTTGATCAGCGCGAAGTAGTCACGCGAGCCACCAACTGCCGCGAGAGCGCATCGAGGTCGAGCTGCTCACCACGCGCCCGCACCGCAGCGCCCCTGGTCTTCACGCTCTCTTCGTCCGGCAGCTGCAGCAACAACCACACGTACGTGGCGCGGTACCGGTCGTACGCATCGAGCGAACGAGAAGTCGCCAGCGCCTCGACGCGCGGCAACAACGCCTCGGCCCGACCCACTTCCCACATCGCGCGCGCGATTCGTCCCTCGGTCGCGTTCTTCGAACCGGGGTGCTGAACCACCAGCCCGAGCAGCAGCGCATCGACGTCGACCTTCGCCTCGACCAGGCGCTCTGCACGCGTGGACTGGCTGTCGTCGCTGAAGCTCGACCACGCGACGCGGTCGTAGCGACCACTCAGCAGCCGCAGCTGCACGTCGATGAACGTCGGCATGTCACCGCGCGCCAGCGCCAGCTCAGCGAAGAGCACGTTCGTGATGTGTGGAATCGCATCCATCGAGCACGAACCGATGGCGTGATGCTTCGTGAACGCCTCGTACAGCGCGTCGTCCTTCGCGTTCTTCGCCGCCCACGCGCGCACTTGCGCGTCGTCGAACCCGCCCTGCTTGTCCTGAAAGCTCCACGCGATGGAGTCGACTTTGCGATCGAACTCCCGCGTCGTCGGGTCGAGCCGGCTGCCTTTCGTCGCGCGCGTCACGAACGACGAGAGGGCCACGGCGTCAGGAGGTACGAGCTCGTCGAGGCGTTCCTCGAGCTGAAAGATGCTCACGCTCGACCACGCTCCGGCATCGAGTTGCATCAGCTCGCTCATCGGCAGCGCGTCGAGTTCCCTGCACCAGCCATAGTCGCTCGGCTCGAGCGGACAGAGCTGCACGCCCTCGCGGTGCTTGAAGGCGACGTACCAGAGCGCCTCTTCGCTCCCGACCTTCCCTCGCACCACGGGCCAGGCTGGCTGCACCGAGGGCAGGTTGAGGGACAGCTCAGTCGAACTCTCACTCGACGAGTCGCGCCACTGCTTGAGGCCGGTCAAGAGACGCACGACCGCGAACGCCAGCAGAACGATGAGGAGTCGCGAGCG
Organism: Archangium sp.; assembly: GCA_016792935.1. Taxonomy (GTDB): domain Bacteria; phylum Myxococcota; class Myxococcia; order Myxococcales; family Myxococcaceae; genus Archangium_A. Next base: position 8,861 of record JAEUJS010000164.1, on the reverse strand, counting down.
CATTCACTCCCTCGTGAGCCGCGACGTGCACCACATGCCGATGGGGCAACCGGCGTACTCGCAGTTCTCCTGACCGGGGAATTGCGCGGCGCACGCCTCATCGACGAGGAAGATGATGTTCGGGTCGGTCGGGCTGCGGCTCCAGTGCATCGAGAACGTCGCGGCAGGCTGCGCGGTCTGCGTCGCGCCCGGCGTGCACACGCGCTCGGTCCTGGTGACGTTCGACGCGTAGAGGGTGATCTGCTTGTCGGCCACCACCATCGTTCCGCTGCGGAGCGTCGCCGTGCTCGTGGTGCACGCGTAGTACGAGACCGTGTCGTGGGTGTTCCACTCACCGCTGCCATCGGCGTTGAGCACCAGCTCGGTGGTGACTTGACCGCGCGCACCGCTCCAACGACCGGCGAGGTCTGACGGCACGCTTCCGGGAGGCGCGTTCTGCGCGGGCATCGCGGTGTCGGGCGGCCGGCTTTGATCAGCGCACGCCAGCAGCGACTCCGAACACATCGCAACGATGCAATCGGCGTCGGTGCAGCCCGAGTCATTCGCACACTGCGCGAACGCGAGGAGCTTCGCGTTGCCGTCGTCGCTCCCGTTCGCGTAGCAGGTGTTCTGACAGGGCTCGTCCCCTTCGGGACACGCGAACATGCAGTTGAGCGTCTCCTGGCAGCTGGTCTTCGGCTTCTCGAACGTCATCGTGCCGCCACTGCTCCCGGTGCCGGAGCCGCTGCCCGTTCCAGACGAGCCACCGAAGCCACCCCCGAACAGCGGAGGCGGCGGCGGAGGCGTCGTCATCGGCCCTCCACAGGCGGAGAAGCAGAGCAGCGCACTGACGGCGGAGCGGAAGACGTTCATGGTCGGTTCATTCCCTTTCGTGATCTGGGAGACCGCCGCTCACGCGTTCTTTCACCGACCCGCTACACTGCGCGGGATGCCGAGCGAATCCGACTACTTGGCGGCTTTCGAGGCGTGGCCGGGCGTCGTGGTTCCGCGTGAAGAATTCGAACGCTTCGTGGCCGCGCGGCCCGGAGCGACCTCTCCGAGCGAGCTCTATCTGTGCTGTGCGTGCCTGCGTGGAGATGAAGCGGCGTTGCGCCGCTTCGACGAGAAATTCGCTCCTGCACTTCGGCGCGCGCTCGGCCGCTTCGACGTCGACACCGACGACGTGTTGCAGGAATTGCGAACGCACCTCTTCCTGAGCTCCGCGAAGCTCGCGACGTTCTCGGGGCGCGGCGGACTCGAGCGCTGGCTGCGCGCCGTGGTGGTGCGCCTCGCGCTGAAACGAAAACCGCGCGCGAGCTCAGCGACGCTGGCGACCGACGACTTCATCGCGGGTGATGACCCCGAGCTCGCGCAGATGAAGGACCTCTACCGCGCGGAGTTCAAGACTGCGCTCGGAGACACGCTCGGCAAACTAGAGCCCGAGCTGCAGACGTGTCTTCGCCTCTACTACCTCGACAACCTCGGGCTGGTGGAGCTCGCGCAGTTGTTCGGCTCGTCCGCTCCGACGATTTCGCGGCGTCTCTCGAAGGCGCGCGAAGAAGTGCTCAAGGGAACACGCCTCGCGTTGAGGGACCGGCTCAAGGTGTCACCTGCCGAGCTGGACAGCATTCTGCGGCTCATCGAGAGCAAGCTCGAGATGACGTTCAGCGCGCTGGAGTAGTCTTTTCCGCATGGCTGACGCGCTCCCTCCGGAAACGGCGAAGGTGCAGATCGAGACGTTGAAGGCGTTCTCGCAGGACATCGAGCTCTCGATGCGCAGCAAGGCGAAGGCGTACGACATCAAGCCGGTCGAAATCGTCGAGCTGCGCGCGTGGATCGATCTCGCGCTCGCCTCGAACACCGACGGAGCGGTGCGCCCCAAAGAAGGCCTCGCCGACGTGCCGCACCTCAACTGGAACAACGAGCACAAGCTGCTCGAGAAGCTGAAGGAGCGCGTCAACGTGCGCATCGGCTCGCTCGAGGCCGGCAACGAGTTCAAGGAGACGGCGAAGGAGTTCATCGTCTCCGAGCTCGCGAAAGTGTCGGAGGGCCTCGTGACGGTGCCCGCGACGAAGTCAGGCGGCGTGCGCGTCGCTTCCGTCGAAGAAGTGAAGTCGTGGCTCGCCGGAACGAAGTGGGTGGCGTCGAAGCCGCGGCCGAAGTCGAAGGACTGATCAGTAGTGCCGCTCGAGCACGTACCAGCCGAACGCGCGCAGCATCACCTTCGCCAGTGAGTCTTCCACCAGCGGAGTGAGCGCCACCCACGCGTCGTCGACCAACTTCTTCGCGTCGTGCATGCAGCCGTCGAGCGCGCCGCACTGCTCGATGAGCCCAATGGCTTCTTTGATGATGACCGGGTCCTTCGACTTCATCGACACGAGGAACCACAAGCGCCGCCGCTGCTCGTCGTTCAATTTTCCGAACGCGCGCGCGACGGGCAGCGTCACTTTCCCCTGCGTGAGGTCTTCGCCCTTCAACTTCAGGTCGCCCTTGAAGCCGCGCAGGTTGAGCACGTCGTCGACGATTTGGAACGCGAGCCCGAGCGCGTCGAAGTAGCGGCCGACGGCTTCGATTTGTTCACGCTTGCCGCCACCGGCGACGGCCCCCATGCGCGCGAGGGCGGCGGCGGGAGCAGCGGTCTTCAAGCGGTGAATCGCGAGCACCTGTTGTTCCAGCGAGCGGAAATCTCCCGAAGCGAACGCCGCTGGCACGAACGACTCGAGGCCGTCGAGGTCGATGGCCTGGCCCGCGTGCCCTTCACGCAGCGCCTCGAAGTACAAATCGTAGAGCTCGAGCTTCTGCGTGTCGGTGACGAGCGAGCGGCGCAAGAGACGCTCGCCCATGAAATACGAAGCGGTGCCGGCGTTGATGGCGAGCGGCTCTCCGTAGAGGAGATGCGCTGCGGGCCCACCACGGCGCACGTCGGACTTGTCCTGCACGTCGTCGACGATGAGCGAGCCGACGTGAATGAACTCGGGGAAGGCGATCCATTCCGCGAATTTGCGCGAGTCACCGAGCACGATGTCGCAGCACGCGAGCGCGGCATACGAGCGCCACGACTTGCCGCCTCGGTCGGTGATGGACCGCACCGGAGCAATCATGGTGCGGCTCAGTTGCTCGAGGTTGACGCCGTCGAGGTAGTGCTCGCGCCCCGGAGCAGCCACCATCTTCTCTGCGTGCTCGCGCGTCAGGTCGAGCGGCGCGTGCGTGGCGACCGAATCGCGGACGGCTTCTCCGACGGCCTTGAAGAAGTCGTCGAGCGTCTCGGCGGCGAAGAAGCCACTGCGCTCCACGTAGCCGCGGCCTTTCACGGTACGTCCATTGCGCACGCCGGAGACGGTGCACGCGCCTTCCCAGAACGCGGGCTTGCTGATCACCGTGACCAGTTCCTGATCAGAAAACAGCGCGTCGACTTCGAGGCTCAGCTTCGCCTCGGGAATCTCGAGCGTGAAACCCGTCGGGTATTTTTCGAACGTGCGCACGCTGCGCCACATGCCGCGCGTCGTCAGCGTGAAGTCGGTGAACGCATGTCTCGTTCCATCCGCTTCGGTGACGATGGCCCAACGGCCTTTGCTCTCTTTGGTCTCGGAGTGGACGAGCTCGTAGACGCTGACGTCGGCTCCGTCGTCGAGCTGCGCGGAGACCCAGTTCCACGCAATCACTCCCAAATCCGTCGAAGCGTTCTCTTTCTTCTGAGCAGGAGGAGCACCGAACTCGTGGTCGTACCAACCCTCTCCAGTGACCGAGAGCGGCTTGCCGTCGAGCGTGATGCTGCCCTTCACCGCGCAGCGCGGAACGAAGACGTAGAACATGTCTTCGCCGTGCACTCCGCGGACGACGCCGTCGTGGCCGTGACGCTGCGGTGGTTTCTTGAGCTCGAACTCCAGCTCCGCCGAACACGGAGAGCGTGGACCTTCTTCGCTCTTCACGACGACGCGGTACTTCCCGTCGCCGAGCTTCTTGAACGTCAGCCCGCCGTAGTCGAGATCGAGCGCGTCCTTCGCGACCTTCACCGGACCCGGGAAGAAGCGATCAGGAATCGGAACTTTTCCGCGCTCCAACACTTCGCTGATGGCGCGGTTGAGGCGCTCGTCCTTCGCGCCCTGGCCCTTCTTGATGCGTTCCAGACCAATCGCCGGAGCGTTCGCGTCGACGAAGCTGCGCGCGACGTAGTCCTTCTTCTCGTGGTCGCTCAGCGCCCACGTCAGCGAGTGCGCGTACTCGTATTGCACCCCATCGGGCAGCTGCTTGTTGATGATGCGGAAGAACGCGGCGAACAGCGAATAGGTGCGACCGTCGGGGGCGGTGAGGTGCGCGTTGACGTACCACCACTCCGTCGAAGAAGACGCGTGCGGCAGGTCGTGAACGGCGAGGTCGATGGGCCCGGGGCCTGGCCAGTCACGCGGCGTGCTCGGAGAAACGCTCGATTCGCCTGCTCGCTCCGAACCGCCCCAGGTCGGTTCTGCACTGCGCGATGGGGAAAGGGGTGCGGTCAACCCTCACTTCGCTTTCTGTTCTTCCCCCCGACGAACGGGAACGGAGCCTGTGCAGCGCCGCGGCCTGTGTCAACGTCTGGAGTACATGCGTTCGCTCTTCCTCGTCGTGTTGTTGCCTGTGTGGTCGATGGCCAGGCCGCTCGACGGCGTGCCGGAGAAGGACGGATGCGGGCTACGGCGCGAAGCGATCAGATGTCGCGGAGCAAGCGCTCGAGCTGTACGCGCAATTGCGGGAACGTGAGTGACGTGAACGTTCCACTTCCCCGGAGGGTTGCGAGTTCGACGTACTTCCCGTCGCGAAGTCCCAGCGCGACGAACGATCGATCTTCCGGGTTGATGAGCCAGTACTCCGAAATGCCGAAGCGTTCGAAGAGGTGGCGCTTGAGCACCTGATCTTTCGCGGCGTAGTCCGGAGAGATCACTTCGACGACGAGATCAGGAGCACCCTCGATCCCACGTCGCGAGATCAGGTGCCGATGCTGCGCGCCGACCACCACGACGTCGGGCTGAACCGTGTTCGTGTCGTCGAGAATGACGTCGATGGGGCTCGGGAAGACGCGGGCCGAGCCATCTTGAAACGCCGTCATGAACTGAAAGACGAGCTGCGCGACGACGGCCTGATGCCAACACGTTGGTGCTGGCGACACGTGAAAATCTCCCCCCATCAGCTCCCAGCGACGACCATCAGCCGGGAGGAGCGCGTAGTCCTCGTAGGTCAGCGGCCGACGGTTGGGGTTCGTCGCACTCACGCCACGAGTATGTCATGAGTCGCAGCATGCGTTCGCGTCTCGGCCTCGCACTGTGCATGCTCGTCGTCGCCGGTTGCCAGTGCTTCTCGCCCGTGGCTGAGCTCGATGGCGGAACGATGGAGCGCGACGCTGGACGTGACGCCGGCATCGATGCGGGCGTCATCAACGAGTGCACGACATCGTCGCAGTGTTCGAACACTGGAGTGGTGCCGCCCTGTTGGTCGGCGACGCCTCCGATGCGCTCGTGTTTCGACAACCGCTGCATCTACGACTGCGGCTCGCAGCCGCGCGTGTGCACCACGAACAACGGTATGTGCCTCGAGTGCGACGGCGGCTTGAACACCTGCGCAGGCGGCTGCGGAATCATTCAGCCCGGAGAGACGGGCCGCCTCTACCGGCACTGCGGCATGGGTGGCGTGTCGGAGCTGCTTGGCGGCTACACGATTCGCTACGCGCAGGGAGCGACGTGCAACTTCGTCATCTCCACCGACGCGGGTGTGAGCGGCACGCTCGATGAGCACGGCGGAGATCCAACGTCAGTCGCGCAGATTTCGCTCGAGCCGGGCGTGAGTTGTTCGGTCACGACGCTCGCCACCGCGCTCAATCGCACGCTCATCGGCTGCTCGCAGTGCATCTACTTGTTGGAGTCTCCGTGAAGGCTGATCAGGCCGTCCACGCGCTCTACATCCAGGCGACACGCAAGGCTCCGAAGGCGAGCATCGAGAAGCACCTCGAGGCGCTCGAGCAGAGCCCGTCGTTCCCAGCGGTGTTCGTACGCGAGGCGATGAAGAGCAAAGGCGTCTCGACCGAGTCGTGGGCCGAGGTGTTGAAGGCGCTCTCGCGCACGACGCGGCAGTACTCGATTGGCGACAAGGCGTTCATGGCGACGCTGACCGACCTGCAGGAGTCGTGGCTGCTCGCGGCGATTCAGGCGGCGACGGTGAGCGATGACGCTCCGCTCGTGGTGTTGGCTGCGTTGGCGAACGACGGCTCGGAGACGTCGCACGACGCGTTGTTGGCGGAGTTCGAGCGCGCACGCACCGCGAAGGACGACTGGGCGCTGCGGTACAAGTTGAAGCGCATCTGGCGGTACGCGAAGCAGAACACGCACATGGCGGCGCTCGACGCGACGGTGAAGGCCGAGCTCGCGTCGCGTGAAGGGAAGAAGGCCGAGACCAGCCTCGCGAAGAAGCTGGGGCTGAACGTCGACTTGCTGAAGTTCTTCCTCGAGGTCGATGGCACTCGGCCCAGGCAGCAGTCGCGGCCGGTGCATCTGATCATCTCGGCGAACGATCTCCACTCGGGGCTGCCGACGCAGGCGCTGGGGCTCGATGAGCGCGACAAGCCGCCGCGCGATTTTCTGAAAGTGCGCGAGTGGCTCGCCTCGGTCACGCGCAAAGAGAAGATCGAGTGGAACTGGGACCTGGTGCGGGTGACGACCAACCTGCGCGGCAAGCACCGTGAGGCGATGGTCGAGTGGCTCCGCAGCCTCCGCGAGTCGCCGGTCGCCCAGTGAATTCCATCAACCGACGCTGATGGGCATCGGCATGAACGTCAGCGCGGTCATCACCCACGTGACGTAGACGACGATTCTTCTCCCGCGCGTGAGCGGCTCGTCGGGCTTCTCCACAGGCGGATGTGCGGTGCCCACGATGCGCGTCGCGAGGAAGAACCAGATGAGCCACGACACGCTGAAGAAGAGCGACAACACCAGCGCGCCCTTCGCGATGCGCACGCCGAGCGCTTCGGCCTTGTCCGTTCCGTAGAACGCGTGCGTGACGTGACCGCCGTCGAGCTGACCGACCGGCAGCAAGTTGAGCATGGTCATCAGCTGGCCAAACCACGCCGCGAGGAAGATGGGATGCGCGTAGAGGTCGGTGCCGGGCTTCAGCTCGCCGTGAATGAGCCGCACCAGAATCCACGACAGCAGGCTGTCTCCGAAGAACTGACGCTCGGGAAACGTCGGCTCCGTCGTCCCGCGAACCAGGAAGCTCACGTACTCGCCCAACTTCGCCGCGAGATTGATCAACGAGTACGGCGGAGGCACGCCCGGATCGAGATCAGACGGCAACGTGTCGACGTGCGAGAGCGCGACTCCAACGGCGAGCATCGGAATGCAGATGAGCAGACCCGCCAGTGGGCCCGCCGCGCCGATGTCCACCAGCGCGTTGCGGTTCGGAATTCTTCCCCGCAGCCGAATCACCGCGCCCAGCGTCCCGAAGCCGAAAGGAAACGGAATGAAGTACGGCCAGCTCGAGTCGACGCCGTGGTGCTTCGCCATGAAGTAGTGGCCGAGCTCGTGCGCCAGCAAAATTCCGACGACCGTGAGCGCGAAGTAGCCGCTGCCCCACAGCTTGTCTTCGAGCGAGCCGATGACGCCGCCGCCGTAGAAGAACAGGCACGCACCGAACGTCGTGAGGCACGTCGCGAGGAACAACCCGATGTGGAGTGGCTTGTTCACTGCCGTCATCACCACGCTGAATCTCAGATTGACTGAGCGAAGTCGCTACCTATGCTCCGCGCGTTGTTTCAGGTCCCACCCGTTCAAGGAGCACCACATGAAGAAGGCTTTCCTCGCCATCGTCCTCGCGGCCGGCGTCTCGGGCTGCACGTCGGTCGAATCGGCGACCGTGGCCAGCAACGAAATCACTGCCAACGGCGGTGAGGCTGTCGCGGTGATTCAGGCCACGTCCATCGGCTGGACGCTCATCTTCCACCTCGTCGACATCGTGACGTCCGACCTCGACCAGGTCGTCAACAAGCTGCTCGTCGGTGAGGCGAAGGCGATGGGCGCGACCAAGGTCGACTTGAAGGGCGCGTACACCACCCCGCGTCACGGCATCTTCGCGCTGGCCGGCAACCTGATGGGCTTCCCGTCGTCGGGTGCCATGGGCATCGCGGTCAAGTAAGCGCTCCGCATTTGCGTTTCGTTTTCGCAGCAGCGAGCCCGCTCCCTCACTTCGGTGGAGCGGGCTTTTTGTTTCTGGCCACGCTCGCGTTGAGCAGCTGCGAGTGCAACAAGCCGCCGAGCGCGCCACCGACGCCGACGGTCGGAGACGTGAAGCGCGTGCTCGCCGAGCGTGAGAAGCGGCTGCAGAGCTACCGCATCGTCGTCGACACCACGGAAGGTTTTGGCGCGGGGCGGGAGCCCGGAGAGAACGGCCAGAGCGTCGCGCACCACGAGTTCTGGTTTCGCTCTCCGAACAAATCGCGCGGGCACATGACCCTCCCACAGGAAGTGGAGCTCGCGTTCGATGGCACGTCGCTGGTGCGCATCCTCTATCCGCCGAAGGTCATGGATGCGGGGCGGGAGCCCGGAAAGACGGTGGTGGAGCCGGTGCCGCTCGATCTTCCTCCGGCGCAGCGCGCGTTCTTTCTCGCCTCCACGTTCATGCCGTTCGCTCCGGAAGGATTTCGCACGCCGCTGATTCCGTCGACTGGAGTCGAAATCTCCAGCGCGAGTCCGACGGAAGTGAACGTGAAGGTCGCTCCGGGCGAAGGCGTCAGCGTCGCGTACCGCCTGCGTTGGCCGAGCGGAGATTTCCTCGAGAAGCGCGCGCTCTCCAACGGCAAGGAACGGCGGCTCAAAGTGCTCGACGAGAAATGCGACTCGACGCTGAAGCTCTGCGTGCCGGTG
>JAEUJS010000541.1 GCA_016792935.1 Archangium sp. | reverse complement strand
CGCCGCAGTACATGTCGCCCGAGCAGGCCAAGGCGATTCCCGTCGACGTGCGCAGCGACATCTATTCGCTGGGCCTCATCGTCTACGAGCTCGTCACCGGCCGCCCGACGTTCAGCGCCGAGACGCCTTCGATGTTGATGGTGAAGCACGTGACGGAACAGCCGCCTCCGTTCCAGCCCGGCCCGCTCGTCGAGGTGCCCGAGGCGCTCGAGCAGCTGGTGTTCCACATGCTGCAGAAGGAACCGAACGATCGCCCGCAGACGATGGAAGAGGTCGTCGGCGTGCTCGACTCGCTGTGGGCGCGACTGAAGTCGAACGACCCTTCGCTCAAGCGCGTGTCGGGAAATTATTCGCCGACCGCGACGCCGGCCGCTCCGCAGAGTGGCGTGGGCATCGTGCGCGCGTCGGGCAAGGTCCAGGGCGTGCAGGGGCTTGGGCTGACCGTGCAGTCGACCACCACGGGTCAGACGTTGACCGAAGAGCCCGTCGCGTTGCCGCAGCGGAGCAAGACGCCCATCATCGTGATGAGCGCCATCGTGGTCGTGCTGCTCATCGCCGTCGGAGTCGTGCTCCTCAAGCCGCCCGCCGAGAAGATCGTCGAGAAGCCGATCATCGTGGAGAAGCCGGTCATCATCGAGAAGCCGGTGGACAAGCCGGTCGACAAGCCGCCCGAGCCGGTGAAGGTCGAGAAGGTGAAGCTGACCTTCAACTCCAACGCCGACAAGACGGAGATCTACGAAGACGACATCCTCCTCGGCACGGCGCCGTTCACGCTCACCCGCGACGCCTCGACCATCTCCACGCTGGTGTTCAAGGCGAAGGGCTTCAAGGAGCTCAAGCGCAAGGTGAAGTTCGAGAGTGAAGGCACGATGGCCATCGAGCTCGAGAAGGAAGGCGGAAAGAAGGGGACGGGAGGCTCAGGGACGGGCAAAACCCCCAGGGGGAACGGCCTGGCCGACGACCCGTACTCGCAGGAAGAAGAGCTCAAGGACGCGCCGTACTAAGCGCGCCATCAGTGACCACATGATCTACGCACTCGTCATCGCCCTCACGTTGTCCGCTCCCGGCAAGAAGCCGCCGCCTCCCGCTGCCGCCGAAGAAACCGGCGACGTCGCCAAGGCCAAGGAGCTCTTCCAATGGGGCCAGAAGCTCTACAAGCAAGCGCGCTACGCGGAAGCCATCGCCAAGTTCGAAGAGGCGTACGCCGTGCGCCCGCACCCGGTCATCTATTTCAACATCGGCAAGTGCAACGAGCAGCTCGGCGAGACGGCGAAGGCGCTGCGCAACTACCGCGACTACCTGCGGCTGGCGCCTGACGCGAAGGACAAGGAGACGGTCACCGACGCCATCGCCAACCTCGAGCGTCGTCTGCGCGAGAAGGGCATGCAGCAGCTGATGGTGTTCGCCGACCCGGCCAACGCGCGCATCTCGGTCGATGGAAAAGAGCTCGGTGGTTCTCCGGCTTCCGTCGAGCTGGTCGCGGGCAACCACATCCTCACCGTGCAGGCCGACGGTTACGAGAAGGTCGAGCGCTCGTTCGTGATGCAGACCACGCGCGCGACCGAGATGACCATCACGTTGCGGCCGGTGGCGAAGGAGACGCCTCCCATCGCGACCGACGTGCCGAAGAAGGAAGACCCGCCGAAGTCGGTGACCGATGTGCCGCCGCCTCCTCCGCCTCCGGTCGTCGTCGTCGACCAGCCGAAGAAGGGCCGCGTCTTCACCTACGTCGCCGGTGGCACCGCCATCGCCGCGCTCGGAGCCGGCATCGGCATGGGCATCGCAGCGCAGAGCAACGCGGACAAGCTGACCAAGGCCACGACGCCGCTGACGCGGGAGCAGGCCGATCAGTTCGACCAGGCGGCCAAGGGGCTGGGGACGGGAGCGACCGTGGCGTACATCGGTGCGGGCGTGGCGGCGGCAGCAGCAGTGGTTTTGTTCTTCGTCGAGAAGTGAGTCAACCGCGGCCGCGCGCGGCAACTCGAGACACGGCAACACGGTTCACCCAACTGGGAGTCAACACATGAAGCTGAACACCAAACTGCCCTGGGCGGTTGCTGCCCTCGTCACGCTTGCGTTCGCCGGTTGCCGGCCCGACACCTCGGGCGCTCCCTGTCGTCCGACGGAGAACAACTGTCCCACGGGGCAGTTCTGCGACACGTCGGCTGGCGGAGAGTTTGGCGTTTGCAAAGAAGGCCCCGGCTCTGGCGGCGGAGGCGGCGCGAGCGGCGGTGGTGCGGCGAACGGCGGCGGCGCGACCGGCGGCGGAGATCCGATGGGTGGTGGCACGACCGGCGGTGGCGGCGGCACCACGGGCGGCGGCGATCCGATGGGTGGTGGCACGGCCGGCGGCGGAGGCGTGACTGGCGGTGGCGGAACGACCGGCGGTGGCGGCGTGACGGGCGGCGGCGGCGTGACGGGCGGCGGCGGCACGACCGGCGGCGGTGGAGCGACGGGCGGCGGCGGTGTGGTGGCCAACGACGGCGGCATTACTGGAGCGCCTGCGTCTCACGCGTTCGGTGATCAGGCGACGCTGACGCAGTCGGCTCCGTTCAGCTTCACCATCACCAACACTTCGAACTTGCCGAGCGGCACGTTGAACGTCGCGCTGAGCGGTGCGGGCTCGAGCAGCTTCAGCATCATGGGCAACACCTGCACTGGTGTGCTCGGCGCGGCGGGCTCGTGCGACGTCGGCGTGGTCTTCGCTCCGCGCGCCCTGGGCGCGTTGTCGGCGACGCTCGACGTCAGCGGCATGCCGGGCGGCGCCATCGCGCTGGGGGTGAGCGGCAACGGCATTCCTCCGGCGACGCTCGCCATCTCTCCGATGACGCATGACTTCGGCAACGTGGTGCTCGGAGCCGGCTCGATGCCGCAGACGTTCACGGTGCGGAACACGGGCGGCACGACGTCGGGCACGGTGGCGGTCAACGTGGGCGGCGCGAACGCGTCGGAGATCATCATCAGCAACAACACCTGTCTCTCGACGCTCGCTCCGAACGCGATGTGTACGTTCAATCTGCAGCTCGGCCCTGCGAGCGCCGGCACGAAGGCGGCGACGGTGACGGTGAGCGCGACGCCGGGGGGCATGGCGCAGGCGACGCTGGCGGGTCAGGCGCTGACGCCGGCGTCGCTGAGCGTGTTGCCGATGACGGGAGCGTTCAACCCGACCGTGCAGGGCACCGACAGCATGCCCGTCACCTTCGTGGTGACGAACAACGGGCAGGCGACGTCTCCGATGTTGAGCACCACGATTGGTGGCACCAACGCGGGCGACTTCGTGCGCAGCCCCGCGGCGGGTTCCGACACGTGCAACGGCCAGACGGTGATGGGCGGCAGCACGTGCCAGGTGGTCATGCTGTTCCGTCCGACGGGCGTCGGCTCGCGGGCGGGCCTGCTCACCATCGCCGGCATGGGCCTTTTGCCGCTGGTCATCAACCTCGGCGGTGTCGGTCAGACGCCGGCCGCGTTGTCGATGAGCCCGATGGGCAACGTCTCGTTTGGTGACGTGGCGAGCAACGGTTCGCAGAGCATCACGTTCGGCGTCACCAACACGGGGCAGGGCACCAGCGGCAACGTGATGGTGAACGTGACGGGCGCGAACTTCGCGATTCAGTCGAGCAACTGCACGGGCACGCTCGCCGGAGGCGGCAACTGTGACGTGGTCATTCTCTTCACGCCGGGCTCGACGGGTGTGAAGAACGGAACGTTGACGGTGACGGCTTCTCCGGGGGGGTCGCAGATGGCCAATCTCACCGGCAACGGCGTGACGCCCGGAGCGCTGACCATCTCGCCGCCGACGTTCGACTTCGGCAACGTGGTGCAGGGCGCTTCGGCGCAGCAGATGTTCACGGTGCGCAACACGGGCGCGACGAGCACCACGGTACCTTCGGTGCAGCTCATCGGGTCGGGTCAGGGGTTCAGCCAGACCAACAACTGCAGCGCCGCGCTGGCGCCGAACGCGACGTGCACGGTGACGCTCACCTTCGCTCCTCCGTCGGGAGGCATGCGTGGGCAGCAGTCGATTCTGGTGCAGGTCTCCGCGATGACCGGCGGAACGGTGAGCTCGTCGGTGACGGGTACGGCGCAGGCTCCGGCGGCATTGTCGATTTCGCCCATGAGCTTCACGTTCCCTGCGACGACGGTCGGTGACACCAGCACCACGACGGTGCTCATCACGGTGACCAACACCGGAGATGCGACCACGCCGCTGTTGACGACCAACGTCATTGGTTCGGACTTCAACATTCGCGCGGGCAGCTCGAACACGTGTGCGGGTGTGGCGCTGGCCGGAGGGACGCAGTGCACGTTGATCGCGCAGTTCGCTCCGCAGGCGTCGGGCATGCGCAGCGGGTCCATCTCGGTGTCGATGGCGGGGATGGGGGCGGTCAGCACGGCGCTCTCGGGTCAGGGGTTGACGCAGGCGAACCTGGTGTGGAGCGGCAGCGGCGCGTTCGGCAACGTCGTGATTCCGGGTACGGCGGCGCGGGCGTTGACCATCACCAACAACGGGCAGTCGCAGTCGGGCATCGTGGCCTTCAGCGTGACGGGGCCATTCAGCATCGACTTCGCGGGGAGCACGTGTCTGGCGTCGGCGCCGCTCAACGCGGGGCAGAGCTGTGATCTGCGCGTGGTGTTCACGGCGAGCATGCCGTCGGGCGCGAAGACGGGTCAGCTGACGGCGTCGGCGACTCCGGGAGGCACGACCAACATGACGCTCACCGGTACCGCGCAGACGGCGGCGTCGCTGAGCCCGAACGTGACCTCGTACATGTTCGGTGGCGTCGAGATTGGGACGAGCCTGACCTTCGACTGGGTCATCTCGAATCCGGGCGATGTGCCGACGCCGACGCTGAGCACTTCGTCGATCAGCGGCTTCTTCACCGTCGTGAGCGACACGTGTAACGCGATGGCGATTCCGGCGATGGGGTCGTGCACCGTGCGCATTCGGTACGCGCCGACGGCGGGCGGGAATCACTCGGTGAACATCTCGGTCAGTGGTGGGCCGCTCTCGACTGCGCTGCTGGCGACCGGCACCGGCATGTGGCGCCTGACGCTCACGCCCAACGCAGGTGGTGTGACGGGCACGCTCGACGGAGCAATCGTCAACTGCACTTCGACGTCGACCACGGCACAGTGCAGCTCGCTCTACACGCAGGGCGCTGGACCGACGGTGCGTTCGTCGACCTCTAACGGCTCGGGCTCGTTCTTCGCGAATTACACCGCACCGACCAGTTGCACGAATTTCGGCCGTGGTCGTGACTGCCAGGTTTCGATGACCGCACACACGACGGTGGCGCCGAACTTCATGACGCTGAGCACCAACATCGCCTTCGTCAGCTCGGTGACTGTGCCGGCCAACCTCGGAGGCACGGCTCCGTATGACGCGCTCTGCAACTATTACGCGAGCGATGCCGGCATCAACAACACGGCGGGCACCGAGTACATCGCGTGGATGTCGACGTCGACGAGCACAGCTTCGTCGCGTCTGACGGCCAGTGGCGGAATTCGTCGCCGTGACGGTGTGGTGTTTGCGGTGAGCAAGGCCGACTTCATCGCCGGCAACATTCGCTCAGCGCTCGCAATGAACGAGCACGGGACTCTCATTCCGACTGTCACGTCTTCGTTGTGGTCCGGCACGAACACCACCGGCGGATCGAATGGACAGGACTGCCAGGGCTGGACGGCGAGCTCGGGCTCGCTCAGCCGTGGACTCGTTTATGGCGGGCCGGGCCGCTTCAACGACGACGGCATGGGGACCCACACGTGCAACAACGCCGGCACCCGCATCGCCTGTATCCGCAACGTCTCAACGATGAACCTTGCTCTGCCAGGAGCGCCATCGGGTTCGAAGCGCATCGTGCTCGTCGGACCGGTTGCGCGACCGACGAGCGTCCTGAACGCTGACTCGACCTGTTCCGCATCGCTCGCGAACTCGAGAGCCATCATTGCTGCCGTCGGCATCACTCCGCGCGCCTGGCTCAGCGATACGGCGCTCTACGTTCGCCCTGATGGGACCATCATCGGCATCGGCTCTGACGTGAAGACCACAGGCTTTCCGATGGGGCCAATTGCCCTGAGTGCCTGGGCGTGGCAGAGGGTCAATGGCTCGTTCGTGCTGCCGAGCACTGCGACGGCGGTGTGGACGGGGACGGGCGGGAATCCTCCAGGCACTCAGCTCGGTACACTAGAGACCACGTGTGGCGACTGGCTGAGCGCGTCAGGCACAGTGGCCCTCGGTCTCGCACAGGTCTCGACGCCGAACTTCATGGATAGCTTCGGCAACTTCGCGAACTGTGGAAACTCGTACCTGCTTTACTGCGTCGAGCAGTGACCAGTTGCTGACGAACGCGGCACCAATCAGAAGAGCGTGGTCACTCGCTCCGGTTCGCCGACCAATCGCGGGCCGACCTCGGAAGGCGCATGCGATCCATTCAGAAAAGTCTGGCGGGATTCGTTTGCGAGGTCAGGACGAGTCCCGGAGTGCCTGCTCCGCCATAGCCGTTCGGCAAGGCACCACCGCTACCGCCGTGCCCTCCACACGCCCCGCCGCCGCCGGATGTCGAGCTAATTGGTGCTGGGTTGAACGGGTAGAAGGTCGAGAAACCGAACCCAACATCGACGGTGGTGGTGGGCCCAATTTGCGGTGCGATCAGGTGCACGATTCCACCGCCTCCACCGCCACCACCACTGCAAGGTATGTCGCCAGCGTTCGAACCTCCATTCCCGCCGCGCGCAGTGGTCGCCCCGATGGAAATTGACGTTCCCGAGACGACCACGATGACTCCTCCCGCTCCTCCGCCTGCGCACGGCACCCCAGCCTCTCCATTTGCGTGAATCGCCCCAGCCTGCACGACCCCTGCTGCTCGCAGGCTGAACGCGCCGCCTCCATAGCCGCCATTGCGAAGGCCAGTGATGTCGGCGCTGCCGCCCCCGCCCCCGCCTGTTTCCTCCGCGATGCGAATGAGTCTGCGCGCAGCGGCCACGGACAACTTGAAACCACCCATCGAGAACGGGCCCTGCGTTCCTCGCGTTACCACTCCGTTGCGAGCAGGACGTAAGGCGACTCCTTGCCCGGGCTCGGAAACGGAGACATTGATCAGCGGCCCGGCCCCACCATCGGGCAGGGGCTCGTCCTGGAAGCTGATGTATCCACCGTTGGCCCAGCCTTGCACCTCGATCGTTCCGAGGTTCGTGAACGTTCCCGTCGCGAGAATGGTGACCCCGCTCGGCACGGTCAGTGTGGCGCCTGCCGCGATCGTCACATCGGTGAACTCGTAGCTCGTCGGCGGGTTCATCTGCCAGTCAGTGTCCACGCTGATGGTGAGTGTCCCCGCATCGCCGTGGCCGTAGATCGGCTCGGTTTCGTTTGAGGCAGCGCTGCAGATCACGGCCGAGCCACCATCAGCGCCCACAAGTTGTGCACCGCCAGCTGGGCACATCGCGCTACCAACGGGCAGTGCCGTCACCGTCACGGACTGGCCGTTCATGCCGTCGATGCCAGCGATACCGGTGCCCGGATTTCCCATCGCTCCCGGCGCTCCCATCGCGCCTGCTGCGCCCGCCGGACCCGCAGGCCCCGCTGGACCTGTGCACGCACTCATCGCAATCACGACCAACGCCACGTGTGACTTCGTCATCTGACGCCCTCCAGTTGTTGGACTGCTCAGCGCGGACCGCATCCGTAGTTGAGGTGATCACCAGCGTCGAGTGCCGTGCAGGCCGGAAGTTGTTCGAACGCGGGATCGCTGCAGTAGCCCCAGTCACTCAAGCCGCCCGTGCCGATGAGATCAGGTCGGTACAGGTTCCAGAATCGGCAGGTCGCATTCGTTGCTCCGCGGCTGGCGCACGTGTTGGGAGAAATCCCTCCAGCGTTCGCAGTCTGGCCGCTGTGCACTTCCGCCGGACGACAGAGCGCTGCGCAGACTCGGCCTCCATCGAACGTCATCGGCATCGCGCCCGCAGCGCAGCCGTTGAGATAGTTCGGCGCCGTTGTCCCGTGCACGTTCGCCGGATTCCGTTCAGCGATGCAGAGGCCGCCGGTTTCCGGATACCCGGCGCACTCCAACCCTGGGCCGCAGACGCCGCCGTCGTTGATCAGCCTCTGACTCACCGGGTCGCACTTCGGCACGCAGCCGCCGATGAGCGACGCGAGACCAAAATCAAAGCGCAGACACTCGAACCCCGCCGCACACGCGTGGTTGTCGTCACACGCCGTGCGGCAACCGTTGATCGAAGCGCACACCAGCGTTCCTTCGCAGTCGTCGGTCGTCCGCCCAGACGAAGAGGAGAACGCGCACGAGTCGCCTTCGCCCTTCGCGCCCGGCGGAAGACATGTCAGCGCACCGGTGCCCGCGTCGAAGATCGCGACGCCGCAGCGCTCGTTCGAAGAACAGCCGCCGTTGCCGAAGATGTCGCAGCCAGCGTCGATCACACCCGCATCAGTGCGACCTGCGTCGACACCCGAGTCGGTCACGCCCGCGTCTGGCGTCGACCGCACGCAGAAGCCGCTCGCTGCGTCACACGTGCTCTCTTGCGGACACCCCTCAGTGCATCGACGGATGCGAGGACCGCACGCGAACGCCCCGCAGACCGCGATCACCACCATCACGCGCCAGACCATGATGCGGCTCTAGTTTGTGCTCCCCGTCGTCGGCAAGCAGGGAGAGGATGGCGCCATGAGGAGAGGACTCCTGACGCTCGGCTGTCTGCTCGCGGTTTCGGCGCACGCCGGCGGCAAGGCGATCACCGTCGCTGTCGGCGATTGCCGCGACGCGGATCTTCTCACCGGAGCCACTGCGTTCTCCGACGCGGTCTCCGGTCTGCTGAAAGACGATGCGCTCGATCCGTTCGTGGTGCTCACGCGCTTGAGGCCGCCGCCGAGCGCCGCGCTTGAAGACGTGACACGCCAGCTCGAGGCCGCACGCGCGCAGTTCTACGCAGATCAGTTCGACAAGACGCTCGAAGGGGTCCGCAGTGCAGTCAGCGCGCTCGAGCGGCTCCCTCCATCGGATCTCGTCGCGAATCAGCTGCAGACGGCCTGGATTCTCGAAGGGCTCGTCTACAAGAGCCTCAACCGAAAGAACGAGCAGCTGCGCGCGTG
The DNA here is from genome assembly GCA_016792935.1 of Archangium sp. Lineage (GTDB taxonomy): Bacteria > Myxococcota > Myxococcia > Myxococcales > Myxococcaceae > Archangium_A. The sequence goes on along the minus strand of JAEUJS010000541.1, from coordinate 14,760 downwards.
GAGGCGCGTGTTGCGCACCGCTCCTGAGTTCAAGCTCGATCCCAACGCGTTCTCACCCTCGACGGTCGCGCAGTTCGATCAGCTGCGAGTGGAGATGGCGCGCTCGAAGAAAGTCGCGCTCAGCGTTTCGACCACTCCGGGTGCGACCATCTTCGTCGACGGTGTGCGCATGGGCCTCGCTCCGATCAAAGGGCTGACGCTCGCGGCGGGCAGCTATCGCATCGTCGCGCTCGCAGGCAACGCGCAGTCCTTCAGCTACGACGTGACGCTCGAAGCTGCGCCGGTGGATGTGGTGATCGATCTCGCGTTCGAAGGTTCGCTGCGTCCGCAGCTCCCGTTGTGCGTCAACGGAGGCGAAGCCGAAGCGATCAAGCTCGCTGCTCGCGAAGGCGCGTCTCGGTTGCTGGTGTTTCGTGTCGACGCGACACAGTGGGTGACGGCGCTGCTCATCGACGTCCGAGTCGGAAATCGCGTGCGAGACGGCGGCATGCAACAAGCAGAAGCACGCAAGGGCAACGGCTACACCGACCTCGCGACGTTCGTGCTCACCGGTCAGCCTGCGCGCCTCGCGTCATCCAACCGGTCGCTCGATGCGGAGAAGCCGGTCGTCGCGCCGAAGCCTGCTCCGGTTGAGCCCAAGCCCGTCGTCGCCGAGCCCAAGCCCTCGGTCACCGAGCCGAAGTACGTGATCATCGAGCAGAAGCCCGTCGTCGAGCAGAAGCCGGCGGTCGTCGAGCAGCCGCCCGCAGTCGCGAAAGATCCAACAGCCAACACACCGCGCGCCGTTCCGCTCGTAATAGCCGGTGCCGGTCTCGTTGCTGTCGGAGTCGGTCTCGGCACCTGGTTCGCCGGCGCGGATGATCGCGCTGCCTTTGCGAACGCGGTCGACGGGCAGGGAGTCGTCAACACACAGATCCTCGACGCCGCGAGCGCCGGAGCGCTCGAGCAGCGCGTCGGAACGAATCAAGCCGTCGCGACCGGGCTCATGATCGGTGGTGGCGTCGTCGCAGTCGCGGGCACGGTGCTGTTCTTCGCGCTCGCTCCGAGCGATGCGCCGAAGCCCACCGTCATGCTGAGCCCCAACGGCGCGTACGCCGGAATCGCCGGGACCTTCTAGCTACTTGATGTCGACCGCGTAGATCCGGTTGAGGCGCGTGCCGATCACCGCGCGCCCTCCGAACACCGAGGGAGAGGACTCGATGTCTCCCTCGAGCTGCACGCTCGCGACGAGCTTCCCCGTCAGCGCCTCGTGCAATCGCACCATGCCGCCGATGCCCGCGTGCAGCAGCCACGCCTTGCCCTCTTCATCGGTCAGCAACACCGGAGTCACCCACGTGTACCGCGGCAGCTCGACTCTCCACGCTTCGTTGCCGGTGCGCTTGTCGAGCGCGAGGAGCACTCCGTTCTCAGGACCCGGACATCGCGCGAGCACGAAGAACACCAGATGCGCGACCTCTCCAGTTCCAGGCACTGGCGTCGCGAACACACCCGCGTCGCGTTTCTTCGGCTCGAGAATCTGCTCGCACGGATAGCTCTTCTCCCACGCCGCCTTCCCGGTCAGCGCATCGAGACGTCGCAGCCACGTGTTCCCCTTCGGGCCGGTCTTGTCGACCTCGGTGCCGGTGAACAACGTCGGCCGTCCCTCGAAGAGCTGAACGGAGAGCGACGCGTCGGTGTCGTCTCCCGCTTCGAACTTCCACCGCGGCGTCATGGTGCGCAGATCGAGCGACTGCAGCGTGCCTCCGTTGTCCGCGAAGAAGGCGAGGTTGCGGAACACCGAGAGCGAATTCTCCACTCCGAAATCCGACAGCCCCGGAGACTTGTAGCGATAGCGCGCGACCTCGGGCTTCACTTCCAACGTCAGCTCGAGTGGATCGAAGTTGGTGTTGAGCTTGATGAGATAGATGAGCCCGTTCTCTCCGCCGACGACGTAGGTGTCGGTGTTGCGGTTGAGCAGCCCCGACGAATCGAACGCCCCCCAGCCACGCCGCGGCGCTTCTTTGTCACTCCCCGGAAGGAAGAAGACTTCCTTATGGCCGATGAGCTCGTACACGCGCAGGCCGATGGGCTTGTTCTCGGGAATGCCCTGACCGACGAAGAGCAATGGGTACGCGCGCGGATCCACCGACACGCTCCCCTTGATGGGATTGCCGGTGACGAGGGCAGGACGGCTCCGCTTGCCCGTCGCGAGATCGATGAAGTGCACCGAGCCATCGAGCGAGCCCTGAATCACTTCGACGAAGTCTTCGCGTCGGCGGAGATCGCCCAGCTTGCTCATCGAGTGCCGAATCACCGCGGGCCACCGCACGATGGCGGGTTGGCCGGTCCAGCCGGTGCCTCCGAGCCAGGGCGGTTTGCTCTGACCGGTCGTCACCATCCACGCGATGGAGAGCGACTTCGGCGCGCGCGGGATGAAGCCGAAGTCGGAGTTCGCGCGCGCCGGCCCACCGCGAAACGTGAAGACGCCGTCGTGGAGCGAGTACAGATCAGGAAACGTCTGCGCGTCGGCGCGCGGCAGGCCAGCATCGGAGGCGAGCAGCTCGCGATCGAGCATCGCCAGCGTGCGCGAGTCGGCGTCGAGCTCGACCGTCTTGCGATCGAACCGAGGGTTGGGTGCGAGCGTGAAGCCGCCGTCATCGTCCATCGGAGCGAAGCGCGGAACGAACGGCTCCGGCGGTCCGGCGTCAGGCGGACCCGCGTCGATCACGGGAGTCGTCGCGCGCGGACACGCACTCAACAGCAGAAGAAGAAGGGGAAGAAGCCCTCCCTGCGCTCGCAACACAGCGACCAAGAGCCGAAGCGTGGCCCGACCGAAGCAGAGAAGCGAATTCGCCGCCGACGATCAGCCGTCATCAAAGAGGACCGACTTTTGGTCATCAACGGCTACAGCCTGGAGTCGGAGCCCGCACCAACCCGCGAACCAGAACGCGCGAAAGCGAGAGGCACGCCCGGGTCGAGCGAAGTGCGATCGACCACCGCACTCCATCGACCTCACTGCTGTTCGCCTTGCTCGAAACGAAGCTCTGCGATCAGAACCGAATACGGACGCCCGCGCCGATGCGCGAATCACCGCGCGAGTCGTGCGACGCCGACAGCGCGAAGTCGACGTTGTCACGCACGCGGTACGCCGCTTCCGCCGTCGCCGTAGTGCGATCGGTCTGGAAGTTGTGATTCACGCCGCCGCTCAACGTGAGGTTGTCGTTCGCGCGGTAGACGACCGAGCCGCCGATGTCCTGCATGCCGTCGCGGTTCGCCGTGGCGTACGCCGACAGGTTCAAGTTCGGACGGTTGAAGTCGTACTGCACCCGCGCGTTGTCGAAGCCCGTCGCCGAGTTCGCGGTGACCGAGCCGGTGAGGCGGCCCATGTCGTTGGGGAGATCGACCCGACCACTGACCGTGCCCGTGACGTTGAAGTTCTTGAAGTGCGCATCCCAGTTGCCGCGCAACTTCACCTGGAGCTGGTCGTCGAAGAAGCCCTGCTTGATCTCCGGCTTGATGCCGAGCGAGGCGAGCTTCGCGGAGCCACCGGTCCACGCAGCGACGCCCGCTCCAGCCGCGAGCGTGGCGGCCAGCGAGTAGTACGCGGTCGGAGAGTTGTCCTTGAGGTCCTTGACCAGGTCCTTGGCGATGTCTCCGCCGATGTTGCCGAGGTCCTTCAACCTGGTGCCGGAGATGTCGCGCGTGTTGATGCCCGCGTCCTGCAGCTTCTTCTGAATGCCCGCGGCGAGATCCGGGTTCAGCGCGCCGATGGGGATGTCCTTGAGGAAGTCGGTCGCCGCGTTGCGCAGGTCGGTGTTCTGCTGCGCCGTGAGCGTGTCGCCCTCACGCACCGGAGTGCGGCCGCGCGCGATGCTCATCGCGTCGTGGTTGAGCGCCACTTCGACGCGGTTGCTGAAGGTCGCCAGCGACGCCTCGAGCTGGGCCCGCACCGGGTTGGGAGCGGTCGCCTGCAGATCAGCCTGGCTCACCGACGTGTTGCGCGGGAGCGAGAGGTCGAGCGGGCGCTGCGTGCTGCCCGTACCGGCCTGCCAGCCCTGGTTCGTGACCGGCGCTTGCGGTGTCGTGGCCTGGGCGGGCCCGGTGTTCGTGGTGCTGGTGGTCGAAGTGGTGCGAGGAGTCGATGGACTTCCAATCCCGTTCACAGGCATGGTCCAACTCTTACCCCAACCCCCAGGGAGCTGCGCAATGTCCACCGTCCTCACCGTCGATCTCACCGCCCTCCTTGACTCGTCCAAGGTGGGAGCGGAGGCCGCCAAGGCCCTCGAGAAAGAATGGAAGGGCGGCGCAAAACTCCCAGATGATGAGAAAGCGAAGCTCCTCGCCAAGTTGCAAGGTCAGCGTGACGCGCTGAGGGAGGCGCTCTTCGCCCGCGCCCGCCCGCTGCTGGCAGAGCTGGCCAAAGAGAAGAAGGCCGACATGGTGCTCGACCGCAGCGCCGTGCTCTGGGGCGGTGGCGCGGAAGACGTCACCAAGGCGCTGATCAAGAAGATCGACGCCGGCGGCCCGCTGAAGGTCTGATCAGCCTTCCTTGCGGAAGCGGATGAGGCCTTCCTGCGTGGTGGACGCCACGAGCTTTCCGTCACGCGAGAAGATCTGCCCGCGCACCAGCCCACGCGCTCCCGACGCACGCGGAGAATCCATCACGTGGAGCAGCCACTCGTCGGCGCGGAACGGCGCGTGGAACCACACCGCGTGATCGATGCTCGCCACCTGCATGCCACGCGAGATCCACGTCTTGCCGTGCGGCTTGAGCGAGGTGGTGATGAACGAAAAATCTGACGCGTAGGCGAGGAGCGCCTGATGCAGCACGGGCGTGTCGGCCACCTTGTGCGTCGTCTTGAACCACACCTGCCGCTGCGGAGGATGCACGCCGCGCAGCGTGGGGTCGGGCTCGGCGACGGTGCGAATCTCGATGGGGTGCTCGGCGAGAATCCGCTCGCGCATGAAGTCGGGGAAGTTCTGCACGAACGGCTTCATGCGTTCCTGCTCGGTCGGCACCTCTTCCGGCGGAGGCACCTTCGGCATCTCGCTCATGTGCTCGAAGCCCTCTTCCGGTTTCTGGAAGCTGGCCGACATGTCGAAGATGGGCTGGCCGTGCTGGATGGCCGTGACGTGCCGCGTGGTGAACGAGCTGCCGTCGCGGCTTCGCGACACCTGGTAGACGATGGGGGCGGCGACGTCTCCGGGGCGCAGGAAGTAGGCGTGGAGCGAGTGCGCCGTGCGATCAGCCGGCACCGTGGCGAGCGTCGCAGCGAGCGCCTGACCGATGACCTGACCGCCGTAGACACGGCCCCAGCCGAGATCCTGGCTCTGACCGCGGAAGAGGTTCTCTTCGATTTTCTCCAGGGAGAGGAGCGAGACGAGCTGATCGAGGACGTGTGCCACGCGCGCCCCTTACTTCAGTCCGAGCTTCGAGGGAGCACCGCAGATGTCGCTGGGCAACACGAAGTCCTTCCGCGCGCGGGTCTCGGCCGCGAGGAACGGGTCGCCCAGACCTTCCTGAATCGCCGCGAGGAGCGTGCGGGTGATGGCGGCGCCCTCGGGCCAGTCGCGCCAGTCGGCATCGAGTGCGGCTTCGAGCGCAGCGCGCGCTTCGACCGGACGTTGTTGAGCCAGGCGGAGCCGCGCGAGCATCAACCACGCGGGACCGTCAGTGGGATACAGGCCGAGCACGGTGCGCAGCGCGTCGTTGGCGAGCTCGAACTCTTCGAGGCGGAGCGCAGCGTCGGCGGCATCGAGCGCGATGTGCGCGTCGAGTGGAGCGTGGCGTCGTGCGCGTTCGAACCACTGGTGCGTTCCGTCGCGATCGAGCACGCGGCCGGCCATGCGACCGACGTTGGCCTCGAAGACGGCGACACCCGGAGCGCGTTGCACGGCGAGCTCGTAGCGCGCGCGGGCGGCGAGCCACTTCTGTTGTTGCTCGAGCCAGACGCCGTGACGCACGGGCCACTCGCCGGTCCACACGTCGAGACTGGCGGCGGCACGAAACAAGAATTCCGCCCGCGCGGTGTCGCGTGCACGGGCGTCCCCCTCTCCCTCGGGGAGAGGGCTGGGGGTGAGGGAGCGCGAACTCGCAGCAGCGTCGCGTGAGCGCGAGCTCGCCGCATCAGCACGCATCGCAGCGCGCTCAGCCGCACCACCAGTCAGCGACGCACCGAACAACATCGCCGTCCCCAGCAACGGCACGAGCGTCAGAAACCACACCCACGCCGGCATCCTCCGCTCGACGTCGCGCATCGAAGCCGCGAGCACGCACCAACCGAGCGCGAGCACGAGCACTCCGCTGAACGCGACCATCGACGCCGCAGCCAACGCGAGCACCACAGCGAGCAGCGGACTCGGAGCACGCCGCCACGTCCGCATCACGAAGACGATGAGCAGCACGACGACGACCGCTCCAGCGATGCCCTGCGTCGCCAACACCTGCGCCGGAAACGAGTGCGCGTGCGCAGCGGTGCCGCCCCACTCGAACTTCCACGCGTCGGGATGGCGGAACTGCTGATCGACGAGCAAGAACGAGTCGAAGCCCCAGCCGATCCACGGGCGGTGCCGAAAGCCGGCGAGTGCCGTTCCCCACAGTTGCACGCGCGTCGGAGCAACGAGCGCGTGCGTGATGCGTTCCAGAATCGCCGAGGGGCCTGCCACGGCGGTCGCCAGCGCAGCGATGACGAGCGCCGCGCCTCCGAGCGGGAGCAGCCTTCGGGTGTTGCCCTTGAAGCGCAGGGCGGCCCAGGCGAGCACTCCGACGCCGAGCGCGAGCCAACCCGCGCGGGAGAGCGTCGCGACACAGGTGAGCGCACACACCGCGGCGGTGAGCCACGCGAAGAGCCTGGGTGTTCCTCGCTGGCCTTCTTCGAGCGCGAGCACGGCGACCATCGCCATCCACACCGCGAGCTGGGTGGGGTGACCGAGGGTCGAGAACGGGCGCGTGCCTCCGCACCACGTGGCGACGTTGGCCCAGTCGATGAAGTCGTGTCCGAGGGCCTGTGCGAGGGCGTACGCCGCGATCGGCCACGCAGTGATGAGCAGCGCAGTCCACCGTTGCGTCGAAGAGACGAAGAGCGAGAGCGCGATCGCGGTGGACAGCGTGAAGAGCGCCGGCACCGACGCCGCGCGCAGCTCGGAGAAGAGCGTCGCGACGAGCGCTGCCGCGAGCCACGTGACGGCGACCACCAGATGCCGACGCGAGACGGAATGCGCAGCGGCGCGCCAGGCGAGGACGCTCGCTCCGAGGGCGAGCACGAATTGGTGCGGGAGGTCGAACGAATCAGCCGACGCCGGGACGACGAGCAGCGAAGCCAGCGCCAGCCAGAACGCAGCGCTCACGCGAGGAGAAATTCGTCAGGCGAGTGAACGAGCACTGCGCGGCGGCGCGGATCCCCTCTCCCGCCCCTGCGGGAGAGGGAAAGGGTGAGGGGAAGTTCGTGAGTGCGTAAGTGATGGAAGAGGCGTACGCGATGCGGCTCCGTCTTCGTCAGTTCCGCCTCGCGGCCCATCGTGATGCACCGCGTGCCGAGCCGCGAGCGACGCTGCGTCTTCGTCAGCTCCGCCTCGCGGCCCGTCGTGATGCGCCGCGTGCCGTGCCGCGAGCGACGGTGCTCGCCGCCCGTCGTGATGCGCCGTGTCTCGCGCCGCTCGCTGGTTTCCGTCGCGCGCCTTGCGGCCATCACTGCACGATGATGGTCCCGAGCGCGAACCGCTGGCCCGAGAGGTTGACCGTCGCGCGCACGACGTAGATGCCAGGCGTCGAGGGCGCAGTGTAGGTGCCACTCGAGTTGATCGATCCCGTCCCCGAGCCGCTCACCACGTCCCAGAAGATCGGAGCGCCAGTCGACACCGTCGCCGTGAACTGCACGACTCCGTTCGCCGCCGTGGTCGCCACCGCTGGCGAGACGACGATCGACGGCTCGTTGGTGGCCATCACCTCGATGTCGGTGCTGGCGTACACGTTGCTCGAGAGCTCACGGGCGTAGAGCCGCGTCTGATCGGCCGCGGCGGTGAGCGTGCCGGTCGACGAGGTGTCGAGCGAGGGGAAGAGAATGAACTGCGCGTCGGGCACGCCGACGACGTTCGTACTCACCGCGCGCACGGCCGCGAACGTCTGCGGGGTGTTCGGCGCCAACGCGAAGGGCAGCTGCGAGAAGCCTTGCGGCAAGACCTCGATGCGGCGCGCGTTGGCGTCGATGGTGAGATCGATCCACTGCGCGACCGACGACATGAAGTTCGCCGACGCACGAATCCGCACCGTCGCCGGGGCCGACGCCGCGTAGAAGTACGCCGCGCTCTGGCCGTACGGAACGAGCAGACCGCTGCCGGACTCGATCTCGAAGTTCACCGCGGGGTCGCTCGGGTTGCCCACCAGGTGCGCGCTGATCAACAAGTCGCCTCGCTGCGGCACCGTCGCGGACATCGGGAAGACGATCAGCCCGCCTCCGCCCGTGCCTCCACCCATTCCACCGCCGAGACCACCGCCGCCGCCGCCGCCGGTCAGTCCACCGCCTGTGCCGCCACCGGTGCCTCCGCCCGTGCCTCCTCCGCCACCGCTTCCACCCGTGCCACCGGCAGAGCCGAAGCACGAACCCTGAATGCACTGCTGCGTGAACTGACACGCGGTGCAGCGGTTGCCCGCGATACCGCAGTTGCTCGTCGCCGTTCCGGCCTGGCACATGCCGCTGGCGTCACAGCAGCCGGTTGGACACGTCGACGGCGTGCACGTGCTCGCGGTCGGACACGCGGAGAACAGCGCAACGCTGAGCACGGCGAAGAGAGCAAACAGGCGCATGGGCGCGCTTTAGCCATGCGCGGGGCCGCTGTCAGGTCCCGCGAGTCCGAACGGAAACCGGCGCAGAACCGGTTTTTGTACGGCGTAAGAACGCGTCGATCAGCTCCAGTCGCGCGAGCGTCGCATCGACATCGAGCGTCGACGGCAGTGCACGCACTTCGATGGTCGGCTGCTTCGGAAACGGCTCCACCAGCCCGAGCAGATTGAGATCGACCTCGCGCTTCAGCCCCGCCAGCGAGAGCGCCGCGGCGAGGGTCTCGAACTGGAGCGCGTCGTCACTCTCCCGCGCCACGCGCAGCACGTCGGGCGGGAACGGTCCCAACTTCCTGCACCGCGGATTGGGCTGAAGCGACTCGCGCAGCGCATCGCTCCACTCGAGGACCAGGTGACGCAGCGCCCGCGTGCTGTGGAAGGGCTTCGCGTCGTAGTGGGCGTGAATCGCTCCTTCGCTCGGCACCGTGAAGCCCAGCTTCGTCGCCAGCGAACACACCGCCGTCAGCATGCGCTTCAACTCTCCACGCGCGAACGGAGCGAGCACCACTTCACACACGCGCTCCCGCTCGAACGGCTCCACCGCGGAAACGAGGAGCGGGTGCCCCAGAGGGTCCTGAATGCGACCAGTAATATGGTGTGCCGCGAAGACGGTGCGGAAAGGTGTGAGCGCGGCCGCGCGCGTCTTCGCCCAGCACGTTCGTTCCACCAGCAGCGCGAGTCGCACGTCGTCGGTGCGCCAGATGGTCTCGCCGTCGCCGCGCTCGACGTCATCCACGATGGTCGGATCATCGACGAACGTCGCGAGCACGCTCTTGCCGCGCAGCACGCGCACCGCGTTCGTCAGCCGGCAGTCGGCCCGCCCATCGGGGAGAAAACCAGCGCCGTGGAACTTGAAGCCGAACTCCACGCGACCGCCGAACTTCTTCGCGACCGCGCGCGCGAGGTGTTCACGCGATTTTCCGCGCGGCGCCAGCAGCTCGAGCTCGAGGCCGACGCGCACGACTCACCACCGCAACGAGTACACGGCACCGTCATCGGGAGCCGGTTTGAATTCCACGCGCGGATTCGCGAGCCCGATGGTGACCATCGACTCCGCGAGGATGCCCTGCACCAGTTCCGGCATGCCCGCGGTCGGCGTGTAGTCGAGCTCGATGTGGTTGGGCCCGACCTCGCGCACGATGACGCGCGAGAACGTGTCGGCCGTTCGAAAATTCTCCGCCATGCGCAACACGCTGCGACGCGGGCCGAGCAGCCGCAGCGCGAGGAAGAGTCCCGCTCCGACCAGTCCGTTGGCGTAGCCGCGGATCATCTCGCGGCCGATGAGCTCCATCGTCTCGCCCTGACCGTGGTGCGGCTGCAGACGCTTCGCCGTTTCCCGCAACAACCACCACCACGTCTCACGCGGCAGATCGCGCACCTTCGCGGGGTCGAAGCCCTTGCCCTGCATCGCGGTGACGAACTCCGGAGTGAGCTGGCGATGCCGCTCGAGCACGTTCTTCACGAACGCCTCGACGGTGTGCCGGTAGACCACGTTGGGATTGGTCATGTGGTGGAAGTGTCCGGATCGAGAGGAATGTCGGTGGCAGATGGTAGACCGCTCTCATGGTCCGTCGCGCCTGCTTCTTGCTGCTCGGTCTGGTGCTGAGCGTCGTGCTCGCCGCGTGTGCGTTGTTCCCGGTGAAGTACCCGGAGTACCGCGCGTTGCTTTCCGAGGGGAAGACGGCTGTCGGCAAGACGGTCTTCCGTGACGCGCGCGTCTTCACTGCGGTGGATGGAACGGTCCTCGAACACCAGGACGTGTGGGTCTCGGGGAGCACCATCGAGGAGCTCGTCCCCACCGACCCGAGTCGCACAGCGGAAGTCGAGATCGATGCGCGCGGCAAGACGCTGATGCCGGGGCTCGTCGACATGCACGTGCACACCACCGCGACGTCGTGGCCGCCGTGGTACCTCGCGATGCCCGACACGAAGCACACCCTCGAGGCTTTTCTGTATTCCGGCATCACCACCGTGAACGATCTCGGCGGCGCGCTCGATGAGGTCGGCACGCTGCGCAACGAGGTCGCTGATGGAAAGCGTCAAGGGCCGCGCATCTTCTTCGCGGGGCCGATCATCACCGCGCGGGGGGGCTACCCGGCGAGCCTCATCTCTGAATACGGCGTGCTCGCGCAGGCGGCGGTCACCGACAAGATCTGCACGCAGGTCACGACTCCGAGAGAGGCGACCGAGGCCGTGCTTCGTCGGGTCAGCGGCGGAGCGACCATCATCAAGATCGTCGTCGCCGACATTCCCAGCGGAGCGCCGCGGCTGACGGAAGAGACGATCGCCGCGGTCGTCAAAGAAGCACACGCGCACGGGCTCAAAGTCGCGGCGCACATCGATGATGCGAGCGACGCGTTGCTCTGCGCGAAGCTCGGAGTCGACCTTCTCGCGCACGGCGTCATCACCTCGGCGCTCACCCCTGAAGAAGCGAAGACCCTGGCGGCCGCGAAGATCGTGATGGTGCCGACGATGGTGAACTACGAGCGCTTCGCGCAGATCGCGCAGAAGCGGTACACGCCGCTGCAGCTCACCATCGACACCGAGCCGAAGGCGTCGCTCGAGCAGTTCGCTCCGAAGTACGTCGACGCGGCGGTGCTGACGCCGGGCTTCTTCAAGTGGGGCGATGAGATCGAAGCGCACGTGAAGACGCGGCCGGTGAACGTGAAGACCGCGCTCGAAGCGGGAGTGCAGATCGCCGTCGGCTCAGACGCGATGGGCTCGGTGGGCACGTTCGCGCCCGACATCCATCACGAGCTCGAGCTGTTGGTCGCCGCGGGAATGCCGAACGCCGACGCGCTCATGGGAGCGACCTCACGCGCGGCGAAGGTGCTGATGGACAAGCCCCACTTCGGGACGATCGAAGTGGGGAAGAGCGCCGACCTGCTGCTCGTCGATGGAGATCCACTCACCGACATCTCCGCCACACAGAAGCTCGTGGTGGTGATGGCGCGCGGCAAGACCGTGCAGCGGAACCTGCCGAAGTAGCTCAGCGATCGTGCCGGTCTTTGCCCGGCGTGATGCCCTTCTCAGCCATCATCTCGGTGTAGTTGTTGAGCACTTTGAGCCCGAGGTATTCCTTCACCTCGTTCATCGGCGAGTTCTTCAAGAAATCGAACTTCTTCTTCGCCTGCTCCGCGTCGGCGTTCGAGAACCCTGAGCGCTTGAACGCGTCCATCATGTCGTGACGGTCGTACGGAGAGCGCGTCACGCCGACCTCTCCCAGGATGTCCTCGGTCTTGTTGACGATCTTGAGACCGATGTACTCCTTCGCGTCCTGCACGCTCGAGAGGAAGGGCATCTTCTTGAGCGCCTGCTTCGCATCGGCCTCGGTGTACGGGCTGCGAGCGAACGCCGCCGCGCAGTCGTGGTTGTCCCACCGCGCGCGCGTGATGCCCGCCTGCTGCAGCGGACCTTCGTTGCGCGTGATGACTGCCTTGCCGATGAATTCCTTGCCCGCGTCGACCGACTTGAGACCGAAGGCCTTCTGCGCCGCCCTGGCGTCAGCGTTGGTGTACGGCGAGTGCCAGAACGCAGTGCGCGCGGTCTTCGAGTCGATGTTGCTCCCGCGACTGCCGCTCGGGCCCCAGGCCTGCGACGTCGCGGCGGCCCCGGTGTTGGCCTTCGGCCTGGTCGTCGAGCGGGTCGAGGTGGTGGACTGAGCAGCGGTGGTGCGCGGCGGGTTGTTCTGAATCTTGGGCATGGGTGCCGCGCAGGGTGACTCAGCTCACGCGCTGGCGCAACACATCGACGTCCTTTGATTTGAGGAGCGCGACCTCGAGCTCCAATTCCTGGATGCGCCTGATCAGCTTGCCGTTGTCGGACCCGGTGATGGCCTCTCCGCGGCGCACCAGCCCGCTGGTGATGAGCGCCTCGACGAAGGGCCGCGCGGCGAAGCGAATGGTCGCTCCGAAGACGGGGATGATGACCAGCGTCATGCCGAGCACGACGCCGCACAGCTCAGGGAGGTTGATGGGTTGGATTTCCATGAGCGCGGGTACGCCGCTGCGCTCGCGCGATTGCGAGTACAACGCGCTTCGATGAACTCGGATGGATGGCTCGCACGGCTGAACGCCGCTCAAACGAAGGTGATGGCGGATTTCCCCGGAGATGGCGGCCGCCGCCAGCCGGTCCACGTGGTGTACGGAGGCGCACATCTCTTCACCTCAGCGACCGTCAAGAAGCTGGGGACGCTCGCGAAGGCGGCGCTCGACACGTACGCGCCCGACGCAGCGGTGCTGGCCGACGCGCTGCGCATCGAACGCACGGTGGCCGAGCGGGTGTACCCGCGCCTCGTGCAGAAGCTCACCGCAGAGCCGGTGGAAGACCTGCGCATCGACTTCGAAGACGGTTTTGGGCATCGCAGCGACGCCGAAGAAGACGCCGCCGCCACGAAGGCCGCCGCTGAGTTCGCGAAGGCGTCCGCGGAAGGAACGCTCCCCGCGTTTCGTGGCATTCGCATCAAGCCGCTGACCGTCGAGCTCGCGCCGCGTGCGCTGAAGACGCTGAAGCTCTTTCTCGAGGGCTGCGGAACGAAAGAGCTGCTCGTCACGTTGCCCAAGGTCGTGGCGCTCGAACAGGTGCGCGTGTTGCTCGCCGCCCTCGATTCGCTCGGGGCGACCGCGGCCCGCATCGAAGTGATGATCGAAGCCCCGCAGTCGCTCGCGTTGTTGCCGTCGTTGCGTGAGGCCGCGCGCGGGCGGCTCTTCGCGGTGCACTTCGGCGCGTACGACTTCACCGCGGGCCTCGACATCACCGCGGCCGACCAGAGGCTGCGTCATCCATTCTGCGACGTGGCGCGCGCGCAGATGAAGTTGGCGTTCGCCGGCACCGACGTGTTCGTCAGCGATGGCGCGACGACGCAGTTCCCGGTGCCGATTCACCGGGGCGCGTCGCTCAACCCCGAGCAGCAGCGCGAAAATCGCAACGCCGTGCACGCGGCGTGGAAGGCGAGCGCCGACGACATCCGGCACTCGTTGGCGAGCGGCATCTACCAGGGGTGGGACTTGCACCCCGCACAGTTGGTCGCGCGCTACGGCACCGTGTTCGCGTTCTTCCTCTCGTCGCTCGACGCGGCGACGAAGCGGCTCAAGAACTTCGTCGATGAGCTCGGTCAGGCGACGCTGAGCGGGACGAGCTTCGATGACGCGGCGACGGGGCAGGGGCTGCTCAACTTCTTCCTGCGCGGTTTGTCGTGTGGAGCGCTCGTCGAGTCCGACCTCGCCGCGACGGGCCTGACGCGCGAAGAACTCGCGTCACGTTCGTTCGCCGTCATCGCGCGCCATCGACGCCACACCGCGTGACTCAGCGCAGAATCGGAAACTGAGAGCGCTGCAGATCCCACGTCCACGTCATCGTGAAGTCCCACATCCGATACGTGCCCGCGTCGGCCATGTCCGCCGAAGTCAGCGGAGCACCCAGCGCGCTGGTGCTCAGCCCCGACATCTCGACGTTCCAGAAGCCATCGTTCACCGTCGGCGCTCCCGAGTTCACGCCGATGAAGCCACCGGGCCCATCGGCCGACGTCGCCGTGCCGGTCGAATAGCAGCGCGTCACGATTCCCTGGATCATCTCTCCGATGAAGCCGCCGCCCATGTCAGCGGTGGTGTGGCCTGCGCCCGTCGAGAAGCAGTCGGTGATCTCTCCGTCGTTGCGGCCGACGAAGCCGCCCGCTGCGCCCGTCGGAGCGTACGCATCTCCCGTCGACCAGCTGCGCACGATGAACGCGTAGTTGTGGCCGACGAGCCCACCAGCCGCGTAGCCGCCGTTCACCAGCATCTGCGCGTTGCAGTTGCGGATGTCGCCGTAGTTGGTGCCGACGAGCGCTCCGACGTGATCGCTCACGCCGTTGATGACGCCGCTGACGCTGCAGTCCTCGACGCGCGAGCCCGCGCTCACCGTGCCGACGATGGTGCCGCTGTGACCGCCCGGAAAGCCGGTGACGT
>JAEUJS010000533.1 GCA_016792935.1 Archangium sp. | reverse complement strand
GGCATGCCGCGCCTCGAAGAAGCGCACCTGAAGGCCATCGTCGAGGCGGCGCACAAGCGTGGCTTGAAGGCGGTCGCGCACGTCGGCAACGCAGACGATGCGATGCTCGCGGTGAAGGCCGGCGTCGATGCGCTGAACCACATGCCCAACCTCGGGCCGATGAACGACGCGCAGGTCGAGGCGCTGAAGACCGCGGGCATTCCCGTGGTGCCGACGATGATCATCTTCGAGCGCGGCGCGCAGATGAGTGAGAGCCACTACGTGTTCGGTGAGCTCGAGCAGCAGATCGAAGCGCCGGAAGTGCTCGAGCAGTTGAGCGACGCGACCTGCGCGAAGAACAACCCGCATCCGTTCCTCGGCAAGTGGCTCTCGGCGATGGCAGCCGCGCGACCACACCGCACCGCTTCACTGGGAGCGATGTACCGCGCTGGCGTTCCGCTCTTCGTGGGCACCGACTCGTCCATCATCGGCAACGTCGCGGGCGCGTCGATTCACCACGAGCTGAAGATGTTGGTGTCGTCGGGAATGACTCCGCACGACGCGTTGCTCGGAGCGACCGTTCTCCCCTCGCGCTTCTTCTTTCCGGACGCGCGCATCGGCGTCATCGAGCCTGGCGCGGAGGCAGACTTGCTGCTCGTCGACGGAAATCCGCTCGAGGACATCGCGGCGACGTCGAAGATCAACACGGTGGTGCAGGGTGGAAAGGTCGTGACGCGGCTGTGAAGACGCTCGGGAAGATCATCGCGGCGCCAGACGATCTCTCGCTGCGGCAGGTGTACGCCGATGAGTTGATCGAAGCGGGCAATCCGCGCGGCACGTTCATCGCGCACCAGCTCGCGCAGGAGCAGTTGGATCCGCTCGACGAACGCTACGCGCCGATGATCGCCAGCTCGCGTCGGCTCGAGCTCAAACACCGCGGTGAGTGGCTGGCCGATTTTCTGAAGCGGCTGAAGACGAAGAACACGCCGTCGGCGTTGCGAGAGCTGAACCCCATCTTCCGCGGCGGCTTTCTCGAGCGCATCGCGCTGTCGGTGGATCAAATCGAGGAGCACTGGCCGTGGCTGCGTGAGCGCGAGCCCATCGGCGGCATCGAGCTGTTGATCTACGAGCACCTCCCGCCCGAGTTCCGCGAGCTGAAGGAACCGAAGTCGTTTCGCACGCTGACGCTGACGGTCGACGGGTGGTTCACCGCGAACTCGGCCGGCAACGTGCTCGCGTGGGGCATGCCGCTGTTGCGAGAGCTGGACTTGTCGCGCGCGGCGATGGGCTTCGATGGCGGCGTGATGCTCGCGAATGGGAAGACCGACCTCGCTTCGGTCTTCGAAGACTTCGTCGATCCGCCTCCGTTCACGAAGGGGCAGCTGAAGCGCCTCGAGCTCGCGGGTTGCGGGCTCACGGACGAGGGCGTGCAGGCGTTGCTCGCGGCGGACCACCTCACCGCGCTCGAGACGCTCAACCTCAACAGCTGCGGCATCGCCGACAAGGCAACCTGGGCTGCGCTGAAGAAGGCCTCCGCGATCAACGCGACGCTCCAGCGCTTCAACATCGGAGGCAACAAGGTCGCGCTCGGCGAGCTCGCGGGGTGGGAAGCGCTGCCGAAGCTGACCGGCCTCGCGCTTCCCCAGAGCGTGACGCAAGCCGAGTTCGCGAAGCTGTTCCCGAAGCCGTCTCCGAAGCTGCGTGAGCTGGACGTTCGGAGCGCGAAGGAATTGATGACGTCTCCCGAGCGCGTGTTCGAAGCGGCGGAGCACTTCACGTCGTTGCACATCGGCACCACGTCGCTCGGAGAAGTGGGGTTCGAGCGACTCCTGGCGAGCAAGTCGATGGAGACGCTCTTTCATCTGCAGGCCAACGGCTGCGGGCTGAGCGATGCGTCGATGACTGCGCTGACGAAGTCGAAGCTGAAGCGGCTCGTCACGCTCGATGTGTCGAGCAACAAGCTGACCGACGCTGGCTTGCAGACGCTGATGTCCTGGAAGGGCGCTGAGCTGCTGACGCACCTGCGCATCAGCAACAACCGGAAGGTCACGCTGAAGGGCTACGAGGCGCTCATCAACGCGAAGGACTTCGACCCTGCGCTGCTCGACGTCGGCAAGGTGAGCGACGCCAAGGCGAAGAAGGCGCTGGCCGAGCGGTTTGGCGACGCGCTGCTGATCTCGTCCTGAGTCTTATTAAAGCATGCTTGAATAAGACCTCCGATGGAGGCTCCTTATTAAAGCGCGTCGGACGGGCGTCTTCGTGCGCTCACGGATGCCGGGAGACGTGTTCCGTGCGTTCGTGCCGAGCGCGCTGCCTCCGACTCCGCCCGTCGAGTTCGACGCTGCCTTGCTCGACGGCGCCGAACGTTCGGTCGCGCGACTCGACGCGGTGAGCCAGTTGCTCCCCGACACGTCGATGTTCGTCTACTCGTATGTGCGCAAGGAGGCGCTGCTCTCGGCACAGATCGAAGGCACGCAGAGTTCGCTCGAGGACCTGCTCCTCTTCGAGTCGCGTCAGGCGCCCGGCGTGCCGCTCGACGACGTGCGTGAGGTGTCCGACTACGTCGCGGCGCTCGAGTTGGGCATGCGCTCGCTCGAAGACGGCGAGCGCGTCTCGGTGTCGCTGTTACGACGCTTGCACCGCACGTTGCTCAAACATGGCCGCGGTCGGGAGAAGACGCCTGGAGCGTTCCGGTCGGGCCAGGTGTGGATCGGCGGAGATCGTCCGAGCGAGGCGCGCTTCGTTCCGCCTCCGCCGAAGCGCGTCGGGGGCTGCATGCGCGCGCTCGATGGATTTCTTCGGACCTCGAAGTTGCCGCCGCTGATCACGATCGCGCTCGCGCACGTGCAGGTCGAGACCATCCATCCCTTCCGCGACGGCAACGGCCGCATTGGGAGACTGCTGATCAGCCTCCTGCTCTGCGAGAGCGGGTTGATGCGCGAGCCGCTGTTGTACGCGAGCCTTTTTCTCAAGGCCCATCGTCGCGAGTACTACGACCGGCTGCAGGCGGTGCGAGAGCGCGGAGATTGGGAAGGCTGGGTGCGCTTCTTTCTCG
>JAEUJS010000529.1 GCA_016792935.1 Archangium sp. | reverse complement strand
CCCAGCCGACTCGTCGGCTGATCTGAGCTCATCGGCGTCTTTCACGGCGCGCTTCACCGGTCCCGTGCGCACCGCGGGAGGCAGATGCTCCAGCTCCACGGTGCCCGACGACGCGAAGACGAGCGCTGCTTCGAGCGCCTTCTCGAGCTCGCGGACGTTGAGCGGCCAGTCGAACGCGAAGAGGGCGCGCGCGGCGGCGATCGAGAACTGAATCGAGAACTGCCGCTGCGGCGCGTAGCGGCTGATCAACGCTCCGATCATCAGCCCGAGATCTTCACGTCGATCGACGAGCGCCGGGAGCGTGGCCTCGTAGCCGGTCAACCGCGCGCGCAAGTCATCGCGGAACAAACCCTTCTCACAGAGCGCGCCCAGCTTGCGGTGGGTGGCAGAGAGCACGCGCAAGTCGACGGGGACGTGCGCAGCTCCACCGACGGGCACGACCTGCTTTTCCTGCAGCACGCGCAGCAACGCCGGCTGCGCCTCGAGCGGAAGATCTCCGACCTCGTCGAAGAGCAGGGTGCCTCCGCTCGATGATCGAATGAGCCCCGGCCGATCTTCGAGCGCCCCCGAGAACGCGCCCTTGCGGTGACCGAACAGCTCGCTCTCGACCAGATCATCCGGCAGCGCGCCGCAGTTCACCGCGATGAAGGGACCTTTGCGGCCGCTCGCCTCGTGAATCGCGCGCGCGAGCACTTCCTTGCCGCTCCCGCTCGGCCCGTGCAGCGCGATGCTCACGTTCGACTTCGCGAGCTTCATGACCTCGGCGAAGTGCAGCGCGAGGGAAGGGGACAGCGTGGTCACCGGAATGGCGTCGCTCTCGAGATCCACTCCCGGCGCTTCGGCGAGCTTCACCACCCAGAACGTTCGGCCCAATTCGAGCACGTCGCCGTTCTGCAGCTCGGCGCGCATGACGGCTTCACCGTTGCGGCGCACTCCGTTCTTCGACTTCGTGTCTTCGAGCACCCAGGTGCGCATCACGCGCGAGAGGCGAGCATGCGCGGTGGACATCCACCGATCGGGAATGCCGACGCGCAACGTGCGCTTTCCACCTTCGTCGGTGCGGGAGATCGTTCGGCTGTCGGCGCGACCGAGCAACACCTCGTCGATCTGATCGAGCGAGAAGCGCGCAGACGGGCTCAACGGCCGATCCGCATCGAACACGCGGAACAAGTACGCCGACGACTTTCCGTCTGGAGCCTGGGCGCTGAAGCCCTCGGTCAACGTGCTCTGCACTCTTTAACCCTCACGGGTGCAGCTCAACGCACTCCCTCGATCAGGTACAGCTCATCGAGCTGCTGATTCACCGTGTACACGTACGAAGCGCCATCAGGCGTGACGATGCCGCCCTTGATGTGCTCCATGCCGACGGGATCTGCGGGGCCGATGGTGTTCACCGACACTTCCTTCCCGTTGGTGAGATCGAACTGCAGCAGCTCGACGCGCAGCGCGGCCTTCACGCCCTTCGGCCTGCGCCACACCCACAGCTTCTTCGCGTCGGGCGTCCACTGAATCGGGAAGTCGCCGTTGGGCAACGCGTCGAGCGTGCGGATCGGCCCGGTCGCCGGGTCGACTGGAATCAGCGACGACTTGTGCGTCTTGCTCTGGTAGCCGACGAGCCACTTTCCATCAGGCGAAGGCGCGGCGAGCAGCGAGTATGCGTCATCACCCACCCGCACCGGCTCGAGCGTGAGGCCCGGTTGATCGCGCGCGTCGGCGACCGACTGCACGTAGATGTGCGGCACGTTCTCGCGATCGAGCGCGCCGAACGCGATGCGCTGACCATCGGGGAAGAAGCGCACGTGCGTGATGGCCTGGAAATCTCCAGCGGGGAGATCGCGCTCGCTGCCCGCTCCGGTCGGCACGAGGCGCAGCGTGTTGAACGGCGCCTTGGGGCTCACGATCGCCCAGCGCCGATCAGGAGACAGCGCGCGGCCCCACCCGAGCCCGAGCAGCATCGGCGTGTCGTCTTCTTGATCGAAGCGACGCAGCCACGTCTGCACCTCGGTGCTCGCGGGGCCGAACCCTTCGAGGAACAGGAGCGCCTTGCCGTCACTCGACACGTCGAGCGGCATCGAGCCATCGAGCCAGCTGAGCGAGCGCTCGGTCGCGTCGCCGTTCATCTTTCCGAACATGCGTGAGCGCGTGATGCCGGCGACCGCGAGCACGCGACCCTTCGAATCCACGTCGAAGATCCGCAGCGAGCCGGGCGCGCTGAAGATCTCACGCTGCACGCCTTCCAGCGACAACGCGTAGAGGCGGCGCGCGACGTCGTCGTAGCCGGCCGAGAACCACACCTCTTTACCGTCAGCGCTCCAGGCAATTCCGTCGAGCGTCCACGCGGCCTGCGACTTGGCGATGGGGCGACCGGTGCGATCGACGATCTCCACCGTGCCGCGATCGTCTCCGACCACGGGCTGGCGCATGTACGCGACGTATTTCCCATCAGGAGAGAGCCGCGCGCGGGAGAGCGCCTCACTGCTGCTGGCGATCACGTTGCCGGGCGGGCATTCGATCACGAACTTCGAGTCGACGATGCGGCTCAAGACCATCAAGTCGCCGGGCCCGAAGTCGGCCCACAGGATGTTCTCGTAGAGCGGACGCGCGGCGCCACCTGCGAGTGACCCGCGCGAGAGCACCATGCCCGAGCCCTTCTGCATCGTGTCTTCCGACCACTGACCCAGGGCGAGCTCGTCTTTTGCCGAGACGTCGAAGAGCAGCGTCGCCGGTCCGCTCGCGGGGCGGATCTCAGGTCCATCGAGCACGCCCGAGAAGACCTTCAGCGGAGAGTGTTCGAACGCGCCCGCGTACGTGACGCCGCGACCGTCGGACGTGAAGCGCGCATTGACGATGGTGCCGTTGCGATAGCTGACGCGTTTGCTGACGGCCCTGGGCAGCGCGGGTGCTCCGGTGGCGGCTCGAGCGACGTTCGCGACCGCACTCGGCGGCATCGGCGGCGTGGGCACCAGCGGCCCTCCGCTCGGAGGATTCGGAGGATTCCACTCGCGCGGCTGCTGCGACTGCCAGACCGCGAAGGTGGCGGCGACGACCGAGAGCGCGAGCGCCACGATGGCGACCGTCGGCCAACGCGGCGCAGCGGGAACACCCTGGAGCGGAGTCTGGCCAGAACCATCCGTGATCGCCTCGAGCGCGAAGTGCAGGTCGCGCGCGTGCTGAAAACGCTGCGCCGGATCTTTCTCGAGGCAGCGATGAATGACGCGGATCAACGCGGGCGGCGCACCGACGGTGATCGGAGCAGGATCAGTGTTGAGGATCGCGTAGCCGCGCTCGACCGGAGTCTCTCCGGGGAACGCCATCGCGCCGCTCAAGCACTCCGAGAGGATCGCTCCGAGCGCGAAGAGATCGCTGCGCGCATCGGCGGGCCGCCCACGCACCTGCTCGGGAGACATGTAGCCCGCAGTACCCATGACCGCGCCCTCTTGCGTGAGCGGCAACGTGCCCGTGGGGGGCTCGACCTGGGGCGAGCCGTGAAACGCAGCGCCTTCGAGCGTCCGCGCGACCCCGAAGTCGAGGATCTTGAGGAGCCCGTCCTTCGTGAGGAACAGGTTCTCGGGTTTCAGATCGCGATGAACGATGCCCTTCTCGTGCACCGCGGCGAGCCCCTGCGCCACCTGCACGCCGAGCTCGATCACCTTGCGCGGAGGCAGCGTGCCGCTCTTCAGCCGCTCGCGGAGCGTCTCGCCGATCAACAACTCGGTGACGAGGTACGGCGTCTCGCCTTCGCGGCCGACGTCGAACACCGCGAGCACGTTGGGGTGGTTGAGCGCCGACGCCGCGCGCGCTTCCGCTTCGAAGCGCTGGAGTCGCGTCGGATCGGTCACGTTCTCAGGCGGCAGCGTCTTGAGCGCGACCTCACGGCCCAGGCGTGTGTCCTTCGCGCGGAAGACCACGCCCATGCCTCCCGCACCGAGCGGCGCGAGGATGTCGTAGTGGCCAAACCGCTCGCCAGGAGTTGGACCGCTGCGCATTCAGGGTCACCAGGACAGACGTGGGGCTGCGGGAACGCCTCAGCCCATGAGTCTATTTCCGAAAAAGTTTCGGAGGGCTTTGCTCTACCGACGCTTGCCGCCGCCCTTGCCACCCTTGCCGGAAGGCTTGCTGCCGCCGGAAGAGGGACCGTCGGAGGCCGCGCCCGAGTTCTCGAGCCGATCCTGCTCCTGCGCCGCGGCGGCATCGGCGTCGGAGATGCCCTGCTCGACGCCGGGTTTGCCGTCTTCCACCGGCTTCTCGTCGATCATCACCGGGTTGTCGTCGGAGATGCCGCGCTGCACCTGCACTTCCGTTTCCTTCCCGTCACCGGAGCCCTTCTTCGCTGCGTCGGCGGCGGCCTGCTTTTCCTTTTCCGCGATCTCCTTGCCCATCTCTTTCGCGGTGGCGTAGTCGGAGCGGCTGCGCTTCATCTGCTCGCGCGCCCACTGCTTGGGATCGACTCCGGCTTTCTCGAGGACGGCTTTGTCGGCGGCAGCCTGGTCTTTGATCATCTGCCGGCGCTCGTCTTGCGACATCTCCGAGCTCTTCCGGTTGCCGTATTTCTTGGCGACCTCAGCCTGTGCCTTGGCCTGATCGCTCTCGATCTGCGCCTGCTGCTGGAGCGGGATGCCGTCGTCGGCGTTGAGCGCGAGCGAGAGGATCAGGAGGGGCAGCGACATGCCCTAAAAGCTACTCACTTCTTGCAGGTCGAGCACGCCTCGTTGAACTTGGCGCACTCCTCTTGAGCGGTGACGCAGCGCTTCTGGTACTCGGCGCGATCCGCGTTGCGGCCGGCGATCTCACACGCCGTCTCAGACAGGTTGCAGACCTTCACCTTGAGCGAACACGTCTCGCTGCACTCGGTGTTGGTGCGCGTGCGGAGCTCCTCGAGCTGCGCGGCCAACGAGTCCATCTTCTCGTCGTCGGAGCCACCGAGCACCGGGCCCGTGGTGGCCTTCGGGCAGGCGAAGAGAGCGACGGACAACGAGAGGACGAAAAGAATGCGGGTCATGGAGTGGCCCTCGTAGACGCACTGCGTCGCATCGGCAACTTCTACTGCTGCGCACCCGGGGAGGGCTTCTGGCCGCTGCGATGCAATTCGAGCTGTTGGAACTTCGGTTTGTTGTTTTCGCGCCAATAGAAATAGGCGGTCAGCAACAGCACCACGATGATCGCGAGGCGACGCAGCCAATCGTCGCGCGAGCGATCAGGCGATTTCTCGAAGGCCTCGGCGGCGCGTGCGAGCTCTTCGCGCAGCGGCTCAGCGTTGGAATTGAGGCGATCGATCAGCGAGCGCAGCCGCACCACCAGCGCGTCGGTCGAGGGCGTGCCGAGCAATACGGCCTGCGCGAGCGTCGGCTCGTCGGAGTCCTTGATGTGCTCCGTGCCGCCAGAGTCCACGTCGAGCAGCGCACGGAGCACGACGCGTTGCGCGTTTTCGGGAGTCACCGCGTAGAGCGTCGCGAGCGCGTCGAGCGGCTGTTTGCCGAGCGTGTAGCGCTTGACGATCTCCGCCGACCGCGGGGGCGCGGCGCTGAGCAGGCGGAAGAGGGCGGCGACCTCAGAGCCCCTGGGGGCGACGGCGTTGGGAGGCGAACCAGACATTCGCAGCCGAGAGTGTTGCCAAATTCTTGAGCCGCTGTCGTGGGTCCCTACGATCCAGGTCGTGCTTCGCCTTCTCTTGCTGCTGGCTGTTTCGCTCGCTTTGCCTTCGATGGCCGCCGAGACGATGCGCATCGCTGTCGGCCCTGAATCATCGAAGGTGACGCTCGAAGGAGACGCGCTGCGTGTCGGAGCCGACGCCGACGAAGCGACCTTCGAGCCGTTCGCGTCGAGCAGCGTGACCATCACCAGCGAGAACGGAAAGTTGATCGCGGGCGGCGCGCCAGTTCCGGCGAACGCGTTGCGCTTCCGCAGTGGCCCCGACGGAGCTGGCGTCATTCAGGTCAACGGCGTGCGCGTGAAGGGCGACGTGGTGGTGCTCTTCGGCAAGACGCAGCTCGCGGCGGTGAACGTGCTCGCGCTCGAGGACTACCTCGTCGGCGTGCTCGGCAGCGAGATGCCGAAGTCGTTCCCCGAAGAGGCGTTGAAGGCGCAAGCGGTCGCGGCCCGCACCTACGCGCTCAACAAGAAGCTCGAGCAGTACAGCCAGCCGTTTCATCTCGGCAGCTCGG
Organism: Archangium sp.; assembly: GCA_016792935.1. Classification (GTDB taxonomy): domain Bacteria; phylum Myxococcota; class Myxococcia; order Myxococcales; family Myxococcaceae; genus Archangium_A. The sequence goes on along the minus strand of JAEUJS010000529.1, from coordinate 9,517 downwards.
TGATCTCCCAGGTCTACAAAGGGCTCGACGTCGAAGATCCGCGCACGCGTGAGGCCGTCGAATCGACGCGCGGCATGGTGCTCACCTGGCAGCTCCAGCCCATCGAGGCCTACTTCCACGCGAGCTGCGGAGGCCGCACCGAGAACGGCTCCGACGCGCTGGGCCGCGATCTTCCATATCTGCAGGCGGTCGACTGCCCGTGTGGTCGCCTGCCGACGAGTCACTGGACGTTGGATTTGAAGCCGGCCGATCTGAAGGGCATGGGCGGCGCGAAGGCGTCTGCGTTGCACGTACAGGGGCGATCTCCGACGGGTCGCGCGCGTCGGGTCGAGGTCGGTTCCCGCTCGGTGGATGCCGTCACGTTCCGCGAGCGCATTGGTTACATGCGACTCAAGTCGTTGCAGTTCGACATCGAGAAGTCGGGCGCCGGTTGGAAGTTGCAGGGCCACGGCTTCGGTCACGGCGCGGGAATGTGTCAGTGGGGCGCGCGCGTGTACGCCGAGAAGGGCTGGGGCTTCGAGAAGATCCTCCAGCACTACTACCCGGGGACGGAGCTGCAGAAGTTGTACGAATGAACTGGGATTCCGACAGCCACGAAGGCCTGCCGTATCGGTTCTCTTTGCCGCCGGGCTACGACGCGCGCACGCGGTATCCGGTCGTCATCTATCTCCATGGCAGCGCTGAGCGCGGTAACGACGGGCACGCGCACTTGAAGAATGGAGTCGACCGCCTGCAGGGGAAAGAGCTGATCGCGGTCGCTCCGCAGTGTCCGCGGCACGACACGTTTGGTGGCAGTTGGTACGGCGGCGAATCAGAGACGCAGCGCAAGGTCGTCGCGCTGGTGCGTGAGCTCGGGCGACGACGCAGCGTCGATCCACAGCGCGTGTCGATCATCGGCTACTCGATGGGAGCGATCGGCGCGTGGTCGATGATCGAGCGTCACCCCGAGCTGTTCTCGGCGGCGGTGCCCATCGCGGGAGATCTGCACCCGGAATCAGCGCGGGGACTCACGCAGTTTCCGATCTGGGCCTTTCACGGGGCAGACGATCATCTGGTCTCGCCTGAGAACACGCGGAAGGTCGCAGCGTGGATGGCCGAGCGCGGCGGCATCTTTCGCTACACGGAATTTCCGGCGGTGGGCCACGACTCGTGGCGTCCAGCGTTCGACACGCCGGACCTGCTGCCGTGGCTGCTGTCTCAGAAGTGACTATTTCGCGGGGAGCTGACGCAGCTCGCGAAGACGAATCGGGCCAGCGACCTTCTCGACCTGCGCCTTCACCTCGTGACGCAGCTTGAGGAAGAAGCCGATCTCGGCGGCGATGAACAGCGGGCCGACGAGCAGGCCGACGAGGTCATCGACGAACGCGGGCTTCTTGCCCTCGAAGTAGTGCCCGATGAACTGCACGACCCAGCCGCCGGCGAAGAGACCGATCGACGTGCCGAGCCACACCCCGGTCGACTGCGCCGCGATGAACGAAGCGCCGTACGCCATGCCCACCGAGATGAGCAGCATGCTGATCGCGTACCGGAGATCGAGGCGCGCGTAGAAGGTGATGACGCCGGCGAGGGCGAGCCACACCGGAGAGACGAGCAGCGGGCCGACCTCGAACGCGGGGCGCGAGAGCAGGCAGATGACCGAGAAGTAGATCACCGGCACGCCGAAGAGGTGCGTCGCGATGTTGCGCGGGTCGCGGTGGTACGCGGCGTACATGCCGAGCTGCTTCACGAGGGGAGTGGGTCCGGTCGAGTTCATGTTCGTCTCCTGTGTGAGAGACTCTGCCGCGCGCTGGCGCCACAGACTGTCGGCAGCCTGACACTTCTCGAAGATGACGAAAACAGCTCATGATTACCGGGAGTTGCTGGCCGCGGGAAAGTGGTTCTCGGGGCTTCCAGCCGCCTTTCGGGAGGCGCTGGTGCAGGCGGCGGTGCTTCGTGTGGTGCAGCCCGAAGAACGGCTCTTCTCGCGAGGCGACGCGCCCGATGGCCTGTACGCGGTGATCGACGGCGCGATTCGCGCCACCGGCGTCGGGAGTGATGGCAAGGAAGCGGTGTTGGCGCTGGTCGAGCCTCCGCAGTGGTTCGGAGAGATCGCCGTGTTCGACGGGCTGGCGCGCACCCACGACGCGATCGCGGTGGTGGAGTCGAAGATCGTTCACGTCCCAAGCGCGGCGTTGAGCGCGATGCTCGAGGCGAACCCGCGGTGGTGGAAAGAGCTCGCGCTGCTGGTCACCACCAAGCTGCGGCTCGCGTTCGTGATGATGGAAGACACGGCGTTGCTGCCACTGGCTCCACGTGTGGCGCGGCGGTTGGTGTTGATGGCCGAGGGCTACGGAGAGTGGGCCGACCGTTCGAAGCGCGTGGTGAGCGTGCGACAGGAAGTGCTGGGTGCGATGGTCTCGGCGTCGCGGCAGTCGATCAATCAGGTGCTCAAGGATCTCGAGGCGCGCGGGCTGATCAAGATCGCGTACGGAGAGATCGAGATCCTCGATCTCGAAGCGCTGAAGCGGGGATGAGCACGAGCAAGAGAACTCCCTCTCCCTCGGGGAGAGGGTTGGGGTGAGGGAGAAGCCAATTGCGTCCAGTCTTGTTCCAGCTCGGCGACGCGAACGTCTACGCGTACGGCGTGATGGTGATCGTCTCGATGGCGGCGGGCTTCGGGCTCGCGATCGTCGCAGCGCTCCGCGCGAAGCTCCAGGTCGGCCCGGTGTTGATGGCGGCGACGCTGTTTCTGATGGGGTTGGGTTTCGGAGGGAAGGTCGCCGCGCTGTTCGAGTTGCGCGAGCTCACGCTGCGGAGCGTGCTGGGCGGCGGGCTGTATCTCGCGCCGGGGCTCTTGCTCGGCGTGCTGATCGCGATCCCCATTCCGATCCTCTTCAAGCAATCGGTCGGAGCGACCTTCGATGCGCTCGCGCCGGCGTTGCTCGGCTCACTCGCGTTGGGGCGCGTCGGCTGCTTCCTCGCAGGTTGCTGCTACGGAAGGCCGACTGATCTCCCGTGGGCGATGCACTTCCCGAACTTGCCGATGGAGTTCGGCGGCCACGGAGCGCATCCCACGCAGCTCTATTTGTTCCTCGCGCTGGGAAGTTCGTCGTTGGTGCTGCTCTCGGTGCTCGGGCGTGGCGGCTTTCGTGGACAGCTCGCGCTGCTGGCGACGACGGTGTTTGCGCTGGTGACGATGAGCGAGCGCACGTTCCGCTACAGCGAGCAGCGTCCGTCGACCTGGCCGTACTTCGCGTGGGGTCTGGTGCTCGTCACGTCGCTGGTGCTGGCGTTCGTGTTGCGACCGAAAGCGCCCGCGGTCAGTAGCGGATCACCTTCCGCGTGATGCGCACGTCGAACGTACGGCCTTCACGTCGAATGGTGAGCTGAACGACGGTGTCGGGGTCGCCGCGCATGCGAGTCATGAAGGCCTCGTGCGTACCGGGCACGACGGGAACGCCATCGAGCGCGATGACCTCGTCGTCCTCGAGGAGGCCGGCCTCGATCGCGGGCTGGCCTGCGAAGAGCTCGAGGATTCGATAGCCCTGACCTCCGTCGCGGATCACGGCGGAGGTGGCCATGCCGACGCCTCCGAACTCGCGGCCGAAGCCGGCGTCTCCGCGCTCGGTGAGCACGATGCGCACGTCGGTGCGCGCGGTCTCGAAGGTGACGTACTTCGACACGAAGCCCTCGCGGGTGACGTCGAGCTCGATGCGGCTCTTCGGAGCGACGAAGAATTCGAACGCGCCCCGGCGATCGGTCATGACGTCGGCTCCCGAGCCCGCGAGGCGGACGCCGACGAGAGCGAGCCCTCGTCGATCGACGACCACTCCGCGCACCACGGCGCCGCGCGAGAAGACGAGCGTGCCGAGGTCGACGCTCCCGGAGGTGAGGTCGATCTCTCGTGTGAGCTCAGTGGCGCACTTCGGCGTCGAGAAGCGCAGCGTGTACCGCTGAAGCTCGAGGTGCTCGAACACGAAGGTTCCGTCCGCGCTGTGCAGGTCGCGATCGGAGTAGTCGCTCGAGCGCATGCGCAGTTGTGTGATGGGGAGGCGCGAGTCGTCGACAGCCCGCACGGTGACCGTTCGTTTGCCGGAGAGCCGAATCGTGACGTCGTCGCCCTCTTTGACGTTGAGCTGGGTCGAACCGGAGTTGGTGTTGAAAGCCCAGAGCGTGCCGCTGGGAGCGCCGCACATGATCTCGAACCGTCCCGCGTCATCGGCGCCAGCGAAGGGGCTGCGCCGCGGGCGACCGGCGTCGTCTTCGGTGTGGCAGCTGATCATCGCCCTGGGCGACGGGCTGCCGAGCTCATCGACGACGCGGCCGGTGACGCGCCCGATGGTTACGGGCACCGCTCTGCGGAGAACGACGCGCTGGAAGCCCGCATCGACCGGGTCCAGGAAGATCGAGACGCGCGCGTAGCCGTCGAGTCGCACGTACAGGAGTGGAATCTTCTCGGTGAAGCCAGTGCGGAAGAGGCCGTGCGCATCGGTCTGGTCGTGCATTCCGACGTACGCTCCTGCGAGCGGGCGATCGTTCTCGTCGACGACGATTCCCTCGACCCAGAGGAGCGGCTCCATCGAGATCGACGCCTCGATCGGCTCGCCGCCCGCGGTGGTGCGGAGTGCGGTGCGACCGTAGCCGGCGCGGTAGTTGGCGAGCTCGGCCTCCGATCTCCATTCTCCGGGCGGGAGATCGAGCTCGGCGTGGCCGTCGTCGTCGCTCGTCGCGGTGAAGTCTCCGGCTTCGAGATTCCACACGCGCACGACGGCCCCGGCGAGCGGAGCGCCCTCGTGGTGCACCGTGTACGTCACGTGCGTGCTCTGACTGGGATCGAGCGGAGTCTTGGCGGCCGCGGGCACGGAGCCATCTCGAGGCAACGGGTTTGCGCGCGGTGCCGCGGTCTCTCGCTGGTCGCTGAGCGTGTCCGCCGGTTCCGGCGTGCTGCTGGTGGGCTCAGTCGTGGGAAGCAGGACGAGGAAGTTCGCCGCCACTCCGATGATCCCGACGACGACCACGACCCACCGCCTGCGCATGCGGTGGATGTTGTCGCGATGCTCAAAGAGAGAACAAGTGCAGCACCGGGAAATGATCCGAGGTGGTGTTCGCGTAGTTGGGGATCGTCGGGCGCGGGTCGGTCACGGTGGTGCTGTCGCGCTTGCCGAGCAAACCAGGCGTCGCGATGGCGTGATCGATGAAGCTGCCGAAGATCGAGCTCTTCTGGCCCTGTTCTTCGAGCGGCTGCGTGAGCCACGTCAGTCCGCTGTCGCTCCAGTTCGTGAATGGGGACGTCTGGCCGCTCGCGATCGACCGCGTCGTCGCGTCGTTCCAGTCGCCGATGACGAGCACCTCGCCGCTGAGCGTCTTCACGTGCGTCTCGAGCAACTCGCTGGCGCGCAGTCGCCGTGCGCGATCGTCGAGGCCGGGGCCGGCCTTCAGGTGCACCACGATCACCGTGAGGTCGAGCGTCTTGCGGTTGATGGTGACGCTCAGCTCAGCCTCGAGCGGAGGACGCCCCGCGAACGTGCTCGCCTGGTCCGTCAGAATCAGCCGCGCCGTGCGCACCGAGATCGCGCGCGTCTTGTAGAGCAGGGCAGGGCGCTGTTCCTGAATGGAATAGCTCGCCGTGCCGCCCGCGACGCGCGGATCTGTCGCCGCAAGACCGGCGTAACCCGGCACGCGTGCGACGAGTTGATCGAACGACGCCTGATTCGACACCTCGGTCAGCGCCCAGAGATCGACGTTGGCTGACTTGATCAACGCTCCGACGCGCTCGTTCTGATCCGTCTCATTGGTCGGCCCGAACTCGGTGTTCCCCAGCCACATCACGTTCCACTGAGCGACATCGAGACCGAGCGGGCGTCCGCGCAGGCCGTCGATCAGCTCCTGACCGGCTTCTGCTTCATCGTCGTACACATCGTCGACGATCGCGTCCTGCGGTCCACAGCCCATGATGAACACCGACACGGCGAGCACGGCAGCGAGAGTGGTTTTCATGGACCGCGGGTCGTAGGCGCCCGCCGCGAATTGCGGACGACAGCCAGCTCGAATACGAGGTATTCCAATGAGGAATACCTCTCAACGACCGAAGACGCTGGTGCCCGAGCGGCTCGATCGCCTCGACCTCAATCACCTGCGCACCTTCGTCGCCGTCTCGCGCGCCGGCTCGTTCTCCGCCGCCTCGCGCGCATTGCGCGTCAGGCAGCCCGCCATCAGCAAGGCCATCGCGTCGCTCGAGAAGTCCGTGGGCTCTCCAGTGTTCGAGCGCGGCGCGCGCGGAGTGCATCTCACCGCCGCCGGCTCACAGCTGCTCGACGCAGCCGATCGCGCGCTGGCCGAATTGCGCACCGCCGTCGAAGTGGTCGCCCGAAGAGAGCCCGACCTCACCGGCGATCTCATGCTCTGCGCGCAGGAACACGTCGCGTCACGAATCCTGCCCGTGCCGCTGCGAACGCTGCGCATCGAATTCCCGCAGCTCTTCCCGCGCGTCATCACCGGTGCGTCACATCTGCTCCTCCGCGAGATCCTCGAAGGGCGCGCCGAGTTCGGCCTGTTCTTCTACCTGGAGCCCAGCTCGCTCATCGATCGCCGCAAGATCGGCGAAGTGCCCGCCCGCATCGTGGTGAACCCGAAGTTCGCGAAGGACGCCCGCGTGCTCGAGTCGTTCATCGGTTCTCGAGAGGTCGACGATCTCGCCACCCGTCACTACCCGACGGTCACCGAGCTGCAGAAGGCGCGGCCCAACACGCGCATCGTGATCAGCAGCAGCAGCTATGAGCTCCACCGACAGCTCGTGCTCGAAGGCGCCGGCATCTCGATCATGCCGGAGGTCGTCGTCTCCGATCTGATCGCCACCGGCGCGCTGGAAGTGTTCCGTCCCGACTGGGTCTTCCCTGCCGCGCTCGAGCTCGTCACGCGTCGGGGCCATCGGCTCACGCGCTCAGGCCACGCGCTGATCCGTCTCGTTCGGGCGCGGCTGCAAGCGCTCGGCTACCGCGCGTGACTCACTCGTTGGGGAAATCACCGATGCGCGAGCCATTCTGCAGAGGAATGGGTCTTCCTCCGTCGGTCGGCACGCCCCAGAAGACCGTTCCGAAGGGCGCATCGACCGGGGTCAGCTCGAGCCGTTCACGGCCGAAGATCTGCCCCATGCAAGCGCACCGTGATTCAGCTCCCCAGGTGAGGAGAACGCCGCCTGCAGGCTCGTACGCCCACTTGATCGCGAGGTGGTCGGCCCACCGCTCGGGAAAGAGCACTCCGACGGAGCCCGGTTTGGCGTCGAACGGGAACGAGACCTCGAAGCGCGTCGACTCACACTCGCGGCTCCGACACAGCGTCAGCCGTCGCGTCGCTCGCGCCGCGGGAATCGGAAACGGGCAGATGAACGATGCGAGCTTGACGTCGTACGTGGCGTACGGGTCGAGCCACGCGTGCTCACCGCACGTGCGGTCCGGAAACTCCGTGAGCTCGGCACGCTCGATCTGCCAGCTGTCCTTCCCCGAGTTCTTGATGCGCACCGTCGCGTGACCATTCGAGTCGTCGCTGGTGACCACGGTGAACTCCAGCTCCGGAGGCGGACGCAGCAGGACGCGAGCACGCACCAATGCGCTGCGCATGGCGATCTCGTCGAACACTTCCGGCCCTGGCTTCTTTCCCGCCTTCTCCAGCAGCGCCACGGCGCGCATCATCTTCTCGGCCACCTCGGCCTCCGCCGCGATGTTGGGCGCGATGAGGATCGTCGCCATCTCTTCGCGAACGACGAGCGTTTGCGTGGCGACACCACCGTCGGGGAAACGCGAGTCGAGCCTCAAGGTCGCTCCGGCGATCAGCGGCGCGGTCGCGCTCGAACCCGGACCGACGACTCGCTTCCACGCGACACCTGCATCGGTGCTCAGCGTGAAGCGCGTCTCGCGATGCGGCATGCCGGCCTCCACACGGAGCTCCAGCGAAGGCGCACTTCCAACCACCATCAGCGCGAGCGCGAGCAGCACGGCCCAAGCGTACCGAAACGCGCGTCAGCGAAGCTTCCGGCATACAATCCGTTTCCCCACTTCTTTACGGAGCACTCGAAATGATGCGTTTCGCGACGGCAGTTCTGGCGGTCTTCACGCTCTGCGCCTGCGGCGGCAACAACCCCGGCAGCGGCAGCGGCACGCTCTTCGTCTCGGCACGTTTCTCCACTGATGGCAGCCCCTCGGCGTCAGCGGCGCGCGTGACCATTCGCGAGGCCGGCCCGTTCGGAGCGCTGGTGAAGGACGCGACGGTCAACGTGTCGGGCTCGAAGGCGCCGAAGACCAACATTCCGTACGTCGAGATGAACAACGAGTACCGCGTCGATCAGTTCCCCTGGGACGAGATCATCCGCCTCGAGGTCACGCGCGGCCAGGATCGCGTCGAGGGCTCGGTGACCTCTCCCGGCACTTCGCAGATCACCAACCCGACCAACGACGGAACGGTGCGTCAGGCCAACGGGCTCACCATCTCGTGGCGTGACTCGAACATGCAGCCCGCCAACACCGTGCGCGTGCGCATGTACCGCTCGATGATCGACACCACGCTCGCCGACGACAAGTTCGAGTTCAACGTGGCGTTCGACAAGCTGGTGGTCGCCGATGACGAGAACGTCAACCTCGAACGCAGCAACGAGGTCGCGCTCGCGGGCGGCACTGCGGGTTCGGCGATGAGCGTCACCACGTACCACTCGGTGCGCTTCCGCATCGAGCCCTGACTCAGACGACCTCTTCGGCCTTCACTGCTTCTCCAGAGCTCCAATGTCCGCTCCGGATCCGACCACGCGCGGTCGCCGCTTGCCATCGAGCGTCGCGAAGCCGCCGTCGAATTGCGGGCCCGCCGCACCCTGATCGATCCACCCACCGTCGCGCAGCTCGTAGGAGCTCGACGACACGAAGGGAGACACGGTGCCTCCGTACTGGTTGGCGTTGCTTATGCCCACGCCCGCCGAGACGTCGTTGAAGGCCGTGCCGCCTGGCCCGTGCCACAGGTAGTTGCGCGTGAACGTCGTGGTGGTGACGCACGCGTTCGTGCCCGCGTTCTCGATCACGGCGACGGCAAACACCGAGGGGACTCCAATGATGTTCGACGTGAACACGTTGCCCTGACCGCCATTGCACCGCAGGCCGATCGCGCCGCTCCCCTGCATCACGTCGGGGCGCACGTCGACGGTGTTGCCGATGGCGTACGTGTTTCCGCTCCCCGACATGGCGATGCCGAGGTTGCCGCCGAGGTAGCCGGGGCCGACCGAGATGACGTTCTGGTACAGCTCGATCAGGTTCGCGCCGATCGAGATGAAGCCGTAGCTGGTGCCTCCGCGCACGGCGTTGAGCTCGTTGCGCTCGATCACGCCGACCACCGAGTTGAGTGAGATGGCGCGCGTCTCGCTCACGGTGTTGCCGGTGACGCGCACGAAGTTGTCGCGAATGCGCATGCGCGCTCCGCCGTTCACGTTCGTCATGTCGATGCCCCAGGGGTTGCTCGCGCTGACGTCGAACGAGTTGTCGTGAATGTCGAGCGGCCCGAC
>JAEUJS010000119.1 GCA_016792935.1 Archangium sp. | reverse complement strand
GCACGGCGCGAGCGGGCTGACCCGACTCGGTGCCGCCGGCGAGCACGATCTCGCTGTCGGTGAGCGCGATCGCCGCCTCATCGCGCGCGACCGGGAGCATGCGCTGCGGCTCGAAGAAGTTGGTTTCGAGCGCCAGGCGATCGACGGCGGTGATGGGCTCGATGGTGCCGCTGTTGCTGGTGAGGCCTCCGACGAAGAACACCCGGTTGCCGAGCAAGAAGGCCGCATGCCGCGTTCGAGCGCGCCACGCCTGGTTGGGGCCAGGGCCCAACACACCTGCCGCGAACTCGAGAGCCGGGTCGACGAACACGATGGTGTTGAGCGGCACGGGGCCGCCGTTCATGTTGCGTTGCTCACCTCCAGCGAACATCACCAGACCGCTGTCGAGCGCGAGCGCCGTGTGGGACGCGCGCGGGAGGAGAAAGCGCCCGCCCTGCGTCACCAGCTGAATGTCTCCGGCGAGCTCGACGGTGCGCGAGATGACCTCGAGGCTGCTCAGAATCGTCGAGTCGGTGTCACGCCCGCCGGCGATGAGAATGGTGCCGTCCTTGAGCACCGTCGCCGTGTGCGCGCTGCGCGCGGTGTTCAACGCTCCGCACTGGCGTGTGATGCGACCGACGGGGAAGACCTCGATGACCAGTGACTGCGGCGTCGCGCCGGTTCCGTTCACCTCGACGTGGAGTGAGACGCCGCGCGCGACGACTTGATCGCCCTGCATCGCCTCGAAGGTCAGCACCGCGTCCTTCGTCTTCGGCAGAGCGATCGACTCGGGGAAGGTGGTGAACGAGCGTGTCCAGCCCTCGGCGTCCGCGGTCGCCGCCTGAACGCGCCAGCTGTCGGCGGTGAACGTCTCGCCGGACGGATCGCACGACGGCCGCAAGGTCAGGGGAACGGTGGTGCCGTGTTCGACGACGTCGGCGCAGCCCGAGAGGGCGAGGAGCAACGCAGCGAGCGTTCTCATTGCGTGCACCCGAGTGATTGCGACGCGCGATCGATCTCCACGTCGAAGCGACCTTCGGGGTACTCGCGCTGATGCTGTTTCCAATGGGCGCACGCGGCGAGCGGATCCTTGAGCTGCCACGTGTAGATCAGCCCCAGCTCGAACGAGAGCCGCTCACGGGTGTCGGGCGCGCCGCGGTTGAGCTCACGCTCGAGCAGGCGCACCGCGTCTTGCCACTGACCGTTCTGACGCAGCGTCGAGAGTTCGGTGATGACGGCCTGGGCGTGCACGCGCTGATCGAACGGGCGCCAGTCAATGTCGGTGGGCTTCTTCGGAGTGACCTTCTTGCGGCGTACGGGGCCGAGCGGAGTCAGCTCTTCGATTTCCTCATCGGCCGGCGTGTCGATCACGCTCGGCGGTTCGACGGCGCGCGGCCAGGTCATCAGGTCGCCCGGACGCATGCGGCGCGTGTTGCCGTTCTCGTCGATGAAGTCGATCACGCCCTCGTGCAGCTCGACCGAGCCGGTGCCGGTGCCGTTCTCGGTGACGGTGAAGCGGGTGCCGTGCACTTCGATGCTGCCGCCGCTGACGAGCACGCGGACCACGCCGTTCTCTTCGGTGCGCTTCTGCACGTCGAACGTCGCGCGGCCTTCGAGCATGCGGATGCCGCGGGCCTCGCGTCGCACCGTGCTGCGGGTGATGGACGAGATGGTGACTCCGCGCGAGCGATCGACGACCGAGACTTCGGCGGCGATCTCGACGGCGGCCTGACGGCTGACGCGCACCGACGACTCGACGGCCGGAGCGACTTCGAAGCCGCCGATCACGGGAACGGGCTGCGGAGCGAGCGCGCGCACCGCGACGAAGCCGATGAACACGCTGCTGACCGCGACGAGCACCGGGAGCCAGCGAGACGACGGCTTCGCGGGGCGGAAGAGGCGGGCGTCGAGGCGCGCACGCATCGCGCGGAGCTGCGGCTCGTCGACGAGCTGCGCGTCGGCGGACATCAGCGCTGATCTGAAGTCACGCGACATGGGTCACCTCCGCATGACTCTCTCTCCCGCCCCTGCGGGAGAGCGTTGGGGCTCGCTGAGTGCTGCGCGACAAGAGGCCAGTGCGTGTCGTCGATGTCTTCGCACCGAGCGCTGCAACAGCGTGCAAGCGCGGCGAGGAGGGCACCCACGCCTCGTCACAGCACCGGCGCGTCAGAGGAGATCGCTGCGTGAAGTCAGGAGTCATCGCCCACCTCCCAACCGTCGGCGCGCAGACGATCCCACGCGCGGGTGAGCAGCTTCGACACGTAGCCTTCCGACATGCCGAGCGTGCGTGCGATCTCGCGCTGGCTCAGCTCATCGAGCACGTGCATCGAGACGCACATGCGCTCTTTCGGCGGCAACTTCTCCAACGCCGCCATCGCGAGTGACGCGTCGTCACGCCGCTCGAGCGCTTCATCGGGCTGCTGCACGGGATCGTTCGCAGAGAACACCTTCAAGATGCGCGTCACCCAGCTCGACTCATGACGCAGCCGCGCGAGCGCCTGGTTGGCGGTGACCCGATAGAGCCACGCGCCGAGATCATCGGTGTCGAGCCGATGCAGGTGTCGATGGAGCTGCAGGAAGACGTCGTGCGTGACGTCTTCAGCCCACGCGGTGCGCCCAGCCGCGAAACGCACGGCCCAGCGGTACACGCGATCGCGATGCGCCCGGTAGAGCGCGTCGAACGTGACCGGCTCTCGCCCGACGGACAGGTCGGTGAGCGGGGTCAGCGGGGTGGGGAGGGTGACCGGCTCCACGGGGCCCTCCATGCACGAGTCGCGAGAAACTTTCCTCCCACCCCGTGCTTTTTCGAGACGTCATTTCTCAGCGAGTGAGAGGACCAGATCGTCGCACTGATCCATCGCCTCGCGCATGCCGCCTTCCATGCCGGTCTCGAGCACGATCTTCCGCACCTCGGCCGACGAATAGACCTCGCGCGACGTCAGCAGCGTGTGCTCGCCCTGTCTTGCTGGCGGCGCCGCCGGGCTGAAGCCCATCGCCTCGAACTTCACGGTGATGACCACCGAGCCCGCGTGCGCCATCGGCTCGAACACGTGCGTGTACTTGAGCTGCGAGTGCGGGCTGACCTCGAGGTACTCGCCGGAGAACGCGAACGCCTCACCCTGGTGCGGCTGGAGCACGTAGCGGTACTTGCCGCCCACCTTCACGTCGGCGGTGCACTCCAGCATCCGCGCGCGCTTCTCGGGCGCCCACCACTTCGCCACCAGGTCCGCCCGCGTCCACGCTTCGAACACGATGCGCGGCGGTCCGCGGAACACGCGGGTGATCTCCAGCTCGCGATCTCCCACCAGCTTCAACGTCGTCTCACTTCTTGCTGCGGCCATGGCGCTTCTCCTTGTCTTGTCGGTTGAGCTCATCGATCACGTCGTCGAGGGTGTCGAACCGCGCGACCCACAGCTCGCGGTACTTCTCGAGCCACGCGTCGAGCTCACGCAGCGGTTTGGGACTGAGCGCGTAGAGCCGCTGCTGAGCACGGGCCTCGACGTCGACCAGCCCCGCTTCCTTGAGCACGCGGAGGTGTTTGCTCACCTGCGGCTGGTTCAACTTCAGGCGATCTCCGATGTCGTTCACCGGGCGAGCGCCGACGCGCAGGAGCTCGACGATCTTGAAGCGATTGGGTTCAGCGAGGGCAGCGAAGGTCGCCAACATGGGCATCAATATGTCCAATCGGGAATATGCCTGTCAAGGCATATGAGGTCAGCCGCGCTCGATGACGAGCTGGAGCGAGAGCGTGACGGGGCTGCGCCGCCAGATCACCAGACTCCCCAGGAAGTGTTCGCGTCCGGCCGACAGCTCGAGTCCCGCGCGCAGTCCGAGCCGAACTGCGCCGAGGTTGAAGGACGCGGTGGCGCCGATGGTGCCCATGAAGTCGACGCGCACTCCGCTCTCGTCGAGCTCGGTCGCGCCGAAGGTGTGGACGCGCGCGCCGATGAGCGCCTCGGGCATGACGGCGAACGGCGCGTTTCGCGGAGCCGTGCGCAATCGCACCCCGGCGAGCACCGGAATCTCCGCGGCGAACAGCTCCGGCGCCGGAGCGAGCGTCAGCCCCGTGAGCACGATCGGCTCGACGACACCGGTCACCAGCACGCCATGAAACGCGAACGCGGGGTCGAAGCCGGGAAAGCGGATGCCGATGCCCACGCGCAAGCCGGCACCGACCTGCAACGTCGAGCCGCGCGAATTGCCGACGGGAAGTGGTGCGGCAGCGATTGGGTCGTCCTCGGGCTTCGGCTCCGGATCCGGCGGATCCGGAGGAGTGCTCTCGTCGCTGTTTTCGCTGAAGTCGTACACCATCTTCTTCTTCGGCGGAGGCTCCACCTCGTGCGCGAGCGCGACCAGGCGCTGCGCGATCTCGAGCGCCAATTCATCGCGCCACTCGTTGCCGGTCAGCGCGACCTCCCGAGTGACTGGCTCGCGGTTGGTGATCACCGCGGTCAGCCGAAAGACGCCGTGCAGCTCGTCCACCCGCAACACGATCTTCGCCGGAGAGCTCAGCTCGAAGCCGTCTTCGATCAATCGCTGACGAATCGTCTCCTCGAGCCGAACGCCCGCCTTCTCGCGCGTCTGCTTCGACAGGTCGAGTTGCAGCGACACCGGCGTGGCAGCGAGCGTCAGCGCGAGGAACGCGATCATCCGCGCGCGTCTTAGCTGACGCCGCGTGCGAGGTGATGAGCCGCAAGGCGTGAGAAATGTTTGGCCACGTGGGGTGGCGCCGCACGCGTCGTTTCCTTATGAGGGGCGCGTGTTTCGACGACGCATCATCGAGCCGCTGAAGAACCAGCTGAAGCAGGGCGTGACGCCCGGCAAGTTGGCGCTCGCGCTCGCGCTGGGCCTCGTCATCGGGTCGGTGCCGATTCTCTTCGTGACCTCGCTGTTGTGCGCGCTGGTGGCGTACGTCTTCAAGCTCAACCAGCCGGCGATTCAGGTCGCCAACTACGTCGCCTACCCGCTGCAGCTCGCGCTCTTCATTCCGTTCTTCAAGGCGGGCGCAGCGGTCTTCGGAGAGTCGGGCGCGCACTTCTCGCTCGAGCAGATTCAGAGCGCGTTTTCGGCGGACGCCTCGCGCGCCATCGGCACCTACGCTGGCGCCAATCTCCGGGCCGTGAGCGTGTGGGCGGTGATCGCTCCGCTCGCGGTGGTGGTGATCTTCTTTGCGCTCAAGTTCCTGCTCTCGCGCGTGCGTCTGCCTGCCCGCGAAGCCTGACTCTCATGTCCGTCACCGCTCAGGGCTTCACCTTCGATCCGCCGTCTGGCTACGCCGCCGAAGAATCGACCGTCGCGCTCAAGCCGGCAGATCACGGCGGCAAGCCGTCTCCCACGCTGGTGTTTCACTCGCGCAAGGTCGCGGCCGACGCGACGCTCGACTCGCTCGCTTCGGAAGCGGTGTCGGAATTGGCGGCGGCGAGCGGCAAGGTTCCGCGCCTGACCGAGTTCGCGTTCTCCGACGGAGCGAAGGGCATGCTGATCATGCACTCGCAGACGACGCCCGCGGGCAACGTGCGCCAGTACCTCGTGATTCGGCTCACCAACGGCACGCAGGCGACGCTGATGGTGAACGTGCCCGACGTGCCCGAGCTGCAGGCCACTGCGCCGGCGTTGATGCAGACCTTCGCGTCGTTGCGCGTGGGCTGAGGGCTATTCGACCTTCCGGAAGTCTTCGACGTCGCGGAAGAACTCCTTGTGCTGCAGGCGCAGGAGGAAGCCGTTCTGCACCGCGATGAGCGAGGCGTTGTAGCCGGTCACCTTGCCGCCTTCGGCCTCGAGCGTGAGCGACCAGTCGTCGTGCGACCAGTTGCCCGAGTCGTTCTCCTTCATGAACACGCGATTCACCAACGCGTTCGACTCTCGCGCGTACGAGCCGCTCTCGAGCTTGAGCTCTCTCCACGCGGCGACCGCCTCGACGCCCTGGAACTGGCCGGTGCCGATCGAATACCGCTCGGCCGCGGTGCTGAAGCCCGACTTCCACGTGCCCTCGAGCTCCGTGCAGCCCAGTGAGAAGCGATTCAGATCCCACAGCGGGCTGAGCGTGTCGGACGAGCCGAACTGGTTCTGAATGGTCTGCGCGTCGGCGTAGACGATCACCGGGCTGGCGAAGCCGCTCTCAGTGCCGCTGTTGAACGCGAAGCTCACCGCGCGTCCGCTCGAGCGATCCGTCGCGGTGCCGGATCGGTACTTGTCTCCGTACGGCCCGCGGTTGATCTGCTCTGCGAGGTCGTAGCGGCCGCCGAGCACGGCGCGCAGGATCGCGGTGTCGACATCTCCATTGGCGCGCATGTCGTCGGTCACGGGGAAGGTCCACGGCAGCTCGAGCGTCGCGCCCTCGCGCGTGAGCACCAGCCCACCTTCGCCGATCGCTTGATGCCAGCCATCCACCGAATCGGAGCAGCCCGAGGGCAGCGAACGCGCGCCGGCGAAATCGCCGCCACCCTCTTCACCTGCGACGAGGCCGAGCATCAGCGTTCCGCCGCAGCAGAGAACGAGCGCTCCTCCGACGACCAGCGCGATGATCACCCAGCGGTTCTTCATATGGGCCCACCAGGATTCGAACCTGGAACCAAGCGGTTATGAGCCGCCAGCTCTGCCGTTGAGCTATGAGCCCTTGTGATCGACGACGGTGGGCACCCTACCAGACCGATCTTCATGCCGTGGCCGCGACGAAAGCCCGCAAGCGACGCAGCTCGTACCACCACGGAGATCTCTCCAACGCGCTGGTGCGTGCGGCGATCGATCTCATCTCGTCCGAGAACTCCGAGCAGATCACGCTGCGTGAAGTCAGCCGCCGCGTCGGCGTGAACCACCGCGCGGTGTACCGCCACTTCTCCGATCTCACCTCACTGCTCGCCGCCGTCGCGGAGCAGGGCTACGGCGAGCTGCTGGCGACGCTGCAACACGCGCTCGCCACGCTCCCCGCGGGCAAAGGCGTGCCGAAGCTCGCCGCGCGCCGCATGGAAGCGCTCGCCATCGCGTACGTCGGCTTCGCGTTCGATCGCCCCGCGCACTACCGCATCATGTTCGGCCGCCGCATGAACGAAGACGGTCGCTTCCCCGCGCTCGAGGGCGCAGCGCTCAAAGCGTACGAGCTGCTCCAGTCCGAGCTCGACGCGGGAGTCGCCACCGGTGAGTTCAAAGATCGTCCCCGCCGCGAGCTCGTCTTCGGCTTCTGGTCTCTGACCCACGGCTTCGCGTCACTCGCGCTGGTCCGCCGCATCAAGCTCAAGCGGACCTTCGTCGAGCCCTATGTCCGCCAAATCGTGGGGCCTTTCATCGCCGGCTTGTGAACGCGTTTTCACGTCGTTAATGTCTCCAGTGGAGACATTTTCATGAGCGAAGCCATTCGAATCGCAGCGAGTGACGGCTACGCGCTCTCAGCGAAGCTGTACGGCGCGAAGGAGAGCGGGCCCGTGGTGGTGATCAACGGCGCCACCGGCGTGCGGCAGAAGTACTACGCGCGCTTCTCCGAATGGCTCGTGCACCGCGGAGCCACCGTCATCACCTGGGACTACCGCGGTATCGGCGAGAGCCGCCCGCATCGCCTGCGTGGCTTCACCGGCACGATGAGCGATTGGGGCAAACACGACTTCGAAGGCGTCCTGCGCTTCGCCACCGAGAAGTTCGCGGGCAGGGAAGTGGTGGTGGTTGGCCATTCCATCGGTGGACAAATCCTCGGGCAGGCGCGCAGCAACCGGAACATCGCGCGCGCGGTGACCGTCGGGAGCCAGTTCGGCTCGTGGCAGCTGTGGCCCGGCTACAAGAAGTGGGCGATGGCCGGGCTGTGGCACGTGTTGATGCCCGGCGTCACGCACGTCATGGGTCGCTTCCCGGGCTCGCTCGGCATCGGCGCCGATCTCCCTCGCAACGTCGCGCTCGAATGGGCGAAGTGGGGCCGCAGCCGCGACTTCTTCCTCGCGCACGGCGTGTCACGCGATGGGTACGCGGCGGTCGATGCTCCGATTCTCTCGTTCAGTCTCACTGACGACGACTACGCGCCGAAGGCCGCGGTGGACGCGCTGCACTCGCTGTACGTCAACGCTTCCGTCGAGCGCCGCCACGTTTCACCGGAGGACGTGGGCGTTTCTTCGATTGGGCACTTCGGGTTCTTCCGCGACCAGTTCGCTTCTTCGCTTTGGGAGCAGGTGCGCGCTTTTGTGTCGCGGGAGCAGGGAACGGCGCCTCGCGCCTGAGATGCACGATTCCCTTCGAGTCACCCGCTGAGCAGCGCGCGATGCGCGCCATCGACGAGGTAACTGAAGTGCGCAACGAGCTGCGCGCTCATGGGCCCTGCGGGCCCTGACCCATCTGCTGTGCACGCAGCTGCGCTTCGATCTGCGCGCGAATTTCAGGAGGCAGCTGATCGAGTCCCTGCATCTGCCCCATGTTCTGCGGCGGAGGTGGGAGGCGCTTGAAGTTCTCCACGCCCTTCTCGAGCTGCGCCTTTTCCGCCGACGACGTCACGTACACCCGGCCATCCGTCGCACGCGCGAAGGTCTCCTGCGGCGTCGCGGTGCCCGGAGCGGCGTACGAGACGGTGAACAACTTCCCGTCATCGGCGATCACCTCGAACGAGGCCGCGGCGCTCTTCACGTCGCTGCCTTCAGGAGCGAGCTTGATCGCGCGCTGTGCCGAGAGCCGGCTGACGAAGCCCTGCACCTGGTTGAGATCGAGATCCAGTCCGGCCGGGGGCGTCTTGGGCTCCACCAACTTCCACGCGTTCTCCTTCAGGTCGCGCGTGGCGACGACGAGCTTCTTGCCACCGCTGGTGATCGTGAGCTTCGTCGCCTTCGAGGGATCGAACGGAGCCACACGCAAATCGCGGAACAGCTCGAGCCCGGTGGTGAACTGATCTCCGACCCACGTCGAGACGAGATACGTCTGCGGGTCGCCTTCGACGCGCAGCGGGCGCAGACCGTCGGGCTGTTTCGCGCCGAGGCTGAGCACCGCCTTCTTGCCGTCCTTCGCTTCGGCGGTGAGCAACGCCTCGGTGGTGGCGACGGCCTCTTCCGTGAAGCCGTCAGCGTTGAGGTTGGTCACCAGGCCCGCGAAGCGTCGCGCCGCGGCGGGATCGAAGCGGAACCCTTCGGGGAAACCTGCTTCGGCCTTCCACACGTTTCCGTCGTCGGTGCTGATCGTCAGCGTTCCGATGGTGACCTTCTTCACGTCCTCCAGCCTGAGCGTGGCGACCGACTTCTTGCGCCAGTCGTTGAGCGGCTTCTTCGCGAACGAGCCGAGCGGACCGTTGCTGACGTACACGTCGTTGCTCCCGGCCTTGCGCACGTAGACGCCGCCGTTCTTCGACGCCTTGCCGAGAATGAGATCGCGCGAGGGACCGGACTTGAGCGTCACGCCCTTCGCGGAGTCGACCTCCAGCTCGGCGTGCTTCTCGGTGCGCTCGGTGACGAAGTCGGGCGCCTTGAGATCGGCGACGGCCTGCACGAGCGCCTTCACCTGGTTCTCATCGGCGACGTACTTCTTCCCCGGGGTGGCCGTGGCCGCCACCATCCACGTGCCGTTGTCCTTGCTGAACGACACGCCGGTGAACTCGATGTTGGTGACCGCATCGACACCGAGTGGAGCGAGCTCGAACTTGTGCATGCCCACCGAGACCTCGGGCTCACGCGTCGCGAACCACGCCACGCCGAGCAGCACGAAGACGCCGAGCGCGATGAGGGTGTTGCGGCTCATGATCCCGCTCCCAGCTTGATGGTCTTGCGGCGCGCTTCACGCATCAGCCACAGCACCACGCCGATCAACGCGAGCAACACCGGCAAGCCCAGCGCGTTGCCGACCTTCACCGCGGTGCGCGTGGTGTCGGACAGATCGCTCTTCAGCGTCGCCATCTGCATGCCACGCGAGCGCATGGCGAGCATCGCCGAGTCGAGCACCAGCCAGTCGGCGATGTTGAGCACCAGCGCCTGGTTCGCCGCGCTCTGGCCGACGAAGTCGTCCTGCACCACGGTGGATGTGCCCGCGACGATCAGCCGCGCGTCGGTCTTGCTTTCGCCGAGCACGGGGCTTGCCCCGGGCACTCCCGACATCACGGCCTCCGAGGCGAACTTGCTCTTCAGCTTGCCGCTCACCTGCACCATCAGCGGGTACGGGCCGCCGAACACCGGGTTCTCGTTGCGCCACTCACGACGCGGGTCGACGTTGAACGGTTTGTTCTCGAGCCAGCTCTTCTGCGACGAGCGCGCGAGCACCACGCCCTGCGAGCCGTCGATGGGCTTCACCGAGACCTCGGTCGCGAACGGGAAGAGCACGTTGCTCAAGCCCTTGCTGACCGCGCTGTCGCCCTCGAGGTGCTTCACCACGGGCAGGAACGGGTAGGGCACCGGCATCTGGATCATCATGAAGCCGCGCTGCTCGGTGACGTTGATGTTGGCTGACGACACGTCTGCGATGAGACGATCTCCGAGCGTCACGCCGTAGGCGCTGATCAGCTCTCCGAGGCCGTGGGTGACGTCTTGCGCTTGAGCGCCCTTCTGCATGTCCACCTGCACCGCGTCGAGGAACAGCGCGACCGACTTTCCTTCCATCAGGAACTGATCGAGCGCCTTCACCTCCACCGGGCTGAGCGGCGTCTTGGGACCCAACACGAGGATCGCGTCGAGCGAGGTGTCGAACCGATCTTTGCCCTGCTCGAGCGTGACGGGCTTCAACTCGTACGTCTGCGAGAGCGACGAGGTGAGGAAGCGCAGCTTTTCCTGCGGAGAGGGCTCGCCGTGCCCCTGCAAGATGCCGATCACCGGCATGCGAATGCGCGTCATCTTTCTGATCAGCGAGGTGAGGTCGTACTCGAGCCCCTCGAGTCCCTTCACCACGGGGATCACTTCCTTCTTCTCGTTGTATTTGATGACCAGGCCCATGTACGCGCGCTTGGTCTGCTGCTGATCGTCCTGGAAGACGCGGATCTCGACGGGCTGAACGCCGGTCTGCGCGAGCTCCTTCTCGATCGCCGTCGGCTCACGGAACTGGCGGCCGAAGACGTCGCGCTTCACCTCGCGCTTGGTCTCCTTGTCGGCGTCGGTCTCCTTCTCAGCAGGGTCGATGAACTCGAAGCCCACCTTGCCCTTCGAAGCGGCGCGGTATTCCTCGAGCAGATCGCGCACGTAGGCCGCGTTGCTCGCGTACGGCGGCGGGAGGTTCTCGGTGAAGTACGCGGTGATGGTGACCGGCTCCTCGAGCGCGGCCATCGTCTCCTTCGTCGCGGCGGACAGGGTGAACGCCTTGTCGCTCGTGAGATCGAAGCGCTTGAACGCGCGCAACCCGACGAGGTTGGCCAGCAGCAGGCTCCCGATGACGGCGAGCGCGAAGATCGTCTTGTCGGTCTTCATCTTGATGGCGCTCCTTTCACTTTCGCGCTGAGGACAACGTGCTCGTGGTCAGCGTCAGCCCGATGGCGATCAGCGTGGCGTAGAAGATCAGATCACGCGTATCGATCACCCCGCGCGCGATGTTCTGAAAATGGAAGTCCACCGACACGTACTCCACGATGCGCGCCAGTCGCTCCGGGAGCAGCAGCGCGAAGTTGTCGATGAACGCGAAGAAGATGCAGAGCACCAGCCCGATGATGAAGCCGACGATCTGATTGCGGCTCGCCGCGCTGCCCCACAGCCCGAGCGCGATGAAGCTGGCCGCGACGAGCAAGAGCCCCAGGTAGCCCGAGAACGCCGCGCCCCAATCGAAGGCCGGTCCAGGTCCCGTGAGCGCTGCCACGCTGATGCTGTACGGCAGCGTGAAGAGCAGGCCGACTGCGATCATCCCCAACGAGGCCAGGAATTTTCCGGCGACGATCTCCCAGTCTTCGATGGGGAAGGTGAGGAGCAGCTCGATGGTGCCGCTCTTCCGCTCCTCCGCGAGCGCGCGCATGGTGATGGCGGGCACGATGAAGACGAACAGCAGCGGCACGAGGCCGAAGAAGCCGCGCAGCGATGCCTGACCCGCGAGGAAGAGCGGCCCGAAGAAGAGCCACCCCGACAGCGAGAGGAACACCGCGAGCACGATGTACGCGATGGGAGACGCGAAGAACGTCCGGAACTCCCGCTTGGCGATGGCGAGGGTGGTGTTCATGTCAGGCCGCCTTCTTGTCGCCGGTGAGCTTGCGGAAGGTGTCTTCGAGGCTGACCTGCGTGCGACGCACCTCGAGGATCACCCAGTCGTTCTTCACCACCACCTCGAACAACGCCCGGCGCGGATCTTCGACGCCGAAGCGCAGCTTGAAGCCGACCGTGCCGTGGCCTTCGCCTTCGACGACATCCACTCCGGTGACGCCGGCGACGCTCTTGAGCACGCCCGACGCCGCCGCCGAATCGATCGCCGCGCCCGAGCGACTGCCGAGCACGAGGTGAATCGCGCCTTCGCCTCCGCTGGCCGGCAGGTTTTCCGGAGAGTCGTCCGCGACCAACTTGCCGCCGTTGATGATCAACACGCGCGAGCAGGTGCTCTGCACTTCCGAGAGCACGTGCGTCGAGAGGATGACCGTCTTCTCCTTGCCGAGGTCTTTGATCAGCTCGCGGATCTCGACGATCTGGTTGGGGTCGAGGCCCGACGTCGGCTCGTCGAGAATGAGCAGATCGGGATCGTGGAGGATCGCCTGCGCGAGGCCGACGCGTTGCCGGTAGCCCTTGCTGAGCTGGCCGATGTCCTTGCCGATCACGTCCTTCAAGCCGCAGCGCTCGGCCGCGCTCTTGATGCGCGCGTCACGTTGCGCAGGATCGATCTTCCGCACCTCAGCGATGAAGTGCAGGAAGTCGAACACCATCATCTCTTCGTAGAGCGGGTTGTTCTCGGGGAGGTACCCGATCATCGCACGCGCACGGACGGGGTCCGCGCTGACGTCGACGTCTCCGACGAACGCCTTGCCCGCGGTGGGCGTGAGGTACCCCGCGAGAATGCGCATGGTGGTTGATTTGCCCGCACCGTTGGGGCCGAGAAAACCGACCACCTGACCGCGCGGCACTTCAAAAGAGAGACCTTTGAGCGCTTCGGTCATCCCGTAGCGCTTCGTCAGCCCCTCGATTCGAATCATCGAGCTCGGCATGCGGGCGCACGGATAAGAATTCAGATGCGGGGTGTCAAGGCGCGCGTTGAATCCTGCGGCCCTTCACGACGACGCCCTCGGCCACCAATTTGGGGCGCTGCTTCCCTGCCATCTGGGGCGCGATGGTCCGGTCGCTGCGAATGACCCGCCACCACGGAATGTCATCGAGCGAATGGAGCGCCCGCACCACCGCGCGCGCGGCTCCGGGCTTGCCGGCCATCATCGCCACCTGCGCGTAGCTCGCCGTCTCCCCGCGGGGGATGCCCTTCACCGCGCGTCGCACGGCCGAAAGCCAGGGACTCAGCGTCGTCTGCTTCATGAAGAAAAGATGAAGAAAGGGTGGGGCGTGTGTGCCGTCGAGACCGGCCGAGTCGTCGCATCGTCGCGCTACTCACTCAAGGAGGAAGTCCATGCCCCGCATCCTGCTGATCGCTTCACTCTCGCTCTTCGTCGGTTGTGCCTCTGCTCGTCACGCCTCGATGCCCAGCCTCGAGCCGCTCGCCCTCGGAGCGGTGCAGGCGCCGCCCGTGCTCGTCGAGAACCACTTCGTGCGCGATCGCATGGCGGTCGGAGAGGCCGAGCTGCGCCAGATCCTCGAGGCGCCGGTGTTCCTCGAAGAGAACGCGCGCATTGGCGTGGTGCCCGTGCGCAGCGCGTATGCGATCGACGATGCGATTCCGGTCGAGTCCGCGCCCGCCACGCTCACCGACGCGCTCGACGGGAGCGGCTTGTTCGAGCTCGCCAGCGAGATCTCCACCGAGTGGCCGGCGACCACCGGCACCGCGGGTCTGCGTGAGCTCGCGGCGCGGTACCGCACCGAATACGTGTTGCTGTACCGGCACCGCTTCGCCGACGTGACGCGCGCCAACGGCTTCGCGGCCGGCTTCGTGACGTTGATCGGCGCGCTGTTTCTGCCCGGCACCACCGTCGATTCCGCGGGAGTGCTCGAGGCGACGCTCTTCGACGTGAAGACCGGCACCATTCTCTTCACGATTCACGAGCGCGTTCGGAAGGACGTGATGGCGCCTCCGCCTGCGGTCGTTGCGACGACTGAGCAGATGCACCGCGACATGGTGAAGGACGCGGCGAAGAAGTTGGCCGATCAGGTGCTCGCGCGCTGCCAGCGCCTCGTCGCGTCGCGCCCGCGCTCGGCACCCGTGGCGAGCGCTCAGGGGACTGGAGAAGCCGTCTCCGCCGCCCCGATCCGCTGAGCGCGCGCGCGGACTCTCTCCCGCCCGCGGGAGAGGGTTGGGGTGAGGGGCAGAACGACATCAGCGCGAGGGCTTCGAAGTCGAAGTGGTGTCGGTTGGTCCGCGCACTTGGCTCTTCGTTGACAGTGCGCTCGACTCAACGCGCCGGGAGCAGCCACCTCAGGAGTCCGGACTCCGTGACGCCTTCGCTGCGCTTTCCCGCGGTCGAGGCGGAGCGGCTCCACGTGACGCCGTACTCCTTCGCGACCTCGGCCAACTTCGCTGGAAGATCCTTCGGCTCGATGCGACCGACCGGGAGCACACGCGCCCTCCCTCGCGGACTGAGCTCGAGCTGCACCGCGAGCGGAGATCCGTTCATCGAATTGGCTTCGATGCGAGCCAGCAGCGAGTTCTTCTCGAACGTCGAACTCTCGAGCTCGATGGTGAACGAGATCGGTGTGGTGGGCTTCAGCCCGAAGCTCCTGGCGAGCTCACCGAAGAGCCGCGCCGATCGTTCTTCGCGATGTTGCTGCACGCGCGATCGCAACACGTCGAGGTTCGGCGACGTCCCGACCTTCACGAGGAGATCGGCGAGCTGATCGAGGCGCTCGTCTCCGGCCTGATGCGCGAGGGCGACTTGCGGGACGAGCGCGTCGAGCGAGGCCTCTGATGCGTCGACGATCAACACCGAGAGCCAGGGATCCGGCAGCCACAGTCCGAGACCCGCGATGCCCTGAATCGCCTGCACGGCGCGCGGCATCCGGGCGACGACGCGGTACCGCTCGCTGCGCGCATCGGCGAGGTGCGTGAGGGCATCGATCGCTTCCAGCCACTGCTCGCGTTGCATCGGTCGCTCGAGCGCAGCGCGCAGGAACTGATGGCCCACCAGCCGCGACGTCGCGAGCCGGTCGAGCACGACGGCGAGCAGTTCGAGGTCGGCGTCTCGCACTGCAGTCCATCGCTGGCTGTTCACATGCTCGAAGAGGAGCTCTTCGGGGCTCGGTGGCGGTGGGACCTTCGGCGTTGGTGCGGGCTTCGGCTTGCGTCGTGCGGCCACGGCGCGATTTCTGCGCACGCCTCAGGCGGCGCGCAAGCCTTGCGCGAACGCTCTGCGCGCCTCTCTCGGGAACCGCTGGGCACGCGAGGTGCACTTCATGCGCACATGCGAACCCTCCTCCTGACAATCCTGTTGGCAGTTCCCGCTCTCGCGCAGAACTCGATCTTCCCCGACAAGGCGACCAAGGACGCGGCGAAGCAGCTCGAGCCCGCGGAGCTCTCTGCGGACAACCGTGTTTTCCTCAAGACCAAGATGAAGCTGCACATCAAGGACATGCGCGACCTGTCGATCGCCGTCGCGGTGATCAACATGGCCGAGGTGCAGCGGCTCGCGCAGGGCGTGGCGAACGCTCCGCGCCTCGATCGCAACATGGGCCCGGCCTCGCAGCTGCCGGAGCGCTTCTTCGAGCTGCAGGACGAGCTGAAGAAGAACGCGCAGACGCTCAGCGACGCAGGGAAGGCGAGTGACGCGCAGGCCTCACTCGCGGCGTACCAGCAGCTCGTCAGCACCTGTGTTGCCTGTCACGCCACGTTCAAGGCGCAGGTGCAGCAGCCGCCCCCGAAGAAGTAGTCGCGACGGCTCGACGAATCCGGTGACGAGGCGCCGCACCCGCGCGCACCCTCAGATCATCGCCGTTCGCTGAGGACGGAAGAGAGCTGTCGCCCTTCCGCGTCCGGAGTTCTACGCGCGCTCAACGCCCAAAAGAAAACGGCGCCGACCAACGAGCCGGCGCCGCTTCGAAATCGGGACAGCGCCGACCGTTCAGCGACGACGACGCACGAACGCGAGCATCGCCAGCGCGATCAACTCGAGCGGAGCCGCTGCGTTGCAGCCGCAGCCGCCCTGCATGTTCGAGCCGCCACCAGCGCCACCGCCGGTCGCTGCACCGCCACCAGTCGCAGTCGCACCGCCGCCGGTGCCCCCGCCAGTCGCGCCGCCGCCCGTTCCACCGCCGGTCGCCCCGCCGCCAGTTCCACCGCCGGTCGCTGCACCACCACCTGTCGCCGCGCCGCCGCCGGTTGCTGCACCACCGCCGGTCGCTGCGCCGCCACCGGTCGCCGCTCCGCCACCAGTCGCCCCACCGCCACCGGTCGCCGCACCCCCGCCAGTCGCCGCACCACCGCCGGTCGCCGCACCGCCGCCGGTCGCCGCACCGCCGCCAGTACCCGCGCCGCCGCCCGTGTTGCCGCCACCACCCGTGGCTGCGCCGCCGCCGGTCGCTCCACCACCGCCCGTCGCCGCGCCGCCGCCGGTGTTGCCACCGCCGCCGGTGTTGCCGCCACCACCGCCCGTGCCTGGACTCGGGTTGAGGGTGAGCGTGATCAAGGTCTGCTGGCCGTACCACTCGAGCCGCGAGACGACCGCAACGAGGTGGAAGGTCACCGGGCCGGTCTGGCCCATCGGCGGCGTCCACGTCACCTGCAGCGACTGCTTGTTGGTCGATGAGATGTGGGTGATGGCGCCCTGGGTGTTGCCGCACGCCAACGCGTACTGCGTCTCGGCCGGCAGGTTGCTGAACGTGCCGACGATGTTGGTGCCCGGCGTTCCCGGATTCCCGGAGACGGCCTGGAGCAACACGCCGCGGAACGGCAGCGTGCCCGTCGCGTTGTCGACGGTGAGGGTGATCGGCATGCCGGGCACGTAGCCAGTGGCCGGCGTCGTCACGCGGAACTGGCCGGTGCCGTTCTGGCTCGGGCTCATCGCGACCGGGTTCGGGTAGTCACACGCACCCGCGCCCGACGAGTACGCAAACGCAGGCAGCGCGACGAAGCACGCCGCCGCCAACAGAATCGACTTCATGACGGAACTCCCCCTCCGGCCCTGAGACTGGATTTCTACTGACCTTCGACGAACGAACGCAGGCGCTTGCTGCGCGACGGGTGACGCAGCTTGCGCAGCGCCTTCGCCTCGATCTGACGAATGCGCTCGCGGGTCACCTCGAAGTCCTGACCGACTTCTTCCAACGTGTGGTCGGACTTCTCGCCGATGCCGAAGCGCATGCGGAGCACCTTCTCTTCGCGCGGCGTGAGCGTGGCGAGCACCTTGCGGGTCTGCTCGGCGAGGTTCATGTTGATGACCGCCTCGTCGGGCTTCACGTGCGCCTTGTCTTCGATGAAGTCGCCCAGGTGAGAGTCTTCTTCCTCACCGATGGGCGTCTCGAGCGAGATGGGCTCCTTGGCGATCTTCAAGACCTTGCGGACCTTGTCGAGCGGCAGCTCCATCTTCTCGGCGATCTCTTCCGGAGTCGGCTCGCGGCCAATCTCCTGCACGAGGTACCGAGACGTGCGGATCAGCTTGTTGATCGTCTCGATCATGTGCACCGGAATGCGGATGGTGCGGGCCTGATCGGCGATCGCGCGGGTGATGGCCTGACGGATCCACCACGTGGCGTAGGTCGAGAACTTGTAGCCGCGCTTGTACTCGAACTTGTCCACGGCCTTCATGAGGCCGATGTTGCCTTCCTGGATCAGGTCGAGGAACTGCAGGCCGCGGTTGGTGTACTTCTTGGCGATCGACACCACGAGGCGCAGGTTGGCGGTGACGAGCTCGTTCTTCGCGTTCTCCGCGCGACGCTCGCCGATTGAGATCGCCTCGTACTTCTTGCGAAGCACGTCGATCTCCATGCCCGCGTCTTCTTCGACCTTCTTGATGCGACGGAGCGCGGTGCGCACGTCACGGTCGAGCGTCTCCATGTGCTCTTCCGTGATGTTCAACCGGCGCTGCAGGCGCTTGGCCGCGGGCGGGTTGCCGACCGCTTCCTTGAGGCCCACCTTCAGATCGTTGAGCGGAATGCCGTACTGGCGCTCGAGGTAGCGAAGATCTTCTTCCGCGCGATCGACGGTGTCGATCATCGCCTTCACGTACTGCACGACGCGCTCGACGGCCTTCTTGGACAGCCGCATCTCCTCGACCTGCTCCATCAGCTTGTCGCGGAGCTCCTTGTCTTCCTGGCGGAGCTCCTTCTTCTTCACTTCCGACAGCTTCTTGCGGCCGTTGAGATCTTCGGTGGTGTCCTCGACCTCTTTGTAGGTCTTCTTGAGCTTCTCGAGCTGCTTGCAGAGGTTCTCGATGCGGTTCAGTTCAGCCGCGTTGAGCTGGATTTCCTTGGCGCCGTCATCACCTTCGGCGGCCTCGGGCTCGAACTCGCTCTCCTCTTCCTCTTCACGCTGCGGCTCTTCCGGCGCGTCCTTGAACACCTCGCGCACGCGGAGCTTGCCCGTCTTCAGCTTGGGGCCGATCTCGAGGATCTCGTTCACCGCGACCTTGCAGTCGAGGAGCGCTCGCATGACGTCCTTCTCGCCATCCTCGATGC
>JAEUJS010000107.1 GCA_016792935.1 Archangium sp. | reverse complement strand
CGATGTTCTCCTGCGCCTCGAGCGTCGAGCCACCGATGTGCGGCGTCAGCACCACGTTGTGCAGGTTCTGCAGCGGCGTCTTGAAGCCCTTCGTGTCCGAGCTCTCGGGCTCGTCGGGGTACACGTCGACGGCCGCTCCGTGGAGATGCCCGCGCTTGATCGCATCGGCGAGCGCCTCGAGATCGACCACCGTGCCGCGCGCGTTGTTGATGAGGCACGCGCCCTTCTTCATCTTCGCGATCTGCGCAGCGCCGATCATGTTGCGTGTCTGATTCGTCTCCGGCACGTGCAGCGTCACGAAGTCGCTCTGCTCGAGGAGCGTCTCGAGATGCGGCACGACCTGCGTGTTGCCGAGCGGCAGCTTCGCCGCCACGTCGTAGAACAACACCTTCATGCCGAAGAACTCGGCGAGGATTCCGACCTGCGTGCCGATGTGGCCGTAGCCGACGACGCCCAGCGTCTTGCCGCGCACTTCCCGCGAGCCGGTGGCCGTCTTCTTCCACGCGCCGGTGTGCATCTCGATGTTGCGATCACCGAGCTCACGGCTGAGCGTGATGATCTCGGCGATCACCAATTCCGCCACCGAGCGCGTGTTCGAGAACGGCGCGTTGAACACCGCCACGCCGCGCTTCATCGCCACGTCCAACGCGATCTGATTGGTGCCGATGCAGAACGCTCCGACCGACAACAGGCCGCGCGCCGCCGAAGCGTCGAGCACCTTCCTGGTCACGTTGGTCTTGCTGCGAATGCCGAGCACCTGCACGCCATCGAGCTGCGCGATGAGCTCGTCTTCTTTGAGCGCTCCGGCGACGCGACGCACGGTGTGACCGGCCGCGGTGAGTGCCTGCTCAGCGACCGCGTGGATTCCTTCCAGCAACAGCACGTTCATTTTCATGTTCCCTGGTTCCTAGTTTCTGAGCTCGGGCAAAGGCGCACCCGCCACGCGCGCCGCCAACAGGTCGAGCCCCTGGCGCGTGAGAATGAAATGCACCTGGCCCTTGCCGCGCTCGGTCTCGAGCTCAGCTTCGAAGACCGGACCGGTGATGGTGCCCAGCGCTGCTTCTTTGTGCGCGTTCTTCACCTGACCGTGCGCGAGCCCGTGATCGATGAGGCCCACGCCGTCGTTGCGCCGGTAGAGATCGAGCGCCACCTGGTGCAGGGCGAGCGCCAACGCGTCTTCCAGCGGGAAGCTGCTGAACAACACGGAGATCAACACCCACGGAGGGACGGCTTCTGCGGACATCGGTGAAAAGCGTGGTAGCACCAAACCCGGGTTCCCGCCGCATGAGCAGCACGACTTCCCCGTCATCCAGCCGGTCTGTCTCCTTCGCGTTCGCGCTGGTGGGGTTCGCGTACGTCATCGCGCACGTCGCCGCGGGCGCCATCGCCGGAGCGATGAAGGGCGCCTTTCATCCCCTCGTGATCGTCGCCGTCGCCGACCTCGGAGC
This sequence comes from Archangium sp., assembly GCA_016792935.1. Lineage (GTDB taxonomy): Bacteria > Myxococcota > Myxococcia > Myxococcales > Myxococcaceae > Archangium_A. The sequence goes on along the minus strand of JAEUJS010000107.1, from coordinate 6,815 downwards.
GACCATCGTCGTCTTCGCCTTCTCACGCGCCTTCGACAACTCGAGCTTCTACGACGCGTATTGGAGCCTCGCGCCCGTCACCATCGCGTGGTGGCTCGCGCTGCTCCCCGGAGATTCGCTCACGCTGCGCCAGTGGTTGGTGCTGGGGCTCGTCTCGCTCTACGGCGCGCGGCTGACCTTCAACTGGGCGCGTGGGTGGACCGGCCTCGGCCACGAAGATTGGCGCTACGTCGATCTCCGCAAGAGCAGCGGCAAGCTCTACTGGGTGGTCAGCTTCTTCGGGCTGCACTTCTTCCCGACGGTGTGCGTGTTCCTCGGCGTGCTCCCGCTGCATGCCGTCTTGATCGAAGCGCGCGCGGGCTTCTCGTGGCTCGACATCGTGGCCGCCCTCGTCACGCTCGGCGCGATCGTGATCGAAGCTGTCGCCGATGAGCAGTTGCGCAATTTCCGCGCTTCGAAGGCCAAAGAGATCTGCGAGGTCGGTTTGTGGTCGGTCTCTCGCCACCCGAACTACTTCGGAGAGATCAGCTTCTGGTTCGGCCTGTGGCTGTTCGGCGTCGCCGCAGGAGCGCCGTGGTGGTCGGCAAGCGGCGTCGTCGCGATGATCGCGCTCTTCAATTTCGCGTCGATCCCGCTCGCGGAAAAGCGGTCGCTCGAACGTCGGCCGGGCTTCGCCGAACACCAGCGCCGGGTATCGAAATTGATCCCGTGGTTTCGCCGCAGCGCATGACCTGATGGCCCATACCTTGCGACACTGTCGGCCGTGGGGCCGTCCGAGCTCACTGTCCTCTGTCAGCTGCTGTCCCGTCCCGAGCGCTGGGGTGAGGCACTCGAACGGGTCCGCGTATTTCTGAGGTTGGAGCGCCTGGAGTGCGAGCTGCTACCACCGGGTCAGCAGACACCTGCCGTGGTGGATTCGACCCAGTGGTGCGCGGACTTGTCCTGGGAAGGCGCGACGCTGGGCGTGTTGAAGAGCCCGGTCGCGCCCGATCCACAGCAGTTGGCTCAGGTCGCGCCCCTGCTCGCCTGGGCGCTCGCGCAGCGTCGTGACACCGCGCAAGCCGAGGAACGCTTCAACGAAGTGCAGTCGATGGCGTCGCGCGCGCTCGACTTGTCCGAGCTCGTCACCTGGCTCTTGCACGCGCGAGACGATCGCGAGGTCGAGCGACTCGGCAGCTCGGCGATCGCTGCGCTGCTCAAGGTCGATGACGGCGCGCTGCTGTTGCACGAGCCCAACGGCTGGGTGCTCCGTTGCCCTTCTCGAGAGCTGAGCTGGGCGCTCAACGACTGGTCGCAGACGCGTTTCGGGCCCCTGCTCACCCGCGAGCTGACGGAGCTCGACGTCGTGCTCGAGCCTCGCGGCGATCACATCGATCAGATGTTGTGCTCGTGGGGCTACACGCATGCGCACGCCGTGCCGCTCGACTCCGGAGCGGGCACGCATGGCATGTTGCTCGCGCTCTCGAAGGCCGCGCACACGCTCGACGCCGAAGAGCGCGTCACCGCGACGCAGCTGGCGATCATGATCAGCGTCGCCCTCGAGCGCCTCGGCCACCAGCGCCGCCTCGCCGAGCACCGCAAGTCACTCGAAGACGCGCTGCGCCTGGCGAGCATGGGCACGTGGGAGCTGGCGCTCCACAACCTCGAGGTGACGTGGTCGCGCGAGCTGCACAGCCTGTACGGTGGCCCCTTCGAAGCGCTCACGCAGTCGATCGACGAGTCCACCGCGATCATGGAGACGGACGATCGCTTCATTCAAGAACGGCACCTGCGCGATCTGCTCGCCACCGGCACCACCATGGCGTGGCAATCGCAAATCAACGCGCTCGACGGCCGGAAGATCTGGACGCGCACGCTCGCCGAGTTGGTGCGCGACGCCGACGGCGTGCCGGTGCGCGTGCGCGGCGTGACCCGTGACGTGACGGTCGAGGTGAGCTCGCAGCTCGAACGCGAGCGCGCGCTGCGACGGGCCACCCGCTACGAGCAGCTGTTCTCGATGTCCGACACGCTGGCCGCGGTGTGTGGCGCCGACGGAGTGATCGAAGAGGCCTCTCCCTCGTGGACGCGGCAGCTCGGGTACGAGCGTCATGAGATCGTCGGGGTGAACATCACGGGGCTCATCCACCCTGACGACGCAGTGGCTGCGGCGCGCGTGTTGACCGAGCGCATCGAGCGCGGCCAGGCCGCCGGCGCGGTGTCTCGCGTGCGTGCGCGCGATGGACAGTGGCGCTGGGTCTCGTGGACGGCGGCCATCGACGACGGCCGCTTCTATTGCGCAGCCACCGACGTCACCGAGCTGCAGGAAACCTCGCAGCGCCTCCTCAACAGCCAGGAGCACCTGCGCCAGGCCGGCGCGATGGCGCACATCGGCGCGTGGTCGTTCGACGTGACGACCCAGACCATCACCTGGAGCGACGAGGTCAAGCGCATCTACGAAGTGCCGCTCGACTTCGTGCCGCACCTCGGCGTGGTCGACGAGTTCTACACTCCGGAAGACGCGGTGACGCTGCGGCGCCACATCACGGCCTCGCTCGAGTTCGGCACTCCGTACGATCTCGAGCTCGAGGTGATCACCGCCACCGGAAGGCGGCGGTGGTGCCGTCACCAGGCGACGGCGGAGATGCGCGACGGTCGCGCGACTCGCACCTACGGCGCATTGCAGGACGTCACCGATCAGTACGTGGCCCGGGAAGCCGCGCTCGCGGCGTCGCGCGTGAAGTCGCAGTTCCTCGCCAACACCAGCCACGAGATCCGCACCCCGCTCAACGGCATCCTCGGCATGACCAAGCTGGCGCTCGAGACCTCGCTCTCGGTCGAGCAGCGCGAGTACCTCGAGGCGGTGGCGATCTCAGGCGAGAACCTGCTCGCCATCGTCAACGACATCCTCGACATCTCGAAGATCGAGTCAGGCCACCTCGAGCTCGAGCAGCTGCCCTTCGCGCTCCACACCGCCATCTTCGAGGCCGCGCGCAACCAGGCGAGCCGCGCGCACGCCCGCGGGCTGGAGCTGCTCGTCGACTTCGACCCGCTCCTCGCCGAGCAGTACCGCGGCGACTCGGTGCGCGTCGGGCAGATCGTCACCAACCTCGTGGGCAACGCCGTGAAGTTCACCGAGCGGGGCACGGTGAGCGTGCGCGTGCGCAACAGCGCCAACGGGCTGCATCTGGTGGTGGAAGACACGGGCATCGGCATTCCGGCCGATCGCATCGACGCCATCTTCGAAGCCTTCACCCAGGCCGACGGCAGCACCAATCGCCGCTTCGGAGGCACGGGGCTCGGTCTGACCATCACCCTGGAGCTCGTGAAGGCCATGGGCGGGATGATTCACGTCGACAGCAAGCCCGGGCGCGGGAGCACCTTCCACGTGTCACTTCCGCTCGAGCCGATCGCCGGCCCGCCAGCGTTGGTGGCCGCTCCGACGCAGTTGCGCGCCCTCGTGGTGTCGGCCCACCCCGGCGCGCGACGTTCGACCGCGACGATGTTGAGTCAGCTCGGCTACGAGGTGAGCGCCGCCGACGCGCGCGTCGCGATTCGCATTCTCCTCGAGACGCCGCCGCACCTGCTCGTCGTCGATCAAGAGCTCGAGAGCACGCGCGGCACCGAGTTCGGCGAGGCGATGATGCAGGAAGAGACGCTGCGCGAAATTCCGCGCATCCTGCTCACCCGCACCACCTCGCGCCCCATCAGCCAGGAACTCAAGGACTCGGGCTTCGGGCGTGCCCTCACCCGCCCGGTGTCCATCAACGAGCTGCGTGCGGCCATTGCCCACCTCGACCCGTCACTCCGCGAACGCCCGGCGCCGCAGCGAACGCGTACGCGCCCGCTGCGCCAGCTCAAGGTCCTGCTCGCCGAAGACAACGCCATCAACGCCCGGCTCGCGCTGCGCCTCGTCGAGCGCCTCGGTCACCAGGTCGTGCACGTCACGGACGGAGCGCTGGCCATCGACGCGGTCGCGAAGGAACCGTTCGACGTAGTGCTGATGGACATGCAGATGCCGGTGCTCGACGGCCTCGAGGCCACACGTCGCATTCGTCAGCGAGAGGCCGGGGAAAAACACCAACGCCTGCCAATCATCGCGCTCACCGCCAACGCGATGAAGGGCGACGATCAGATCTGCATCGACGCCGGCATGGACGCGTACCTCACCAAGCCGCTCGACTTCGATCGTCTCTCGTCGTTGCTCGACGCGCTCGCGGGTGGCACACCGAGTCAGCCCGGCATCAGAGGAATGAGCGCCTGAAGGCGTGCGGCAGCAATTCGCCGAGCGTCCAGTGCGCTTCTTTTCCAGACACCGTGCGTGAGGCGATCGGCGTGGCGTCGCCGGCGAACTCCGCGATCACCTGACGGCACATGCCGCACGGCGGAGTCGGATCACGCGAGTCGACCACGATGGCGATGGCGGCCAGCTTCTTTCCCGCGAGCACCGCGGCGTTGATGGCGTTGCGCTCGGCGCAGACCGTCAGCCCGTAGCTCGCGTTCTCGACGTTGCCGCCCACGACGATGGTGCCGTCGTCGGCGAAGAACGCGGCTCCGACCTGGAACTTCGAGTACGGCGCGTAGGCGTTCTTGCGGCCCTGCTCCGCGGCGTCGAACAACTTCTGCCAATCGAGCTTCTGGGTCATCTCGACTGCTCACTCTTTCACACTTCCGCGGCGGGCTGGACTAACTGGCCGCCCCATGACCACTACCAACTCGAGCGGCGTGGCGTTGATCACCGGTGGCAGCCGCGGCGTGGGCCGCGCGCTCAGCCTGCGACTGGCGAAGAAGGGCTACGACATCGTCTCGACGTACCGGCGCGATGCCGACGCGGCGAAGTCGCTCGAGGCCGAAGTGACGGCGCTCGGCCGCAAGTGCGTGACGGTGGTCGCCGATCAGCTCGAGCCCGAGTCGCTGGGAGCCGTCTTCGAGCGCATCAAGACCGACTTCGGGGGCCTCGACGTGTTCGTTGCCAACGCGGCCTCGACGCGCTTCGCGCCGCTGATGGACACCAAGCTCCACCAGATGGACAAGACCTTCAACGTGACGGTGAAGAGCTTCCTCTACGGCTGCCAGCTCGCGCAGCCGCTGATGACCGGCCGCGGCGCGCGCATCGTGATGGTGTCGGGCATGGACTCGCGCATCGCGCTGCCCTTCCACGGAATGCTCGGCGCGATGAAGGGCGCGATGGAAATTCTCGTGAAGTACCTCGCGTGCGAATTGGCCAGCGACGGCATTCGCGTGAACGCGGTGAACCCCGGGTACATCGACACCGATTCCTCGCGCTTCTACGTGGGCCAGGTGCAGTGGGAAAAAATGGTCGGCCAGATGAAGGGCATGGTGCCCAGCGGCTACATCGCGACGGCCGATCAGATCGCCGAGTGCATCGAGTGGTGCTGTCTGCCCGGCGCGCAGTACGTGAACGGCACCACCATCAACGTCGATGGCGGGCTCGAGGCGAACTACCAGTTCTTCATCAGTTCGAAGATGGCGGGGTAGCCACGCGGTACACCGGCAACACGCCGAGCTTCGGATCTGCGCTCGGGTGTCTGGCGGCGAAGAACGCCAGCCGCCGTTCAGGATCTTTCGCGAACTCGGGATCTTTGAGTCTGGCGTCGAACTCCGCTTTCACCTTCGGGTCCTTCAGCGCCTCGCGCGCGAACGCCTCGCTCAAGTAGTCCTCGAGGTATTCCTTCTGCTCGAAGTGCGCGTTGAAGAAACCCCACGCGGCGAACGAGTCGGGGAGCGTCGGTTCCATGAGGTGCATCACGAGCTCTGCGCGCGGCTGCGCGATGGGAATGAAGAGCGAGCCGGCGGGGAGATCTTCCGTCGCGGAGCTCCACGATCCGGTGATGGTCGCTGGTTGATGGCCTTCGTACGGAGCGGTCTTGAACACTGCCGTTCCACGGAAGCTCTCGATGGCCGTCTTCGGTGCGGGCTTCTTCAGCGTGGTGAAGGTGAGGCCGTGCGCCGTGAGCCGCGGCGCGATCAACGGCGCCATCGGAGCGGTGAGCACATAGCCAGCCTTCGGCGCGTCGATGGTCACGACCGGCTCGACCTCGTCGCGCAGCGGGATCTTCCAGAGCTGCGGCTTGCTCTCGTCGTACTGCACCCAGAACTTGCCGCTCACGTCGGACCTGGTGCGCGTGTACGCGTAACCGTGGAAGTCGATGGTCTCGGCCTTCTTCGTCGAGTCGTAGAGGAGCACCACCGGCGTGCCGCTCAATGTGCTCGCGGCGTCGTCGGCCTGCTTCGCGGCGACCATCCACTCCGCACCATGCGCCGCGGTCTCCTCGAGCAACGCGGTGCACACGTCGAACATGGTCTTCACGCGATGCGCGTACGGCCGCCAGGAATGGGTCTCGACCAGCAACCCGAAGCGATGCCGCAGCGCCCAGTACGCGGTGCCGAAGCGCGGAGGCGGCCAGCCCGACGAGAAGCCGCTCGCGGGATCGTCGCTGTCATCGAACGAGGGGTAGAAATCGACTGGCAGGTGACCTTGCGCTTCGAGCTTCGGGAACACGTTCGCGCGAATCGTGCGCCCCCACGGCTTGAGTGACTCGGGGCCGAGCCGCCGCGGCTCGAAGGTGATGGACACGTCGTGTTCGAACTTCGCGCCGTCGGTGACGTGGAGATCGACGAAGAGGATGGGGTCGAACTTCCGCATGAAGTTCAGCATCGCGATCATCTCGGGCGCGTCGGCCTTCGCGTAGTCGCGATTCAGGTTCAGATTCTGCGAGGTGACGCGCCAGCCCATCTCTTCCGGCCCGCGCTGATTGGGCCGCTGGTTCGCTGCGAAGCGCTCGTGACCATCGACGTTGAACACCGGCACGAAGACC
>JAEUJS010000525.1 GCA_016792935.1 Archangium sp. | reverse complement strand
CCAACTTCGACGACGCGCTGAAGTCACTCGACATCGAGAAGCGCGCGCACGCCGACACCACCAAGCACTACGAGGCCCGCGTCGCCACGCTCGAAGGTGAGCTCGCGCAGTCGCGTGGTCAGAGCGAAGACCTCGGCGAGCAGCTGCAGGCGACCAAGCAGGAGCTCGGCGCCCGCGTGCAGGACGTCACCAAGCTGAACGCCGCGCTCGCGCACGCCGAAGACAAGGCGCAGCAGCTCGACGATCGCCTCAACGCCGACAAGGTCGAGTCGGGGCGGCTCAACGAGCTGCTCCAGAACGATCTCGCCACCAAGAGCAAGGAGCTCGCCGACACGCTCCGCAAGCTGACCACGCTGCAGCAGGAGAAGACGCGTCAGGCCGACGCGCTGACCCGCGACGCGACGGCGAAGGGCGAGCAGGTCAAGAACCTCGAGGCCAAGCTGAAGGCGCTCTTCGACGAGTCGAAGAAGAAGACCGACGATCTCTCGCAGCGGCTGCAGACCACCGCGCACGATCTCGAGGCCGCCAAGAAGGAGATCGTCCAGAAGACCGACGCGCTCAACCGGGCGAACGAGGCGCAGAACACCATCGCCGCCGAGCGCGATCAGGTGCGCACGCAGATGCAGACCACCGTGCAGCAGGCCAACGCGCGCATCCAGGAAGCGAACGCCGCCATCGCGCAGGAAAAGGCCGCCGGAAAGAAGACCACCGACGATCTCTCGCAGAAGGCCCAGCGCGCCGAGCAGCGCATCGCGCAGGTGCAGGGCGAGATGCAGCAGAAGCTCGGTGAGATGGAGACGCGGCTCAAGGAAGCGCAGAGCCAGCTGGCGCAGCGTCAGCGTCGCGTGTCCGAGCTCGAGCAGGCCGCCGAACAGACCAACGCCACCAAGGTGCGCGCCGAGAAGGAACTGCAGGCGAAGATCTCCGCCGCCGAGGCCAAGGCCAACGACGCCGCCACCAAGCTCGCCGCCGCCGCCACCGAGCGGAAGTCGTTCGATGCGAAGCACTTGAAGGAGATCGAAGATCTCCACGCCAAGCAGAAGGCCGAGATCGAACGCCGCGAGCAGGTGAAGGCGCAGGAAGTGAAGCGCCTGCAGGAAGCGGTGCAGGAAAAGAGCAAGCAGCTCAAGGTCGTCGAGCTCGAGCTCGCCCGGTACAAGAACAAGCCGGCCACCAGCAGCCCGTCGGGAATCCAGGCCGCTCCGGCTGCGCGCGCTGCTGCCGCGGCACCTCCCCGCCCCGCTGCATCGAGCATCGCCAACTCCTTCGTCGGGGAAGACGAAGAGATGGCCACGCGGGTCAACAGCATCCCCGTCGAGCTGCAGAAGAAGGCAGCGGCGGCGGCTCAGCAGTCGTCGTCGGTCCCCAAGACCGGCAACACGGGCATTCCGGTGCAGTCCGCTCCCGGCACGGGCAAGACGGGCATTCCCGTCGCCAAGCCTGGTGCGGCTCCGGCGCGTCCGGCCGTCGCCATCACCGCGGCTCCCCCGCAGAAGCGGGTGGAAAAGGAAGACCGCACGGTGGTGATGCCGGCCGCGAGCGCCGCCGCGCTGCCTCCCGCGCAGGGTGACGACGACGTCGACTTCACCTCGATCGTCGACAACCTCGGCGAGTAAGCCGTCTTTCTCGGCTCGCCCCTGGTCGAGCCTCTCGGCTCGCCCCTGGTCGAGCCAAGTCGAGCCTTCCCCTGCCCGGCCGAGCGGGTTTGGGGTAGAGGAGCCCGCCATGCGTGCCGCCCTCCTGTCGTTCTCGCTGTTCCTCGCGGTCCTTTCGGGCTGCGAAAAAGTCCGCACCGTTCCGCCGCGTGATGCAGGCCCGGTGTGTGGCGACAACGAGCAGCTCGTGAACGGCCAGTGCCGCTTCGTCTGCAACCGCGACGGCGACTGCGCGACCGGTCAGCGCTGCAACCTGCTCCTCGGCACCTGCGAGCCCAAGCCGCCTCCGGTCGACGCGGGCCCCATCGTCATTCCGTGCACTGAAGGCGCGGTGCGCTGCGCGGGCGACAACGGCTCGGTCGAGCGCTGCAACGCGGGCGGCACGTGGATCACCTCAGAGCAGTGCGTGCAGCCCGAGGGCTTCTGCCAGAACGAACAGTGCCTGCGCTGCCGACCGGGCGCGGCGCGGTGCGCGGGTGGCGGGACGATGGTCGAGATCTGCCTCGATGATGGCTCCGACTTCCGCCAGGTGACTTGCGCGATGGGAGCAACCTGCGTCGCGGGCGAGTGCGCGGAGTGCACCGTCGGGCAGAAGCGCTGCAGCGCGAACATGCAGACGCTCGAGGAATGCCAGCGCCTGCCGCGTGAGGACTTGTCGGCCGGCTACGTGAACGCGGGCGACAACTTCGACGGTCAGTGCGTCACGCAGGTGTGCGAGCAGGGTGCGAACGGGCCGCAGTGCCGCCCGCCGATGTGCCTGCCCGGCTCAACGCGGTGCCTCAACGCCAGCACGCAGCAGATCTGCTCCGCGACGGGCGCGTACAGCAACGTGGCCTGCTCCTCGCTGCCCGGCATGGGCGCGACGTCGGAGTGCTTGAACGGCGTGTGCATCGACGAGTGCGCCGAGGCCGTGCGCGCCAACAGCTACTTCGGCTGCGAGTACTGGGCGGCGGTGACCGACAACTCGGTGGACGCGCTCTTCAAGGGCAACACCCTGAGCGGCCAGGGCACGGCCGACAGCGAGTTCGTCTTCGTGGTGACCAACCAGTCCGCGGTCGCGGCGAACGTCGAGGTGTGGCGCTACCAGGGCGCGGCGCCGGTGCGCATCAAGACCGTCACCGTTCCGGGCCGTACCGATCCCGTCACCAGGGGCCTCGTGAAGATCCCCGTGCCGTGGCAATCGATCAGCCCGGCCTCGACGCTCACCGGCGACGCGAACACCGGCCGCGCGCGGTACGCGTACCGTCTCTCGTCGAACCGGCCGATCACCGTGTACCAGTTCAGCCCCATCGACGCGGTCAAGGTGACCAACCGCACCTGCACCGCGGCGTCGGGCTCGCGTGACTGCAACTGCAACGAGTACTCCGACTTCGATTCGCTGGGCTGCACGCTGTTCGGCGATCTTTCGACCGCCGGCACGTGCATGCAGACCACCAACGGCAAGCGCTGCCAGTACGGCTCGTTCAGCAACGACGCCTCACTCCTCTTGCCCGCGCACATTCTCGGCAACAGCTACGTCGCCATCACGCCGGGCCACTCGCACATCAACGATCCGGGCGGCATGCCGAACGCCATTCCGCGTCCGTCGCAGCTCACCATCGTCGCCACGCAAGACAACACGCAGGTCACCGTGCGCAGCTCAGCGGTGACCAAGGCCTCGGTGACCGGCCCCGCGGTCGCGGCGATGAACCCCGGCCAGACCGTCGTGTACACGATGCAGAGCTACGAGATCCTCGCCTTCGCCTCGGCCACCGCCGGAGCCGACCTCACGCCCGACTGCCAGACCTTCACCGGCGGCGCGTCATGGTGCCGCAAGGCGAACGATCTCACCGGCACCATCGTCACCACCGACAAGCCGGTCGCAATCTTCGCGTCGAACCCGTGCGCCAACATTCCGTGGAGCCGCTCGGCGTGTGATCACGTCGAGGAGCAGGTCTTCCCGTTCAGCACGTGGGGCCGCAACTTCGTCGCCCTGCCCAGCCACCCGCTGCGGCTCAACAACAACAACTTCTCGACCAACCCGCCGCCCGATCACTTCAAGATCGTCGCCGGCGCGACCGCGACGTTGACCATCACGCCTCCTCCTGCGGCGGCCGACGTCTTGATCCCGCTCAACTGCACCAGCGGCAACCTGCAGTCGAACACCTGCGTGCTGGCCGGTGGCTCGTTCGTGGAATTCAAGTCGACACGTGGGTTCACGGTGTCGGCCACCAACCCCATCGCGGTGGCCCAGTTCTTCCCCGGGCAGGGCAACCTCACCGGCCTCCCCACCGATCCGCAGCAGGGAGATCCCTCGATGGTGCTCCTCCCGCCCATCGAGCAGTGGCGCAGCCGCTACACCGTGCTCGCCTCGACCGGTTACCGCGACAACTACCTCGGCCTCACCATCGACTCGACCAAGGTGCAGTCGGTGCGCGTCGACGGCGCGCTCGTCACGGGCTTCACGACCATCACTGGCACTCCGTTCCAGGGCGTGAACTGGCCGGTCGGCACGGGGACGCACACCATCGACGTCGTCCCGCAGGCGAACCAGCAGGTGTTGCCCGGAGCGGGCGTCACCGTGCACGGCTACGACGCGTACGTCTCGTACGGGTACACGGGCGGTCTCGACCTGACGACCATCGTGACCGGCGTGACGCCCGGCGGGTGAATTCGCCGAAGCACGTGCTAGAGCGACGCGCATGATGAACCGTGCGCGTGTCGTCCTGGGAGCGTTGGTCGTCCTGGCGGGCCTGTCGGGCTGCGGCTCCACCGTCTGCGACAAGAACACGCAGACCCAGAAGAACTTCGTGGGCGACTGCGGCAACGAGTTCGCCCCGCCGCTGCTGGGCTCGGCGTGCACTTCCAACATCACCAAGTGCAGCGAGGCCGATCAGAAGGCCATCGAGTCTTCGCTCGGCTGTCTCGAGAAGATCCCCGCCTGCCTCGCCATCGCGAAGGACGCGTGGAAGCTCCAGTACGACTCGTGCGCGGCGTCGCTGAACACGCTCTCGCAGCCGTGCAAGGACGCCTTCTTCGCGGGCGTGGTGCCGGGCTTCGACGCGGGCATGCCTGACGCGGGCCCCAGGCCGGTCACCGACGGTGGAGCGGGCCTGACGCTCTACGCGGCGGCGAACGAAGACACCGTGGCGCTCGCGTGGGAAGCGAATCGCGTGGCCAACGTCGAGCGCTGGCTGCTCATCGAGACCGATGGCGTCGGCGAGAACCGCACCGAGCGTGACATCGCGATGCCGGGCTCGATCAACTTCACCATCCCCGACTCGGGCACTGCGCCGCGCCGCTATTTCCTCGCTGGTCTCAACGCGAACGGTGACGTGTTGACTGGAACTCCTCCCGTGGTCGCGGTGCCTGACGCGGGCGTGCCGGATGCCGGCAGTTGCATGGGCCCCAACGACTGCGCACTCAACCGCGTGTGCGATCTCAACGTGTGCAAGGTGCAGAACTGCATTCCTGGCGGCATGAACACGTGCCCCAACACCTATGCGTGCAACCTGCAGGGCGAGTGCGCGCGCACCACGGCCGACGGCGGCGTCTTCAACCCCGGTGGCGGCACGCGTGACGCGGGCATGGGCAACTTCCCGATGTTGAGCGCGGAGCTCTCGATCACTCCGCGGCCGCCGATGGCCTCGCCGCTGATCTCGGTCGGCAGCGTGGCGGGCAAGCGGCCCGAC
>JAEUJS010000081.1 GCA_016792935.1 Archangium sp. | reverse complement strand
CTTCTGCGTGCGGTTTCTCACTGATTTGGCCAATCGAATGTCCTCCAACAGGTGCCGATGCACATTTGGATCTGTCCGCGTCCTGATTCGCGGGCAGCTTGGCGACAAAGCCGTCGGCGTTCGCGATCCTCGTCCGTAATGTTCGGCAATGTGTCGCACCACTCCAACATTGCATCCTCATCATTGCCCTTGCACTGCTCGATGCACTGCTCCCGACGATCCTTGGCAGTCGGAATCTTTTTCGCAGCCAAGAACGGAAGGACTCTGCAGACGGCGTTCCAGAAACCACCCGGCGCAGGGGCTGGCGCAGGCGTGGGCGCGGGCGCAGGACCTGGTGCTGGGTTTGGGAGACCGTGCTTTGGGCCCCAATTGAGTCCTCGCAGACCACCAGCACCGTTCTCCGCCAAGCCGTCGCCAGCGATTTCCACACACACTCCGCCTTGGCACGACGTCATCTCGTCAGCCAAGCCGGTCGAATCAAAGTTCCGGAGCGGATTGTTGCTGGCGTAGGCGAAAGTCGGCACCTGCCTCCCATTCAATTGCCGACTCATCACGAAGCCCTGCGAGCGAAGCAGCGGCTCGGGAGAGAGGTACTTCCTTGAGCCTGTCGCGAGTCCTCGTCGCCGCGTCGCAATTTTCCGAGTGCGCTTGCTGAGTTGCGCACGAATTTTCCCGACGCGAGTTGCGCGCAGGCAGGTTGATGCCCTGACGCGAGTTTTCAGCCCCGCGTGCGCGCGAGGCGGCGTGACGTTGGTGGTGAGCGCGAGCATCGAGGCCGAAGTGTACGCCGCTCTCGCTCGAGCGGGCAGTGGTGCCGAGCTCCGCGACGCTGCGGCCCGAGCGTTCGCCGTGCCCGTTGCTCAAGGCGAAGAGGAAGGTAGTCAGCACCTCGACCGCGGTGCTCGACGTCGAGCGCAGACGCGAAGTGGAAAACGGGCCGCTCCGCACGGTCCTCGCGCTTGCACCAGGTGGCGCGAGTGACGAGGGAGCAAGCACGAGGCCCGTGCTCCGCTGTGACGCCCGCTTCGCTCTGACGCTTGGTCCGCCCGCGCTTGGGCGCGCTCTTCGCTTCGCGGGTGCACGAGGGCGAGCAGCACGTCGACCCGCGCCGTCGACGTGCAGCTCGCGGACAGTGAGTGCTCGCGGCTTGAGCGCCGCTTGGCCCCCGCCCTCCCGGAAAGTGGATTCAAGTCGGCCGGCAGGAAGTGAGCACAGGGCGCGCCTCTCGCCCCCCGCCTTGGTTTTCCCCCTTTGGAAACCCCCTTTCCGAGGCGCCCCCCATCCAAGGAAAACCCAAAGGGGGAAAACCCATCCCCCCACGCCTTTCAAGCGCCTCCCGGCGCGCGGCGCGGGGCCCCTGGGGGGCTTCGAGCGGGCGGCGACCCCCGCCCGGCTTCGCTCGCGCCCTGTGCATCGAAGTGGAAAAGCGAAAGTGACGAAGGGCCGGCCTCAGGAGTTCCCGTCCGCCCCCGCTGGGGGCTCCCCTTGAAGTGCGCCGCGCGTGAGCGCGGTCGCGGCCCGCGGCTTGAGCGCCGCTCTTCGCGCATCACGCTGCACGGCCGCGCGCTGCGCGACCGACGCAGTGCTGATCACGAGCGGACTCGGTGTCGCGACGTCGCGACACTTTCGTCCCGACGTCGCGACACCTCAGTCCTCGTCGTTCTCCGCGGCGAGCGCATCAAGCAGCTCGTCGGTGGTGACCGAGGGAGTCGTCGCCGGCGTCGAGCGCACAAGCCGTGCGGCCGGGTGCGTCGCTGCGTGCACCGCGCGCAGCTTCTCGACGGTGACGCGCGTGTAGAGCTGCGTCGTCTCGAGACTCGCGTGGCCGAGCATCTCCTGCACGAAGCGCACGTCGGCGCCGCCCTCCAGCATGGCGGTGGCCATCGAGTGCCTGAAGAGGTGACACGCGCCGGGCTTCTCGAGGCCCGCGGCCACGACGTACTGCCGCACTCGCTGCGTCAGGTAGTCGACGTGCAGTCCTTCGCCGGCGTCGCCCAGAAACAACACGCCCTCGTCATGCGCACCCGCCAGCTTCGGCCGCGCGTCCTCGAGGTACTTGAGTGCCCAGGCCAGCGCGCGTTCTCCGACGGGGACGACTCTGTCTTTGCGCCCCTTGCCCTCGCGCACGAAGACGGTGCCCCTCGTCGCGTCGACGTCGAAGACCAGGAGTCGCGAGAGCTCCGCGCGGCGCAGACCGGTCGAGTAGAGGAGTTCGAGCATCGCCCTGTCTCTCAGTCCTTCGGGCAGCGCGATGTCCGGGCGCGCGAGGACGAGCTCGGCCTCCTCCGCGCTCAGCACCGCGCGCGGGAGACGCTGCGGCAGCTTCGGCAGCTCGAGCTCCGAGGCCGGGTTAGCGAGCAGGAAGCCGCCCTTGCTGAGCCACCGGAAGAAGAGACGCACCGTCGCGAGGTGGCCGTACTGCGTCGACGCGGAGAGCGGCTTCCCGTCTCGCTTGCGCGCGTAGAAGAGGTGGCGCTGGTAGCGCTCCAGAATCGGCCGCGTCACTTCTTCCGGGCGCGTGAGACTTCTCTCCTCGCACCACCGAAAGAAGTTGGTGAGCGACTTCGCCTGGCCCGCCACCGCGGCCGCAGTGCGCTGCTTCACGCGCAGGCCTTCGAGGTATTCCCACGCGTGACCGCGCAGCGTGCCGGGCGCGCCAGGACTCCCCAGCGGGTTTCCCTCGGGCCGTCGCAGCTTGTGCTGCCGCGGCTTCACCTCACACCGCCTCTGCGTACGACTGCTTTTTCTCCTCAGCTGCCTGAAGTGCGTTTCGCGACTCCGCCGCGCTGATGGCGGCTAAGGGAATGAGTCCGCTCGGCAATTCGCCTGAATCAGCACCCCGACCGGGCCCCGACTGCGGGCCGACCGGGGGCCGACCAGCCCCCGACCGCGGTGTGTTTGAGCCCGACCGGCTCGCGTCGTAGTCGTGGAGCTGAGCGACATCGGCGAGACCGGGGAGGAAGCGGCCACCATCGGCGCTCTCGAAGAGCAGCGTGTACTCGTAGCCGCCGTCGCGAGCTCGCTGCACGCGCGCGTACTCGAATTCCACCAGCCGACTCAGGTGCACTTTCAGCTGCGTGTCGCCCCAGCCCAGCGCCTCGCGCACCTGGCGCCGCGTGAAGCGGAATTCTCCGCGTGAGACGCCCTGCAGCTGGCAGCCCTTCTTCACCCACTCGTCGAGCAGCGTCAGCAGCCGACGCGTCTGCGGCGGCAAGTCGTCGAGGCTGCGACCCAGCACCGCGGCCGCGAGACGGTTGGCGGTCGCGATGTCCTCGAGCGTCACCTCGACGTACTCGACCGGCACACCATGGTGCTGCACCGTCTTCACCGGTCGCTGGTGCTGATGAAGCAGCGCCAGCGTGCGAATGAGCGTCAGGTATTTCGGGAAATCACGACGGGCGCGCGTTCTGTCGTCCAGAAACGTCAGCGCCCGCGCGTACGGATTCACCACCGCGAGCGGCCGCAAGAGTCGCTGCGCGTTGCGGTGCAGCTTCAAGACTGCATCCTTGTCGCGGCGGGCGAGCAGTCCCTCGAGCGTCTGCTTCTCCTTCTGTTTCTCGTGGATGGCCTTGGTCTGCGCTCTCTCCTCGTCCACGGTGAGCACCAGGCAGCGATTCAAGAGCTCTTCGTCAAGCTCGCTCGCGGTGGTGGTGAGAAACAGCTGCGTCGGCCCTTCGACGCGGTACTCGTGCGTCACGAGTTTGCCGGTGGCCGGGTCCTTCCCCGTCGACGCGATGGTCAGCTCGCCTTCCGACTGCAGCAGCTTGAGCGCGTAGCTCGCGCGGGCCGCGCCCTCTTCCTCCACGACGGCGAGCACCTTGTGCTTCAGGTCCGCGTCGCCCATGTAGAAGAGCGACTGCCCCGTCATCGCCGAGTACTTCGTCTTGTCTTCCTCCGGCACGAAGGCCAGCACCGCTTCCATCAGCGACGACTTGCCCGCGGCTGACGACGACTGGATGAGTACGGCCAGCGGCTCTTCGAGCTTGCGGCTCACGGCCGCGAGGTAGCCGACCAGCTTGTTGGTTTCTTCACCGACGACTCCGCAGCGCGCGAAGTCGTCGACGATGCGCGTCAGCAGGTGTTCGTCTCTCAGCAGCTCGAGCGCGGCGGTCGTCTCGTCGTCGGAGAGCGTGGGCGCTGCCTTCTTCGGCGCCAGCTTCGCCTTGAGGGTCTCTTCCTGCAGCGCCTCGAGCTTCAGCAGCAACTGGCCCAGGTCGCGCTTCAGCGTCTCCTCGGGCACGCGGAGCTCGTCGGCCGCGGCCTTCAAGAAGCCCGCGCGCTGGCGCGCTGAGTACATGTCGAGCGTGTCGACATGGAAGACGTCGCCCTGGGCGACGAGGACATTGAGCTTCAGTGCCTCGGCCGAGAGCGCCTTGCCCAGCCCTCGCACGCGGTAGCGCCGCAAGCCGAAGGTGAAGACGACCTCTTCTTCCTTCACCTCGGTCGCCACCTCCGGTGTGCGCGGCGCCAGCGGTCGCTGCGGCTCGCTCGGGGCGCTCGGGGCGCTCGGCGTCTCGGTCTCGGCGGTGTTCGCGTTCGGCGCGGTCTCCGTGCTGATCGCGGCACCGCTCGCCCCGTTCGCGGTCACCGCGGCGTCGGTGACCATCATCGACCTCACCGCGCGCGCTGGTTGATGGGCGGCGTTCTCGCTGATGGGCGACGCGGAGCTCACGCTCACGGCTGCGGTCGAAGTCTGTCGCGACATGTCCACAGCAAACGGTGCCGCGTTCACGTTCGCGCTCTTCGCGGAGACCGGCGCCGCCACACGCCGCTCGCCCTCGACCGTGACTGACGCAGCTAAAGAAGAAAGGAAGTCCGACACTGACGGGGCGGCTCCGCCGCCCAGCCAGGTGGCGGCGCGCAGCGCCGCTCCCAGGCTTCTCTCGGCCGGCCTCACCGCGCACGCAAACTCGTTCGCGTCCATGCCCCGTGGAAACAGCACGCGGTAACAGCCGAAGCCCTCGGCGCTGAGCGACTTCGCCAGCGACTCGGCGGCCGCGTCCCCGGCGTCGTCTCTGTCGTAGGCGAGCAGCACCTCGCGCACGCCGTGTTGCTTCAGCGCGGCGAGGTGGTGCGGCGTGAAGCCCTCCACGCCGTACGCCGCGATGACGTTGCGGTGCCCGGCCACCCAGAAACTCAGCGCGTCGATGATGGCCTCACAGACGATGGCCACGCAGTGACCGGCGAGCGCCGCGGAGTTGAAGGCCGCGCGGTGCGCGCCGGACAAATACAGATGGTCCGGCGTCCCGGGCCGCAGGCCCTTCGTCACCTTGCGCCCGTACATGCCGACGACGGCGCCCGCCTCGTCGTGGATGGGCACCACCAGGCTCCCGACGAGATGCTCGTGCCCTGACTCGCGGATGACGCCCAGCGCCTGCAGCCGCCGGCGCACCGTCGCGCCCGCGAGGCGGTTGGTGTCCGGCAGGCGCAGCCCCAGCGTGCGGTTGCTGAAGCCAAGCTTGAAGTGCTCGATGAGGCCCTCGTGCTTGAGGCCGCGACTCTCGAGGTACGCCAGCGCCTCGGGCGCGGTGGCCAGCGTGCGCGCGTAGTAGTCGCGCACCTGCTGCATCAGTGTCGCGTCGTCGGCCGACGCGTCGACGGGCGCGGCCAGCTTCGGCACCGTCGCAATGCGCGGCCCGACGGGGCCGCTCAAGTCGGCGCCCTCGCGCAGTAACTCGACGGCGTGCCGGAAGGTGACGCCCTCGGCCTTCATGACGAAGTCGATGACGCTGCCGCCCGCCTTGCACGCGCCCAGGCAGTGCCAGAGGTTTTTCTTCTCACTCACCACGAAGCTCGGCGTCTTGTCGTCGTGGAAGGGGCAGTGCCCGAGGAGGTTGTCGTCTCCTGACTTCTTGAAGCTGACGCCCTTCGCCTCCGCCAGCCGCCGCACACTCACCGTCCGCTTCAGTCGCTCGAGCTCCACGTCCGAAACGCGCGCCATCGGGCTTTCCTCCGAAAACTCGTCAAGAGCCTTCTCGGCCCTCCCGCGCGGCGATTGACGGCTTGCGCGCGAGTGCGGCGCAACATACGTTCTTTGTATTCAATGGAGCAACAGACTTCGCTCATGGCAACAGGTCCTCCTGAAATCCGGCCGTACATTCGCCTCTCTTCGGAGAGAGGCATGCCCAAGCACGTCATCGAGTCTTCAGAGGAGTCCTTCGGCGAGCGCCTCGCGCGCCTCCGCAAGGCCGCCGGCTACACCCAGAAGGAGTTGGGCGAGGAAGTCGGCACCTCGCAGCGCATGGTGGCCTACTACGAGGCGCAGACTGAGCACCCGCCCACCAAGCTGATGCCCGCGCTCGCCAAGGCGCTCGGCGTCTCAGCTGATGAGCTGCTCGGCCTCGCGGCCGGGCGCGCGCGGCGCGCCGCGCCCGACTCGCGGCTCGACCG
>JAEUJS010000057.1 GCA_016792935.1 Archangium sp. | reverse complement strand
AGCGCGCGTGAGTCGTTCTCGGCGCGCAGGGACTGCATGAGCAACGTCTCGATGCTTGCGCCATCGATGTCTGCGTCCGAATCGAGTGGACCGCGCGGTCGAAGCGCTCGAAAGACGCCCGCATCGAAGAAGAAGAACTTGGGATGGGTCGTGAGTTTGCGGCTCGCCTTGCGGCTGAAGACCGGCAGACGCACGGCGAGGAGCAGGTCTTCGAGCAGCGCAAAGTGACTCTCGACCGTCTTGCGGCTGATGCCGCAGTCGGCGGCGACCTTCGTCATGTTCAGCGTCTGTGCCTGAGAGAACGTGGCCGCCTCGAGGAAGCGGCTGAACGTCGCGATGCTGCGCACGAGCGCCTCCTGCTGCACCTCTTCGCGAAGATATGTACCGACGTAGCCGCGCAGGTAGTCGCCCGGGTCGTCGGCGGACCACACGGTCGGCAGCAGTCCGTACTGAACCGCGTGTCTCAACTTGAAGCGCGCGCCGAGCTCCGAAGGCGTGAAGGGGTGCATGGTCAAGGTGCGTGCCCTGCCCGCCAGAAGATTGGCCGAGGAACGCTTGAGCTTTCGTGCACTCGAGCCGGTGAGCACGAACCTGAATTTCCGCTTCTCGATCAACCGATGCACCTCGTCGAGCACCGACGGAAGCCGCTGCACCTCGTCGATGATCACCGTCGTCGCCTTCTGTGCGTCGGCCATGCCCTCGAGGCGATCGGCGTGCGCGAGCAGGTTGGTGAAGGTCGACTCCTTCAGGAGATCGACGTGCATCGCCGACGGAAAGACAGTGCCGACCCACGTCGACTTCCCAGTGCCGCGCGGCCCGAAGAGGAACGCGCTGCCCTTCGGCATCTGAAGAATTCGGGCAATCATGTTGCCGTTTTTAGCCAAAAAACGGCAACTGTGACGCCGGAAATGGAAGTGGCCGAAACACCTCGGGCAGAGACCTGCTCTGAAGGAGTGAGTGCGCTCAGCCGACGACGCGGTTTCGACCGCTCTTCTTGGCCTTGTACAGGTTGGCGTCGGCCACCTTGATGAACTGGAGCGGCTCGGTCATGTCGCCCACCAGATCAGCCACGCCGATCGAGAGCGTCACCTTGATGTCCTTGCCCTCGAACGTGAAGCGGTGATCTTCGATCAACCGGCGGATCTTCTCGGCGAGCATGCGGGTGTTCTCTCCGCCTAACTCGGGCATCACGTACGCAAACTCCTCACCGCCGTAGCGCGCGAAGCAACCTTCCTTGCGCACGCGGGGACGGATGACGGCGGCGAGCTCACGCAGCACGTAGTCGCCAGCGAGGTGACCGTTGACGTCGTTGATCTGCTTTAAGTGATCGATGTCGATCATCATCAACGAGAGCGCACGCGAGTAGCGGTGGCACCGACCCATCTCGCGTTCGATGAACTCGAGGAAGTAGCGCTTGTTGTGCACCTGCGTGAGGCCGTCGCAGATCGTGAGCGTGTAGATCTCTTCGTAGTACTGCTGCTCGATGTTGCCGCCGCTGAGGACTTGAAGATCGCGGAGCCGACCTTCACGAGATCTCCCGAGCGCAGCGGCTGCTCTTCGCGGATCTCTTCGTCGTTCACGTACGTGCCGTTCGTCGAGCGGAGATCACTCACATAGAACTTGCGACCGCGACGCATGAATTCGGCGTGCCGACCGCTGATATGCCGGATCGTCAAGAAGAGACCTGTGGAACGCCCGACAATGAATCGCTGATCGCCAACTAACGGGTAGATACGTCCTCGATTGTCGCGCACGTCGATGAGCACACACGGTCCATCTTGGCCCGAGCGCCGACTCTTCCCGGCATGGTTCGCAAGCCAGAGTCGTTCGATGCCCGAGAGCTTGTCACCCATCTTCCGCAGGTTCTCGGCGAGTTCATCGCGCTGGCGATCAAGAGCATCTGGCGGTGGTGCACCTTCACCTGCAAGTTGCTCCCACGAGACCACACGAACGCGCTCGGCGACTTGACGCTGTGCGTTTTCCAGTTGAGTTGTGAGGCTCGCGAGTTCGACATCGCGTTCCGCAAGTTCCCGCTGCACGCGTGTTAACTCGTGACTCGCGGATTCGAGGGCCTTCTGGAGCCGGCTCGTGCGTTCTGCCGCAATTCGCTCTACGACTTCAGGATCAGCGGCATTCTTGCGGAAGTAGGTGAGCTGGTGCTGCGCCTTCTCAAGCTCCGCTCGAAGAGCGCGCACATCACTGAGCGGGATCTCGTCGGAATCGGAGCGCGATGTCATCCGACGACGCGGTTTCGACCGCTCTTCTTGGCCTTGTAGAGGTTGGCGTCGGCCACCTTGATGAACTGGAGCGGCTCGGTCATGTCGCCCACCAGATCGGCCACGCCGATCGAGAGCGTCACCTTGATGTCCTTGCCCTCGAACGTGAAGCGGTGATCTTCGATCAGCCGGCGGATCTTCTCGGCCAGCTTGCGGGTGTTCTCGCCGCCTGACTCCGGCATCACGTACGCGAACTCTTCACCGCCGTAGCGCGCGAAGCACTCTTCCTTGCGCACGCGCGGACGGACGACGGCGGCCAACTCACGCAGCACGTAGTCGCCCGCGAGGTGGCCGTTGACGTCGTTGATCTGCTTGAAGTGATCGATGTCGATCATCATCAGCGAGAGCGCGCGCGAGTAGCGGTGGCAGCGGCCCATCTCGCGCTCGATGAACTCGAGGAAGTAGCGCTTGTTGTGCACCTGCGTGAGACCGTCGCAGATGGTCAGCGTGTAGATCTCTTCGTAGTACTGCTGCTCGATGTTGCCGCCGGAGAGGAACTTGAAGATCGCGGAACCGACCTTCACCAGATCTCCAGAACGCAGCGGCTGCTCTTCGCGGATCTCTTCGTCGTTGAGGTACGTGCCGTTCGTCGAGCCGAGATCGTTCACGTAGAACTTGCCCATGCGGTGCACGACCTGGGCGTGACGGCGGCTGACGTTGTCCATGTCGATGACGATGAAGTTCTTGTCATCACGGCCGACGGTGAACTCGTCGTCGTCGATCAGCGGGTACTTCTTGCCGAGGAACGGACCGGCGATCATGACCAGGCAGCTCTCGCCGCTGACCTTGACGTCCTTGAGCTTGGAGATCTTGGTGACGCGTGTCTCGGGCCCGGTCATTCGCAGAACTTCCTAGCACGAGCGCAGCTACACTCCGCGCCCCATGATTCGGCGCGTTCTGCTCTGTAGCGCGGTGTTGGTGGTCGGATGTGTGAAGCGTGTTCCCACGATTCCGCCGGAGACGGTGGTGACGGTGGGGAGCAAAAGCGCCCCGGCCCGGAATTGGGCGAGCGTCGAAGGGCTGTGCGACGTCGATCGCAACAAGTTCGGAAACGAGCAGCAGGCGATGACGGCGTTGCTCGCTGACTGGCTCGGGCAGACCTCGGCCGAGGCCGATGGAGCGTGGGACGACGAGCACCTCGCGCTGCTGGAGAACGGCCTCAAGGCGCTCTCGACGCCCATGGCGTGGCAGCGCGACTCACTGGCGAAGGCAAAGGCGTGTGGCTTCGAGGGGCTTGGTTCGGCCACCGAGTTGAACGCGCAGGCCCTTCGTCGCATCGATGAAGGACCGTGGCTCGCGGAGCAGGTGCGTGCACGACTGGCGCTCGCGAAGTGGAAAGACGCGCGGCCGCAGCTCGAGCACGCAGCGAAGCAGCAGCACTGCTTGAAGGCCAACAAGCCCCCGGTCCTCTACTTCGCCGCGGAAGACGAGAAGGCGGTGCTGGAGTGGGCGTTCTGCGACGGCTCGAGGGTGGTGGCGTCTCCCGGGAATCCGCCTGCGTTTCAGCCGGCGAAGGTCGAGGCAGTGGCGGGGAAGAAGTCGAAGGCGAAGGAGCCCGACCCGCAGCTGTGGCTCGACGCGGCGTCGAAGTATCCGAGCGAGCACGTGAGTCGGGCGCCGAAGCTTCCACGCAAGAAGGTCGTGAAGAACGACGATGCGCCCGAACCCGAGGACGCGCCGTGAGCTCCGAGAAGCCGGACCTGTCGAACACGTTGTCGAAGTTGAACGACACGCTCGAGAAGTCGGCTCCGAAGACGCGACGCGAGCGACGTGAGGAAGAGCGCGAAGAGCGCCGGGAACGAAAGAAGAAGAAGGAGCTCGAGAACGCCTCGACCGTCGGAGGCGTGTTCACGCTCGCGGTCGCGCTGATCATGCTCGGGTACGCCATCTACAACCCGCACATGTGGTGGCTGATCTTCGTCGCGCTCGGCATCGGGAGCGGCGGTGCGCGTCAGCTCTCACTCGCGGCGAAGAAGAACAAAGAAGCGCTGCCGGAGAAGACCTCGTCCGAGCCTGCAAAGGAGCAACAGCACGAGATCGATGCGCTGTGCGATCAGCTGCTTTCGGATCTCAGAGAGAGTCCTGAGGTCGTGCGCTCGTTTCTTCAGGATCCAGAGAAGACGGTGGTGGCGCTGCGCCAGACGGCGAAGGCGGTCGATCAACGTCGCAAGGATCTCTCGACCCACTCGGGAAAGGAACAGCTCGCGGCGCTCGAGAAGCAGCGCGCTGAGCTCAAGGCGCGGCGTGATGGCTCGAGCGATCCCGTCGCACGTGAGAAGTTCGATGGGGCGCTGCGTTCGCTCGACGGTCAGGAAGCGGCGCTGAAGCAACTGAGCGCGGTCGCTGATCGGCTCGATGGTGAATACACCTCGTTGTTGGTGCTGCTGCAGGAGCTGAAGACGCGCGTCGCCGTCGCTCGTTCGACGAACTCGACTTCACAGCAGGCGGGGCTCGAGCAGAGCGTGCAGCGGCTCAACGCCGAGCTCGAGGCGATCACCGACTCGCTGCAGAAGGCGCAGACCGACGGCCTCCTCAGTCCGATCGATGCGCGGCCAATGGCGGGCGTTGCGAGTACAGCTGAGCGGCAGCGCGAGTAGGAATCACGCGACGGCGGCGCCGATGTGCGCTGCGGCCCAGCGCGCGATTCCGTAGATCGATTCCTGCGGATTCACGCCGAGCGACGTCGGGAAGACCGACCCATCGACCACGAACAAGTTGTCCATCGAGTGGAACTTGAGGTGCGGATCCACGCACGACTTCTTCGGGTCCTTCCCCATCCAGCAGCCGCCCATCTGGTGCGCCGTCAGCACGCGCACCTTCACCGGGCCCCACTCCGCCTGGTCGAGCTTGCTGATGTCTTCGGGTCTCTCCATCGTCACCGGCTTGGCGTGCATCGAGACGACCTTCTTTGCGCCGGCGGCGAACTGAATCTTCGCCATCTCTTTGCACGCCGTCTTGAACGCTTCCCAGTGCTCCGCGCGGAAGTCGTAGCTGATCGAGTAGCGCGAATAGCCACCGTCTTTGAGCCGCACCGTCGCGCCGTTTTCCTCGGGCAACAGGCCATCGACGTTGAGCGCCAGCATCGCGTTCACGTACGGGAAGTTCGTCATCACCTGCTGCACCTCAGCGCCCGTGCCGGTCGAAGCCGACGCCGACAACATGGGGTGCAACGGAGGCACCTCGAGGAAGAACCCAATCTTCCCCGCGCCGCGATCGATGAAGTGGTGCGAGCTCACGCTCTGCGGAGCTCCCTGGAACGCCTTCACCTCGTACGGCATCTCCGCGAGCATCGCGACGACCGGGTGGAGCCACGTGCGCGTTCCGACGAGTCCCCCGCCGTCGAGCCCGCTGCGCATCAAGAGCCCCGGCGTGTTGATCGCGCCGCCGCTCACCACGAGCAGCTTCGGTTTGACGGTGACGCGAACTCCGGTCGGCTTGTTGCTGACGGGATCGAGCACGTCGGCCTTCACCGCGCTCACCTTGCGGCCCGACCACTCGAGCGAACGCGCGCTGACGTTGGCGTAGAGCTCGAGGCCCTTCTCCACCGCGTCAGGGAGCACCGTCACCAACATCGACTGCTTTGCATCGACCGGGCAGCCCATGCCGCAGTAGCCGAGGTTGAGACAGTTGTTCACGTTGCGACGAATCAGCGCGCGCTCGTAGCCGAGCTTTCCGAGCCCGTCCCACAACACCTTGTTGTTGGCGTTGATCATCTGCTCGGGCCACTGCGCGATGTGCAGCCGCTTCTCGACGTAGTCCCAGTGCGGAGAGATCGCCTCGGTGGTGATGGTGTCGACGCCGAACCGATCTTTCCAGATGTCGAGGATGCGCTGCGGCGTGCGGAAGCTCGAGCACCAGTTCACCGTGGTGCTTCCACCGACGCTGCGGCCCTGCAGCAACGTGATCGAGAGATCGTCGGTCGTTCGATTTCCGAGCTCCTGGTACAGGTTCGGAAACGCGCGGGCCTCGGTCATGTCGAACTCGCGACGCGTGTGGTACCCGCCCTCTTCGAGCATCACCACGCGCTTGCCCTGCTTCACCAGCTCGAGCGCGGTCCACGCTCCGCCGGCGCCGCTGCCGACGATGCACACATCGCACTCGAGGTTGAGATCGCTCTTGAGCTCGTCACCCGTGCGGATCTTTCCAGCGGTCATGGCGTGGTCCCCTTCGGCTCTTCAGTCTCGAGGAACGTGCCGTTTCCAATCGGGCGAGGCTCGTCGCCGCCCTTCCACTGCGGAGCGTTCGGATCGTGAATGCCCGGCAACGGCCCGCCGTACCCGACCGCGGCCCACGTCTGCTTGTTCCCGTAATACGCAGCGAGCACCAGCCCGCGCAGCGCGTTGTAGCCAGTGCGTCGAACGATCAACGAGCTGTCGCGCCACTCGCCGAGCACGTCTTCCTGTTCCGTCGCGCTCAGCTGACTGAACGGCTTCGTGCGGCCACCGAACAAGAAGTTCGGCAACGCGTTCTCGAAGAGCATCAGCAGCTGCTTGAGCTCGGCGCGCGTCGTCTCTTCGAGCAGACCGAAGATGCGATCGACGGCGGCTCCCGTGCCGAGCGCTTCCGTCGTGGGGAACGTGCCGCCACTCGGAGCGAAGCGCGCGACGAGCGCGTTCACCACCGCGTACTCAGCGGCGTTCAAATTGCTCACGCCAGCCGGGAGCGGGACCTCGTTGCCTTTGCGCGTGAAGAGCCAACCGCCTCCTCCGAGCGCGAGGACGAGACCGCCGAAAATGCCCTTCTTCAGGAAGCCACGCCGCGAAGGCTCGCCCTTCGGTGGGAGGTACATCTTCATGCGGTCACCCATTTGGCGGCGCAAGGTACCGGGCCGCGATGAAGGTGACCACTCTGTTGCGCTTCAGCGCTGCGCTGCTTCTGCGTCGTCGACGACGCGCTTCCACTTCGCCTGCGCGAA
>JAEUJS010000028.1 GCA_016792935.1 Archangium sp. | reverse complement strand
TCGCGGCTGGTTCCGCTTCTTCATCGGCCTGATGAAGGTGCTCGGCGTACACACCTACGAGATCCACGGGGTGGAGAAGCTGAACCGCAAAGGCCTCTTCATTCTCGCCAACCATCCGTCACTGGTCGACGTGGTCTTCCTCCTCTCGCTGGTCCCCAACGCGAGCGCAGTGGTGCGGTCGAATCTGCTCCGCAACCCGTTCATTCGCGGGCCGGTGCTCGCGGCGCGCTTCGTGACCAACGAAGAAGGCATGGCGCTGGTCGAAGACTGCCGCTCCCACTTCGAAGATCAGGACACGGTGGTGGTCTTCCCGCAGGGCACGCGCACTCCGGAAAACGGTGAGATCGTCTTCCGTCGAGGCGCCGCCAACGTCGCCATTCGCTGCAAGCAGAACATCACGCCGGTGACGATTCGGTGTGAGCCCCGAGGGCTGGCGCGCTACCAGAAGTGGTACCAGGTGGCCCGGCGGAGAATGCATTTCACCATCCGCGTTCACGACGATCTTCAGGTAGAGAAGTTCCTTGAACCGGGCTTGGCAGAGCCCGTCGCCGTTCGGCGTCTCAACTCACATCTCGAAGCTTTCTTCGCGCAGGAGTCAGGCCGTGCAACCGCTTGAGCAGGAAATCGCGCAATTCATCATCGACACCCTCAACCTCGAGGACGTGAAGGTCGCCGACATCGATCCCGGCGCTCCGCTCTTCGTGAAGGGGCTTGGCCTCGACTCGATCGACGCGCTCGAGCTCGGAGTCGGTTTGCAGAAGAAGTACGGCATCAAGTTGTCGTCGGACGCCACCGAGACGCGGAAGCACTTCGCGTCGGTGCAGGCGCTGGCGGCGCTGGTGACCAATCACCGCGCGGGAGCATCGACGTGACGACCATCAACATGACGAAGGACCAACTCTTCGCGAAGTGTGTCGACGTGCTGCACGAGACGTTCGACATCCCGAAAGAGAAGATCAAGCCCGAGTCGCGGCTGTACGAGGAGCTCGACATCGACTCCATCGACGCGGTCGATCTCATCGTGCGCATGAAGCCGATGGTCGGAAAGCGGCTGACGCCCGAGGCCTTCAAGGCCGTGCGCACGGTGCAAGACGTCGTCGACGCGCTGCACACGTTGATTCACTCGACCGACGCGGCCTGAGGTCGAGAAGCCGGTGGCGCGCAACGCTCTCTTCGCGCTGCTGACGTTGTCGTATCCGTTGGCGATCTGGCTCCTCGGAGATCGAGTCGAGCCGCGCTGGCTGGCGCTCTCGCTGGTGCTCCTCGGAGCGCTCCGGCTCGCCGCCTCGGGTCAGCGCGCGTGGATCGCCCTGGCCCTCGTCGCCTTCGCGCTCGCGGCGATCACCGGAGTGCTCAACGTCGGCTGGCCGCTGCGCTGGTACCCGGTGTTGGTGAATGGCGCGCTGCTGACGCTCTTCGCGGTGACCTTGAAGAAGGGCCCTCCGATGGCCGAGCGGCTCGCGCGCTTGAAAGAGAAGGAACTGCCGCCGCACGCGGTCGTCTACACGCGCAAGGTGACCATCGCGTGGTGCTTCTTCTTCGTGGTGAACGGCACCATCGCGGCGCTCACCACGGTGTTCGGCACGGATCAGCAGTGGGCGCTCTACAACGGCGGGCTGGCGTACGTAGCGATGGGCGTTTTCGCAGCGGCGGAGTACGCAGTGCGCATGCAAGTGCGCCGCAAACACGAGAAGGCCGGGAGCGCGACGTGAGCTCTCGCTGGCTCGAACCGTTCAAGGCGACGAACGCGAAGCGCATCGCGCTGTATCTGGAAGATCGTCAATCGTTCCTCGAGGCGCTGACGGCCGCGTGGAGTCTGGGCAAGCAGGTCGTGTTGCCTGGAGACGTCCTGCCGCACACGCTCGACGCGCTCGCACCGCACGTCGACGCGTACGCGGGAGATTTTCCGAACTCGCTGCAGCCCGGTTCTTCGACGGGCGCGAAGCTCACCTACGACTCGTTCGATCGCGAGCTCGAAGGAGTCGTCGTCTTCACGAGCGGAAGCACGGGCGCTCCGACGCTGATCACCAAGAAGCTGCGGCAGCTGTTCGACGAGGTGGTGACGCTCGAGAGCACCTTCGGTCAGGACCTGGGAGTCGACGCCACCCACGTCAGCACGGTCTCGCACCAGCACATCTACGGGCTGCTCTTCGCGGTGTTGTGGCCGTACGTGAGCGGTCGTCCACTCGCGGCGCGTCGTCTCGAATATCCGGAAGAGATCGAGCAGGCGCTGCGCAGCGGCCCGTCGGTTCTGATCAGCAGCCCCGCGCATCTGAAGCGTTTGCCGGAAGGCCGACGCTGGTCGACGCAAGTGCAGGCGGTGTTCTCGAGCGGCGGTCCGCTGAGTCCCGATGGAGCGGCGCGCGCGATCGAAGTGCTTGGCCACTCGCCGAAGGAGATCTTCGGAAGTTCAGAGACGGGCGGGGTGGCGTGGCGCGAAGCGAACGATCTGCCGTGGCTGCCGATGCGTGGCGTCAACGTGAGAGGCGCTCGAGGAGAGGGGGAGGGAGCGATCCTCGAAGTCGAAAGCCCGCACCTCGCGCAGCCGGGGTTTTTCCGCACCGCCGACAGAGTCGAAATCGCACCGGACAATTCCTTCCGCCTCCTCGGTCGCGCCGATCGCATCGCGAAGATCGAAGAGAAGCGAGTCTCCCTCGAGCTGATCGAGAAGACGTGCGTCGAGTCAGGTCTCCTGAAATCCGCGAGAGTCGTCACCCTCGACGGAGCCAGAGTCACCCTTGGCCTCGTCGGAGTGCCCGCGAAGCAGCTCGATCGCAAAGAGCTGATCGATCAACTCCGAGCAGCGCTCGAGAAAGCCGTCGAACGAGTCGCGATCCCGCGCAAGTGGCGCTTCGTCGATCAGCTCCCAGTCGACGCGCAGGGCAAGGTGACGGCACCTCTTCTCGCGCTGCTCTTCGAAGACGAGACGGCGAAGAAGCCGCTCCGCCCCGAAGTGGAATGGCTCGAGCGCACGCCCACGCACGCATCGCTCTCGATGACGATCAGCCCCGAGCTGAAGGTGCTCGAAGGCCACTTCCCCGACCAACCGATCGTCCCCGGAGTCGCACAGCTCGACTGGGCGATCTCCTTCGGGCGCGATCAGTTCACGATGCCGCGCAACCTGCTCAAGGTCGAAGTGCTGAAGTTCCAGAAGCTGATGCAACCCGGACACGCGGTCGCGCTCACTCTCGATTGGAACGTCGAGAAGACGACGCTGACCTTCAAGTTCACGCCTCGCAGTTCAGAGGGCACGTACTCGAGCGGAAGAGTCGTGTTCGCAGCCTGAAGCCATGAAGCCCGTCGTCGTCATCCCGGTCTACAACCACGAGCACGCGATCGGAGCAGTGGTCGATCAAGTCCGCGCGCAGCAGCTGCCCGTGGTGTTGGTGGACGACGGCTGCAAGCCGAGCTGCGTGGCGGTCCTTCAAGAACTCGGAAAGCGCGAGCAAGTGACGCTCGTGACGCGCGAGAAGAACGGCGGCAAAGGCGCAGCGGTGATGTCGGGCCTCGAAGCCGCGAACAAGCTGGGCTTCACGCACGCGGTGCAGATCGACGCCGACGGCCAGCACGCCCTCTCAGATCTCCCGAAGTTCCTCGACGCCGCAGAGAAGAACCCGGACGCGTTCATCAACGGCTGGCCGCAGTACGACTCGACGGTGCCCAAGTCGCGCCTCTACGCGCGCTACCTCACCCACATCTGGATCTGGATCAACACGCTCTCGTTCGCGATCCGCGACTCGATGTGCGGCTTCCGTGTGTATCCGCTGAACCGTGCGCTGGCGGCGATCGTGCCCGGCATCGGCAAGCGCATGGACTTCGACCCCGAGATCGCCGTGCGCATGGTGTGGAAGGGCATCAAGGTGATCAACATCCCGACGGCGGTGACGTACCCGACCGACGGCGTGAGTCACTTCGACGCGCTCTGGGACAACGTGCGCATCAGCGGCATGCACACGCGCCTCTTCTTCGGAATGCTGATTCGCCTCCCGATGCTGCTGTGGCGAAAGATCAGCGGGGCCTAAGGCAAGTCGACGCAAGTGACGCGCCCGCTGCCTGCATCGACGGCCATCATGCACGAGAGGCACTGGCACACTCCGCCGACGCAGGGCAGGCCGTTGCATGAGAACCCGCACTCTCCGCAGTTCTGCGGATCGCTCGAAGGATCGACGCACGCTCCAGCGCAAACCTTCTGCCAGAGCTCAGGGCAGCGGCACTCTCCGCTGGCACAGACCTGGCCAACGGCACACCTCACATTGCACGCACCGCAGTTCGTCTCGTCCACCTGGAGATGGGCGCAGAAGCAGTCCGCGCCGTTGCAACACGTCTCCTGACACGCATAGCAATTGCCCTGCAGGCACTCCTCGGTGGGTCCACACGCTCTCCCGCACGCGCCGCAATTCGCTTCGTCAGTTCTGAAGTCGAAGCAGCCGGCGTCTCCACATTCGTCCTGCAGGCAGATGCACGCGCTCTCGATGCACGGGATGTTTCCGGGGCAGACGTGGCCGATGCCTCCGCAGTTGTTGCGATCAGTATCGAGCGCGTAACAGCCGGCGAGGGGCCCCGAGGTGTATTTCTGACCGATTGGGCACTCGCATCGGCCGTTGGTGCACACGCGACCGTTCGTGCACGCCACGCCGCACGCTCCGCAGTGCGCGGCGTTCACAGCCAGCCCAACGCACTGGCCCTCGCAAAAGTCGCCAGTCATGCGAGGCAGCTCGGGGCGCACATTCTCGCAGCCGAGCGTCAGCATGAACGGCACGACCAGCCAGATCCGCACGGGCGGAGCCTAATCCGCGTTCGTCGGGTCGCCGACGCCGACGAGCGATTCCACACCAGGGACGCCCGCGGTTCCAAATGTGGAAACGCCCCCTTCGGACTATCGAAAGATACGCGTCGAACGAGCGCATTTTCGCGCGCGATGACGTACACGCCTCGCTATTCCGTGAGCGTGTCAGAAGCCCCCACCAGATCGACCCACTGGGCCAACCTCGGCGAAGCGTCCTTCGCGTTCGGCTCGTGGATTCTGTACGCGATCAACAAGTACCTGGGCCGCTGGCCCTTCCGCATCGTGCTCGCGCCGGTGATGTTGTTCTTCATCTTGCGCTACCCGATTCGTCGCCGCTCCAGCCGCGAGTACTTCCAGCGCCTCGGCTACGCGCCCTCGACGCTGCGCACCTACAAACACATCTTCGGGTTCGCCGAGACGCTCCTCGACAAGCTGCTCGCGGTCGCCGGCCAGTACCCCTTCGCGAAGCTCCGCTACACGGGCCGCGACGTGATGGTCGAGTCGATGGCCCAGAAGCGCGGCGGAGTGCTCATCACCGCGCACATGGGCTGCCTCGAGGTCTGCCGCCTCGCCGCCGAGAACAAGGCCGACGGCCCGCGCCTCAACGTGCTGGTGCACACGCCGAACGCCGAGCGCTTCAACCAGGTGCTCCAGCGTCTCGACCCGAACACGTCGGTGAAGTTGATCCAGGTGACCGACGTCGCGCCCGCCACCGCGGCGCTCCTCAGCGAGAAGGTCGATGCTGGAGAGTTCGTCGTCATCGCGGGCGATCGCGTGCCGGTCAGCGACGCGAGTGGCCGCACCGTCTCCGTGCCCTTCCTCGGCAGCGACGCGAGCTTCCCCATCGGCCCGTGGGTGCTCGCCAGCGCGCTCAAGTGCCAGGTGATCCTCTTCAGCGTGCTGCGCGAAGACGACACCTACCGCGCGCGCTTCGAGCGACTCGCTGACAAGGTCGAGCTGCCCCGCGGAAAGCGAGAAGAGGGCGCCAGGAAATACGCCGCGCTCTTCGCGCAGAAGCTCGAGGAGCTCTGCCGCGCCGCTCCGTTCGACTGGTTCAACTTCTATCCGTTCTGGGAGCCGCCCCGTGGCTGACGCACCGAAGGAGCTCTCGCACGAGATCGAAGTCAGGCCCGCGTTCTTCGACGTCGATCCGATGAACGTGGTCTGGCACGGCCACTACGTGAAGTTCTTCGAGGTCGCGCGCTCGGAGCTCATGCAGAAGTTCAACTACGACTACATGGCCATGCGCGAGTCGGGCTTCTTCTGGCCCATCGTCGACATGCGCATCAAGTTCGTCAGGCCGGCCGCCCTGCACCAATTGCTGAAGGTGAAAGCGACCATCACCGAATTCGAGAGCCGGCTCCGCGTCGAGTACCGCATCACTTCGGGGACCGAGACCGTGACCAAGGGCTACACCATTCAAGTCGCCGTCGACGCCAACACGATGGAGATGCAGTGGGTCTGCCCGAAGATCCTGTGGGAACGACTCGGAGTCAGCCCGTGATCTCCGTCGCACTCACGCTTCTCCTCGGCGCCGCTGATCCCAACGCCCTCGCCACGCAGGTGAAGGCGAAGCTCAAAGACGCTCCAGTGCTCACCGGCACGTTCGATCAGAACAAGCAGGTGAAGGGCTTCAAGCGCCCGCTCAAATCGTCGGGCACCTACCGCGTGGCGAAGGGCGAGGGCGTGCAGTGGAACACGCTCAAGCCGTTCGCTTCCGAGCTCACGGTGAA
>JAEUJS010000018.1 GCA_016792935.1 Archangium sp. | reverse complement strand
CGACGGGCTGTGCCACTTCCGCCCGCTCGGGAAGGTCGAAATCCGTCGCATCGCGCAGCGCGAAGTCGGTCGCGTGCTGGAGCGTGAAGGCATTCGCGCGCGACAGTTGGATGTCGAGGTCGCTCCGGAGGTCGTGGAGCTGCTCGTCGAGCGCGGTTACTCGCCGTCACACGGTGCGCGGTTCCTGCAACGCGAAATCGAGAAGACGCTCACCGCGGCGCTGGCCGTCGAAATCGCTCGAAGGCCGCTGCCTGCCGGAACTCCGGTGAAGGTGGTCGCGCACAAGTCCACCGTGCACGCGGTCGCCGAGCCGAAGGTGACGCGTGAACGCGAAGTGACAGCGCAGGCCGAGCTGCCGGCGGTCGGTGGCGTATTCACCAGGAAGAAGCTCGACCAGAAGGCGCTCGTGCAAGAGGCCGAGGCGTATGTCGGTCGTGCGGCGGCCATCGCGAGCGCGGCGAAGCGGCCCGAGCTCGAAGCGCGACGCAGAGAATTGCTCGCGCAGAGTCAGGCGCCTGGCTTCTGGGATGACGGCGAGCGTGCGGCGGCGGTGCTTCGTTCGTTCCGCGCGATGGATGCGCAGCTGGGCGAGTTGGACCGCTTGAGAGAGCTCTGTCAGGTCGCGCGCAGACGTGCACGTGATGCGAAGGGCGAATTGCAGCTCGCGAGCGCGGTGCGTGCGGTGGAAGAGGCGGCGCGTGAAGTTCGGCTGGCTGAAGCACGCGTCGCGGCGGGCGGCGCGAAAGACGTCGACGATGCGTGGCTCGAGATTCAGGCGAGCGCGACGGGCGAGCCGAGTGATGCGTGGGTGCGCGAGCTGGTGACGCTCTATCTCGGTTGGGCGGAGCGGCGCGGCTACGAGGCGAAGGTCGTCGCGGAGAGCAGCGAGCCGGCGCGCGCGATTCTGCATCTGCATGGTCCGGGCGTGTACGGCTTCCTCCAGGGTGAGAAGGGCACGCATCGGCGCATCGACGACGACGTGCGCATCTCGGCCTACGTGCGGCTCTACCGTCCGTCGGCTGCGGAGATTGAGGTGCCCGAGTCGCTCCGGCTCGATGCGCGCGAGGTGAAGCGTCGCAGCGGGCGGTACGTGGAAAAGGTCGGCACCGAAGTCTCGGCGCGCGATGAACGCACGGGGCGTGAAGTGTCTCTCGCCGGTTCTCTCGCGCCGCTCGAGCTCAAGTCGATGACCATGACGATGCTCGAGGGTCAGGGCGAAGGCGGCGCGGAGGTGCGGCGCTACTTCGTCGGCAAGTCTCCACGCGTGGAAGATCCGCGCACTGGTGAAGGCTCTCCGCGCGTGAAGGACGTGATGCGCGGCGAAATCGATCTCTTCATCGCCGCGTGGATTACGAGACCGCCCGATTCCGTCGAGCTGAGCTGAGAAGAACGTCGTTCCACGATGGTGAGGACGATTCCCGCAATCACGGCGCCTGTTTGACGACTAACCTGATCTGCTCCGCCCAATGAACACGTTCCTGCGTTTCGTGCTGTGCGCACTGTGCTTCTCGTGTTCCGGAATCGTTCTGCCGGCATCAGATGCAGGAACAAACGCAACTGGCGGTGGAACGGCGACTGGCGGCGGCGTGAGTGGCGGCGGCGGCGCGACTGGTGGCGGCAGCGCGACTGGTGGCGGCGGCAGCGCGACTGGCGGCGGCGGCGCCACTGGCGGCGGCAGCGCGACTGGTGGCGGCGTGACTGGCGGCGGCGCGACTGGCGGCGGCAGCGCGACTGGCGGCGGCAGCGCGACTGGCGGCGGCGCGACTGGTGGGGGCGGCGGCGCGACTGGTGGCGGCGGCAGCGCGACTGGTGGCGGCGGCAGCGCAACTGGTGGCGGCGGGAGCGCAACTGGTGGCGGCGGCAGCGCGACTGGCGGCGGCAGCGCGACTGGTGGCGGTGGCACGACTGGCGGCGGCTCCGGCGCCTACGTGAGCAACGACGCGACCTACGACGCGCTCTATGACGCAGCGTTCGCCACCCTGACGCCCTCGAGCACGAAGTACGTCTCGACGACGGGCTCGAACTCCGCGAACGGCAACACCCTCGCCACCGCCTACGCCTCGGTGAACTACGCGCTCTCGCAGGTCAGCGCGAACGCACTCATCCTCGTCGACGACGGCACGTACGCAGTTGGCACCACCGGCTGGCTCAACGAGATGACGGGCAACTCCGTCCCCTCGGGCACGGGCACCAACTGGACCGTGATTCGCGCAATTCACCCGGGCGCAGTCACCGTCACGCAGTCCGCACAGTCGTATTACGGGAGCATTCTCCGCGCGGGAGCTTCACGCCGCGTGTGGATCGACGGCATCAACTTCTCGCACGACGTTCGTCACGACGACGAAGCCATCTTCCTCACCGGCGACACGTGGCGCGTCACGCGTTGCATGTTCCGCCGCCGCCAATCAGGCACCTACGGCGCGACGTTCTTCCTCGGTCACGGATCCCTCGTTCAAGACTGCGCGTTCGCCGGAGCGGGCCGCTACATGCTCAACACCGGCTCGAATTCCGGAAACGCAATCGCAGGAACCAACGTCTTCCGCCGCGTGGTCGCGCGACTCGACTGGGCGCTCGGAGATCAGCCCGTCGCCACCTACGCGCACTACGGCTCCGACAGTCCGAGCTGGGTCGACAGCAAAGAGACGCTCTACGCCAACTGCATCGACATCGACGGACCCGCAGTCGAAAACCAGGCGAGCTTCGGCTTCAAGTGGGCCAGCTTCTACCACCCCAAGCATCAGCGAGACGTGCGCCACCGCGGCTGCATCGTGCTCAACGCCGGCGCCAACCTCGCCAGCTTTCGCAGCGACAACATCGGCGCTCCGACGCTCTCCGCGAGTGACTGCGCGGTCTGGGACAACGACAACAACACGCAGTCCGGCTCGATGCCCGGCGGTTGGTTCACTGCCAACTCGAGCGCGACGTTCACCGTCGATCATCTCACCGGCGGGCAGATTCTCGGCGCCGACACTTCAGGCACCACCAACCTCTCCGCGAACAACCACCGCTTCTCCGACACCACGCCGAACATCGTGCAACGCGTGAACGGCAACGGAGCCGAGATTCTCTACGCACACGGCACCTTCTTGAGCCACTGGGGAGAAGCTGGCTTCGACACCGTCACCACCACGCGGCTCTGGCCGTGGCCCTACGAGCAGCGCATCAAGGCGTGGCTCGACACGCCCATCACGAAACCAGCAGGCCACTTCCCCGCGATGCCGGCCACGTCACGCACGTCCTTCTCGGGCACCTCGATGTCGGGACTCGAGCAGACGCTCACGCGTCGCGTGTGGGAAGCGACGGGCACTCCGATTCCCGATTTGTCGACGGTGTACTGAGCGCGATTCAGAGCTCGAGTAACGCCAACATCACACGTCTCACGTTCGTCGCCGTCTCGGGCGCGCGCGGAGGCTGCCGGCGCCGACGTCGTCACACCACTTGCCCCACACGTCTTCGTCGACGCCCTTCCACTCGAGTTCGTCGACTGACTCCTTCAACGGAACGTCGCGCCGCAACGTCGCGAGCGTTCGGTACAGCATCGCGTTCTCGCGCTCGCGCTTCAGTGACGCCGACAACTTCTCCACGCCGCGCGGCTTCACCTTCCACTCGCTCACGCTGACCGGGATGTCTTCGAGGTGCGGGTACACCTCCAACACTTCGGCGGTCGACTTCGCGCCCCACCCTTCGAGGCCGGGAATGCCGTCGGCGTCGTCTCCGACGAGCGCGAGGAAGTCGGGAACACTCGCGGGCCGCAGGTGCTTGTCGGCCCACACGGTGTCGACGGTGATGAGCTTCTTGCGCATGCGATCGACCTGCACGATGCGCTCCCCATCGAGCACCTGCGCGAGGTCTTTGTCGGGCGTGCAGATGCGCACCTGTTCCACGCGCGCGTCGGCGGCGTACTTCACCGCTCCGGCGGCGAGCGCGTCGTCGGCCTCGAACTCGCGCATGCTCCACACGGTCACGCCCAGCGCTGCGACGCCGCGTTCCACGTCGTCGAACTGATTTCGCAGCGCAGGGTCGATGCCCGCGTCGGTCTTGTAGCCAGCGAACAACTCGTTCCGGAACGAGACGATGGGGTTGTCGAACGCGACGGCGACGTGCGTGCAGCGCTCGTCTTTTTCCTGCAACAACCCCATCAGCGACTGCACGACACCGAGCGTCGCCTTGAGGTCTTTCCCTGCAGGCGACGTGTGCGGTGGACGGTGGCTGTAGAAGGCGCGGAAGAGCTCGTAGGTCCCGTCGACGAGATGAACTCTCATGCAATGGGTCTATGCGTCGCCGCAGAAGCGTGCGTAGACGGCGCTTTCCTGGTCGGCGTCTTCGAGCTTCTCGATGTCGGCCTGCAAGCGCTCGAGCAGCGGCATCATCTTCTTCTCGTCGGCATCCGGAGAATCGAGGAGCAGCTCGACCGCTTCCCGGTACGGATAGAGCACGTCGAGTTTGTTCGCGGTGGTCTTCTCCGCCGCCGGAGCGAGCTCGACCGCCTTCGCGAAGTCGCCCGCATCGAGCGCGACGTAGAGCGGGCGCAGCGCCGCGTCGGTGGGGAACAAGTCAATCAGCGTGGTGAACTCGCTGTCTTTGCGGAAGCCGTCGAAGTCTGGCTCGAAGCGCGCGAGCGTGCGCACCGCGATGGTGCCCGCGGCGTTGTCGAGCGCCTTCTGCAGGTGAGAGAGCACGTTGGGCTTCTTGCCCAGACGCGCGAAGAGTCGCGCCGCCAGGTAGTGCGACTCGGGGTCGGTCGCGTCGACGGCGAGCGCGCGCTTCAAGAGACCGGCGGCCTTCACGGGGTCTCCTTCGCGCACCGCGACGTCTTCCGACATCAAGCGCAGCGACGGAGCGTGTTCCAACTTCAGCCCCTCGATGACGAACTTCGCCGCGGGCAGACCCATCGTCGGGTTTTCCGCGAGCGTGTCGACGAGCCGATTGGCGATGCCGTGCAGTTCCCACACGAGCATGTGCTTCTCTTCTTCGTCGCTGGTCTTCTCTTCCGCTCCACGAATGAGGTCAAAGGCGCGCTTCAACTCGGTCTGACCGGCGCTCATCTTGTTGGTGATGCACAGCGACAGACCCAGCCACGCATGGCTCTGGGCGTCGGCGTCGTTCTTCGCGATCCGTTCACGGGCGAGCTTTTCGACCGCCTCGGGTTCCTGCTGGAGCCACGCGTCTTCGATGGGGTCCAGCTGGTCGAGGGCTTCATCTTCGGGCGCAGCCATCTCGCCCGTGACATCGTTTTCAGTTGAACCGTTGCTCATGCGGGCGCGGAAGATAGCGGGTGCGCGAGATTTTTCGCGCTGAGAGATCGGCCGCGTCGTACTGGCGTGACAGTGGTTGGGGAGCCTCGACAACAGCCGATCAGCCGCGACGGTGACGCGTCGCGATACGGCCAAGAGGTT
Source organism: Archangium sp. (assembly GCA_016792935.1). GTDB lineage: Bacteria > Myxococcota > Myxococcia > Myxococcales > Myxococcaceae > Archangium_A. The sequence continues at coordinate 401 of JAEUJS010000018.1, read as the reverse complement.
GATTTCGCTCCAACTTCGGCTTGGCTCAGCACTCGCAACTCTGTAACTTCACAACTACCGGGCGTCTCGCGGCGCTCACGGAAGCATTCCGGCACGGGGAACTTCACATGTTCGACTGGCTGCACACGCTCTTCTCGCGCGATCTCGCGATCGACCTCGGCACGGCCAACACGCTCATCTACGTGCGCGGCATGGGCATCGTGAGCAACGAGCCTTCCGTGGTCGCCGTTCAGCAGGACGCGCGCGGTGGCAAGAAGGTCCTCGCGGTCGGCAAAGAGGCGAAGGAAATGCTCGGCCGCACGCCGGGCAACATCGTCGCGATTCGCCCGATGAAAGACGGCGTCATCGCCGACTTCGAGATCACCGCCGCGATGCTGAAGTACTTCATTCAGCAAGCACAC
>JAEUJS010000002.1 GCA_016792935.1 Archangium sp. | reverse complement strand
GGCGAGTCTGCGCCTGCAGCTACGTTCGCCGGCACGCTCGAGCGCTCAGGCAAGCACCGTCACCCGCACTTGCCGTTGTCCTTGCGGCACATGCGCGAGCAGCACTCTTCGGCCTTGTCACAGGCGTGACCCGAGGCCTTGCAGCTGTTCTCGACGTTGGGCTCGTTCGAGACGGTCTGGGTGCGCGTCGAGGCGACGGCCGAGAACGCGAGTCCGAGCGTGAAGCTGATGGCGAGGGCGGCGAGGGTCTTCTTCATGGGCGGTGCTCCTTGAACGGGTTGGACCTGCACGGACGAAGGGCCTCGGGCTCGCGCATGTCGCGCGCATGTGTGTAGAAGCCGGTCTCGATGCGTCAGAGCCTCATTCTTCTGGGTGTTTGCGGTCTGGTCCTCGTTGGAGCGTGGCTGGGGACGCGTGCCTTGAGCGAGCCGCCCCCTTCGCCTTCGACGCCACCGCCGTCCGAGCAGGTGGTCGTCGCTCCGCAGCCGCTCGACAAGGGCTCGGTCATCCCGCGCGGTGCGATCGCCGCCCCGGTCGGTCCCGGCAAGCCGCTCAACGGGCCACACGTGCTCGACGACACACGCGGCGCAGCGCTGGCGGGCGAGCCCGGAAAGCCGGCGCGCGAGCTGCCTCCAGATGAAGACGTGAACCCGTTCCTCGGCGAGTCACGCGAGCTCGACTACGCCGACAAGTTGATGTTCGAAGATCAGAAAGGCGACGCCGGCATCGAGCGTCTGCTCTCGGCGCGCGAGGTGTACCAGCGGTGCATCGACAGCGTCGATCTGCAGCGCTGCAAAGATGGCCTCGCAGCGGTGAACGCGAAGCTCGCTCCTGCGAGGCCAACTGCCGTGGCACCGATGCCGTCGTTGGGCCCCGAGCTCGGGCCGACGAAGACGCTCCCTCGACCGATCAAGCGAGCGACGCCGTAGACTGTCGCCATGCTGACCGTGCTCGTTGCGCTGATGTTGTCGGGTGATGGCGGAACGCGTTTGGTCTCCGCGACGCTCGGCGGCCCCATCACCGAAGTGACGGGTGAGGTCTGGCCCTCGTTTCGGGGAAAGCCGTCCGACTCGCACGAGTTCAAGGGACCGGTCCTCGCTGTGTTGCGCATGCCGAGCGGGCGTGAGTTTCGCGCGACCACCACATCGATGATGGTCAACACGCGCGTGGTGAGCACCGGGCTGCAGGTTCGCAGCGTGTACTTCGATCTCGGAGACGCTCCGACCTGGGCGGAGATCGTCGAGCGAGCGCAACAGCCACTGAAGGATCTCGGCATCTCCGAAGAGGAGCGCGCCGAAAAGAAGAAGCGCACGCTCGCGATGAAGCCGCCCGCGTTCCCGAGCTACGAGGTCGAGCCGTGCGTCGTCGTCACGACCACCCTGCGGCCCAACCGGTTGGGCTTCTACCTGTCACTCGAGTTCACGCACTCCGAGCCGCCGTGCCGGAAGTGACTACTTCTTCTTCTCCAGCTTCTCGGCCAGCGCGCGCACTTCGCCCTTGAGCTTCTCGAGCTCACCGCGCAGCGACTGCACTTCCTTGCCCGACTGCCTGGCGCGCAGCGAGCGGGTCGCTTCACGCGCGAGGCGTTGCTCGCGACCGTCGAGGAACGGCGTCGAGCCGAGCGGACCGATGAGCCGATCGTCTCCGAGCGTGGAGGCCGCGTCGATGGCCGCGAGCCGCACCCGGAAGTTCTCGTCGCGGAGCAGCTGCGCGATCTTCTCGACCGCTTCGCTCTTCTTGTCCGCAGCTTCGGCGAGCTTGGCGAGCGCGATGACCGCGGCGCGACGGCCGAAGACCGGCTGATCGACCGCGAGACACGCGAGGATCTTCTTCCACGCCTTCGGGTCGCGCAGCTCGGCGAACCCATCGAGCGCGCCGACGCGGATCGCGTCCTGGAACGCGGGGCGATCGAGCAAGGACTCCAGCGTCTCGAAGGCGTGGGCTCCGCGGATCTTGCCGATCGCGCGGCCGAGCTCTCCTTCGACGAAGCCGCTGGAGTCGCCCTTCTTGGCGTGCGCGACGAGCGCAGCGGCGACGTCTGCGTCTTCGCGGAACGTGCCCAGCGCGGCGATCACCGCGCGACGCGCCTTCGGGTGCTTCACCTTGCTCGCGGCCTCGAGGAGCACGGCCTTCGCCGCCGGCGTGCGCAGCGTTCCGAGCGCCTTCGCGCAGGCCGCGCGCGTGCCCCAGAACACCGACTCGGTCTTGAGCACCTTCGCCAGTGCATTCACCGACGCGGTCGCGGGATCTTTCGAGAGCGCGTTCGCGGCTTCGGTGCGCGCGCGGGCCCACTGCGCGTGCTGCACCTCGCTGCGCCACCAGCCGATGGGCTTCTCGACGTCGAGCGTGGCGAGGAGATCGCGGCGCGCGTCGATCACGCACTGGCTCGGCTCCTTCGCCGAAGCGAGGAAGAACGTCTGTTCCTTCTTCGCGATGCTCAGCTCGTGCACGGTGCTCTTGTCGCCGAGCACCACGGTGACGGGGAGTGTGAGCGCGTACGGCTCTCCTTCGGTCGTCTGCTTCACCGTGACGCGCACGCGCTTGCCGTCGGCGTCGTAGCTGCACTCGACCTTGAGCTGCGGGTGACCGGCGCGGAAGACGTACTCGTCGAAGAAGCGATCGACGTTGCGGCCGGTGGTCTCCTCGATGGCGCGCGCGAGATCGACGGTCTCGACCGTGCCGTGCTCGTGCTTCTTCACGTACGCGCGAACCGAGGCGAAGAAGTCGTCGTCACCCAGGCGACGGCGGAGCTCGTGCAGCACCAACCCGCCCTTCTCGTAGAGGTGGCGATCGAAGAGATCGATCGGGGCGTCGAACTTGCGCGCGACGATGGGCCGCGCGTAGCGATCGCTGACCTCGGAGAGATACGTCTCGAGGTCGCCCTTGCGCGTGTGGTCGGCGTCGTCGGGTGACTCGCCCTCCTCGCTCCACAGAATCTCGGAGTAGGTCGCGAAGCCTTCGTTGAGCCAGCCGTGAGGCCAGTCACGACAGGTCAAGAGATCTCCGAACCACTGGTGGGCGAGCTCGTGCGCGATCAGAAATTCCGCCGAGTAGTCGGCGTGCGCGCGCTCATCGTGGAGCACGGAGTCGGTGAGCGTGGTGGCCGACGTGTTTTCCATGCCGCCGAAGATGAACTCGCTGACGAAGACCTGCGCGTAGTCGCCCCATGGATATGCGCGGCCGGTGAGTTTCTCGAAGAGCGCGACCATCTTGTTGGTGCGGCTCGTGACGCGGAGCGCGTCGTCTTTGCGGCCCGCGGGGAAGAGCGTGCGGATGGTGGTGGAGCCGGCCTTCGCCTCGTGCACTTCGAATTTTCCGACGACCAGCGTGACGAGATACGGCGAGTGCGGCGCGTCGAGCTTCCAGTGCATCGTGCGGCGCGCGCCCTTCGCGGTGTCGGAGAGCAGCTTGCCGTTGGACAGCGAGGTCAGCTCTTTGGGGAAGCTGGCCTTCACTTCGCTCGTACACTTCTGCGCGGGCGTGTCGAGGCAGGGGAAGTAGTGGCGGGAGTCGATGTCCTGCCCCTGGGTCCACACTTGATCGGGGCCCACGAAGTAGAGGCCGCGCTGCGGGCTCGCCTTGTAGGTGATCTTCACCTTGAGCTCGGCGCCGGGCCTGGTCGCCTTGCTCAGGTGCACGTGGAGCTCACGCGCGGTGCTGGCGTCGAACGCGACCGCCTTGCCGTCGACTTCGACCTTCGTGATGTCGAGATCGATGG
>JAEUJS010000729.1 GCA_016792935.1 Archangium sp. | reverse complement strand
GCCGCGCATCGAGCCCGAAGTGTAGTTGAGTGCGAACGAGCGAATGAACCAGCGTGCGTGGCAGTTCGAGAAGTTCGGCGATGTGCGTGAAGTGCTGCAGATCCGCGAAGTCGCTGTCGGGAAGCCTGGAGCGCAAGAGTGTCTCGTGCGCACACGCGCGCTGGCGCTCAACTTCCCCGACCTGCTGCTCGTCGAGGGGAAGTATCAGCTGAAGCCCGACTTGCCCGCGTCTCCCGGAATGGAGGCGATGGGCGTCGTCGAAGAAGCGGGCGCGGGTTCGAAGTTCAAGAAGGGCCAGCGCGTATTGGTGAGTCAGATCTTCGGCTCGTTCGCGGAAGCCATCGTCGTGCCCGACGCGCTGATGATGGCGGTGCCCGACGCGATGACCGATGCGGAAGGCGCGGCGTTTCACGTCACGTACCAGACGTCGTACTTCGCGCTCGTGCATCGCGCGGTGTTGAAGCCGGGCGAGACGTTGCTCGTTCACGGTGCGGCCGGTGGCGTCGGAACGGCGGCGGTGCAGATCGGCAAAGCGCTCGGAACGCGCGTCATCGCGACTGCCGGTGGTCCCGCGAAGTGTGAGGTCGCTCGCAAGTGCGGAGCCGACGTCGTCATCGACACGCGCTCTCGAGACTTCGTCGCGGTGGTGAAGGAAGTCACCGAGGGCAAAGGCGCCGACGTCATCTACGACCCGATCGGCGGAGAGACCTTCGACAAGTCGACGAAGGTCGTCGCGTTCGAGGGCCGCATTCTCGTCATCGGCTTCGCGAGCGGGACGATTCCCACGCTGCAGGTGAATCGCATGCTGCTCAAGACCGCGAGCGTGGTCGGGCTGCAGTGGGGCGCGTACAAGATGTTCGCTCCGGAGAAGGTCGAGGCCGCGCACGAGGAACTGCTGCGGATGTTCGCCGCCGGGAAGGTGAAGCCAGTCGTGTACGAGAAGCAGTTCGCGTTCGAGAAGTTGCTCGACGCGCTCGACGCGCTGCGGAGCCGTGAGGCGTACGGGAAAGTCGTCGTCACCGTCTGATGCGCGCGGTCGTCTTGCTTGCGCTGCTGCTGGCGTGCTCGAAGAAGGAGACCACCGTGGTGTCGACCGTCGTTCATCACAAGGCGTACGCGTTGCCAGAGACCTCGCTCGAGTGGTTGTCGCTCAGAGACCACTTCGTCGCCACGGTCGGTGAGAACGCCGGGCGCGGGAAGCGCATGGGTCCGCTGTTGGTGTTGGCTGACGCGACGTTCGCGCCGAAGTCGCGCTTTCCGCTGCATCCGCACCGGGACATGGAAATTCTGAGCGTGGTGCTCGAAGGAGAGATGAGTCACGCCGGAGATGGCGCGAACGGGATGACGGTGAAGCCGCGCGGCATGCAGTTGATCAGCTCGCGCAATGGCATGCGGCACGCGGAAGGAAATGACACCGACGCGCCGGTGCGCATGCTGCAGATCTGGATCGAACCGGAGACGCGCGGTGGTGAGGCGGCCTATTTCTATCGGCAGCTCCCGAGTGAGAGCGGGCGGTACGTCGTCGCGGGTGATGAGGGCATGCCGCTGCGGCGGTCTGACGTGAAGGTGTGGTGGATCGATCTGCACGGGAAGTCGTCGATGCAGATTCCGAGCGGCCGGCGTGCGTACGTGATGGTGGTCAGCGGGCGAGCCATCGTCGGTGAGAAGTACCTCTCCAATGGTGATGGCGCTGAGGTGTCGAGTGGTGAGCTCACGCTCGAAGGTCCTGGCGCGGTGCTGCTCATCGAGCTGTCGGCGAAGTGACGGCGCGTCGGCGAACTGCACTGAGGTCGAGGTGGTGGCTGATGAACTCGCACCCTGCCCAACGGCGGTCGTGCCCCTCGGCTTCGGGCGAATTTCGCTCAGTTCACTTGAACGCATCGACCATTGTCTGAATTTGGCCGTTGGGACGACCAGATCCACTCAGTGGTCAACTGAACTCAATTCGCCCGAAGCCGAGAGGCACATCTGACGTTCGGCACCAGGCAAATCCAGCACCAACACCACCCCAGGGCCGTTCAGCGCACTCAGTCCTCCTCAGACGCAACGGCCATTTTCAGACACTGGTCGTCCATCACTTCGGCTCAATCACGCGCGTCTCACGATCGATCACCTTCGACACCGTCGCGAGCGGCCCCGGCTTCCGGCCGTAGTCGATGGAGCGATCGATCTCCGAGTTCCCTCCTCCGTAGAACTGCTCGAGCACCCGCGCTCGCTCTTCCATCTTCCGTTCCACGAGCCGCTTGAAGTCCGCGCTCCCGTTCACCACGTGCGGCGTCATCAACACGATGAGGTTCACCTTCGTCTTCGTCTTGTTGGTGTGACGGAACAGCGCACCGAGGAGCGGAATGTCTCCGAGCAGCGGCGTCTTGCTGACCTGGTCGACGTCGCGGTCCTGCATGATTCCGCCGAGCACCACCGTCTCTTCGTTCTTCGCGACCACCATCGTCTTCTGACCACGCGTCGCAGTCAGCGGCCCCGCGGTGTTCGAGATGCCGGTGAGCTCTTCGGCCTGTTGATCAATCTCCAACCTGATGTCGTCGCCCGCACCGATGTGCGGCTTCACCGTGAGCTTCAGCTCGACCTTCTCGCGCGACACCGTTCCGCTCAGCGCCGTCTGCGTCGCCACCGTGCTGTTGCCCGAGGCCAGCGCGGCCGCCAGCTGCGTCGAATTGAGCCCCAGCTGGAACGGCACGCGTTGGCCCACGGTGATGACTGCCTCCTTGTTGTCGGCCGTGAGGATGTGCGGCATCGAGAGCACGTTGACGTCCGAGTTGTCCTGCGACGCCTGAATCGAGAGCCCGAACTTCGGAATGTTCACGCCGAGCAGGCTCGCCACCTGCGTGAGCACGCTGCCCTGCAAACCGAAGAGCAGCCCGTTCGACGCCGCGAGCGTGCTCACGTCGAGCGAGCTGGTGGAACCGGACGGCTGGCTCCCGAACACGGCGCCAAGTTCCGAATTCCCCGCCATGCCGTGCACGCTGACGCCGAACTTCGAGTCGCGGGTGATGTTCACTTCCATGATGACCGTCTCGATGAACACCTGGCGCACGGGTTGATCGAGCTGCGTGATGACCTCGGACAGCGCCCGGAAATCGTTCGCGCTGCTCACCACCAACAGCGCGTTGAGCGGCTCGTTCACGCTGATGCGCACGTCGCCGGTGGTGGTCGCTCCACTCGTGGCGGGCTGCGGCATTCCGGGCACCGGAGGTCTCCGCTGTGAGGACGACGACGCGCCGCTGGTCATCGCCTCGAGCGTGGCGGCGATGTCCTTCGCGTCGGCGTTGTTGAGCTTCACCACGCGAGCACGCGCGTCACCGGGCACCTCGATGTCGAGCTGCGTGACGAGCTGCTCCGCGCGATCGACCTGCGCCGGAGAACCGACCAGCAGAATGCGATTCGTGCGCTCGTCGGCGAGAGAGGTGAGCGTGAACTCTCCGGGTTTGGGCGGCGTCTTCGGAGCGAGCGCGCGCGTCACTTTGTCCAACACCTCGTCGGCCGCCGCGAAGCGCACGGGCACCAGCCGCGTCACCTCGCTGAGCGGTCGCGCGACATCGACCGTGGCGAGCACCTTCTCGATGCGCTGCTGGTTGTTCGCGAGGTCGGTGATGATCAACAGGTCCGGAGGCAGCGTCGCGACCTCACCTCCCTGGCTCAGGAAGGCCTGCACCGCCGGCTTCGCCGCTTCGACGTCGACATTCTTCAGGCGATGGAGCCGCGTGATGACTTCGCTCCCGCTCGGCACGTCGTCGCCCGGCTGGAGCACCGGAATCGGAAACGCGCGCGAGGTCTTCTTGTCGACGATGCGAATGAAACGGCCCGACGGCACGGCGGCGAGACCGTTCGCGTCGAGCGCGGCGAGGAACGCGGCGTAGAACTGATCAGCGTCGAGCATCAGCTTCCCGTTGTCCGGGCCGACGATGCTGATTTTTCCGCGCACGTTCTCCGCCACGAGGAACGACTTGCAGGTCGCGTCGCTCACCGTCTGCACCAGCTTCTCGAGCTCGACGTGCTCGAAGTACACGGTGAAGCGCGCGGTCTTGCGCAGCTCGAGACAGCCCTCGCGAGGCTCAGCGCGCGCACTGAGGGCAGCGAGCGCAACCACGAGCACTCCCAAATTATTCACGGCGACGTGTCGATTCATGCCTGTCGCAGAAGTGCCAGCGCGATGCCAGCGCCCCAGCCGACTCGTCGGCTGATTTGATCGCACGACGGCTCGTCGTTTCAGTGGCCTTCGCGCGCACAGGCTCCGACGCGTTTGCCAACTTGGCAGCGCGGCCCGCGCGGAATTGATCAGAAATGCAGACCGAAATTCGCGCCGACGAAGTTCGGGCTGACGGCCGGCGCCAACCACGCACGCGGCCCGTGCGGAACCGGCTGATCATCACTGAGCGCGAGACCGACGATGAGCATCGCCACTCCGCTGAGCTGCGAAATGCCGTCGCCTGGATCTCGCGCGAGCAACACCGCGCTGACGACCAACGCGAGCATCAGAAGGTCCCACCGAGTGACGCTCCGGCGCCGTGCGCACCGAACGTCGGAGCGAGCCACACCGTCGGCTTCGCAGGAACAGCAGCTGGGTCGGGCAGCGCGAGTCCGATGATGAGCATGGTGAGACCGGCGGCCTGCACCACGGTGTCGCAAATCATCAAGAAGCCGAACGTGCCGTCGTTCGAGTTTCGAAAGTCGGACGCCGCGATGATGGGCCCGACGACGGGAACGAAGAGTCCGGTGAGCGAACTCTCGCGCGCTGGAAAGACCGGCACCGAACGCGCGGCGAGCTCGGCGATGGCGGCGATGCCCAGGCTCAGGCCGTACGACGCTCCGAACACGGCGACGCCAGCGATGGTCAAGCCGCGCTTCGGTGTGCGTGGAACGACCGGCCGTTCCTGCAGGCGCGGCAGCGGATTGGCTTCGACGAGCGGCGTGGCGGCCTCGGTCGAAACGAGCGGCGGCGGAGACGGCGGAGGCGCCACCGGGTCGGCGCTCAGCACCGTCGCGACGAGGAGCGGAAGGAACATGCGCGCAGCCTGTGCAATCCGGTGGCCGCCCGCAACCCGATGAAGAAGAAGAGAAACGGCGCGGACCCGACTGGCGCCCGCGCCGCGACACTCAGATCACTGAGAGCGCAGCGAAGACGAGTAAGACACGCGCCTCGAGCCGTTTGCGTTCCGACCTCTCCAACCGTCGCCGCTTTCCGCGTCTGTGCTTCCCCTTCGAGGCACAGCAACGGGTCGGCGCGGACTTCGTCTCGCACCGCGCCGTCGACCTGAGCGCTGACGGCTTCTCGATGCATTGCGCAGTGGCGCCGAAGCCGCGCGCGCTGCTCGACGTGACGTTGGTGTTCTTCGGCGGTCAGCTCCAGCTGCGCTGCCAGGCCGAGGTCGCGCACGTGCAGCCGCGTCTCGCGGACGCCGACGGGCTGGTGGTGGGTCTGCACTTCGTGCGCCTCGACCCACGCACGCAGGCGCAGCTCGAGTTGGTGCTGCAACGCGCGCTCGAGGTGGCCGACGGCAAGCGCGCGGGTCCCCGTTTTGCGCTCGACGTGCCCGCCTTCTGGCGCGCGGCGAATTCCTCGACCACCGAAGCGGTGCGCATCGTCAACCTCGGCGCCGGTGGCGCGGCGCTCGATGGCGTGAAGGCGAGCGTCGGCACGCGTGGTCTGCTCTCGGTCGGCATCTCGGGCGCGGGTGAGCTCGTCGCCGCGCCGGTCACGGTCGCGTGGGTCCGCGACACGGCGATGGGCCATCACGCCGGCGTCACCTTCGACCACACGCCGGCAGCGAAGCAGTTCGTCACGCGGCTGATGTACGAGTTTCTCTTCACGCCCTCGCCGGGCGGAGATCTCCAGCCCGCGAGCCCGCACGTCGGCGGCTTTCACCTCGGCGGTCTCGTGGCGCGAGGCCGGCACCTGCAGGTGTGGCGCGCGCGCGGTCAGCAGCCGCCGTTCTATGGGCGCGACGTGGCGATGCTGCGCTACCGCGGGCCTCCCGAAGAGCTCGCTCGCTGGAGCGCGCGCTTTCAAGCCACTGGCCGCGTCACCCGCCAGGTCGCGCACCCGGGTCTGGTCGACGTGCACGCCGCGCTGGTGTCGGGTCGCGAGGCGTGGCTCGCCACTGAGTTCGTCGACGGCTGGTCGCTGGATCGCCTCCTGCTCGCGTTCTCGCGCGCGCGAGTGAACCCGCCGCTCGGTGCGTTGACCTCGGTGACGCTGGCGGTGCTCGACGCGCTCGATCGCTGCCACTACCCGCCACTGCGCGAGGGCGCGCATCGCCCGGGCGTCGTGCACGGAGACGTTCGCCCCGAGTGCGTCTTCGTGCGGGCGGACGGCGTGGTGAAGCTCTCGGGCCTCGGCAACCCCGTCCGCGCCGAGGCTGGCCGCATCGAGCCCAGTCGCCTCCCATGGCTCGCGCCCGAATCGGCGAACGGCGCGGAGCCGACGATGCGCAGCGACGTCTACCAGGTCGCGGCGACGTTCTACGAAGCCATCACCGGACTCTCGCCGCGGCGCGACGACCCCGCTCCGCCCTCGCGCTTCAACCCCGAGGTGCCCGCCGCGCTCGACGCCGTGGTGCTGCAGGCGCTCAAGGCCGACCCCGCGCTGCGCCCTGACGGAGCGGCCGCCTTCGCGCGCGCGCTGCGTGAGACGCGCGTGCTTGCTCCGCTCAGTGACAGCGACGCCACGCGCGCCGAGCTCTTCGCGCAAGCACGCGCGCTGCAGGCCAGCGTGCTCAACCCGCAGCCGCCGCAGCCAGAGACGGTGGTCGCGCGGCCGTCGACGGGCCTCATCGCGCGGTCAGCGACACGCAGCGAGACGGGGGAAATTCCGTTCGCCGACGACGACGACCTCATCTCGCTGGGCACCGAGCGTGTGCTCGACGTCGGCGCGACCGTCGGGCGCTACACGATTCTCGCGAAGCTCGCGTCGGGCGGAATGGGCGACGTGTGGCTCGCCTCGGTCGCGGTGCCGTCGTCGGAGCAGGCCACGCAGGTGGTGGTGCTCAAGACGGTGCGCATGCCGCGGGGCTCCTCGAGCGACTTCGTGGAGCTCTTCCTCAACGAGGTGCGCATCGCGGCGATGCTCAACCACCCGGCCCTGGTGCAGGTGTTCGACATCGGCGTCGACGCGGGCCGGCCGTTTCTCGCGATGGAATACGTCGCCGGGCGCACGCTCTCTGAAGTGCGGGCGGCCTTCACCGCGAGAGGCACCACGATGCCCGAAGCGCTCGCCGCGCGCGTGGTGGCCGAGTGCTGCGCCGGGCTCCATTCCGTGCACACGCTGCACGACGCTGCAGGCCAACACCTGCACGTGGTGCATCGCGACGTCACGCCCCGCAACATTCAGCTCGCGTGGACGGGTGAGGTGAAGCTGCTCGACTTCGGCATCGCGAAGAACATCAACAGCGTCGACATCACCAACCCGGGGACGGTGCGCGGCACGATTCACTACCTCTCGCCCGAACACGTTCGCGGTGAACGCGCGGCGCCGTCGTTCGACGTGTGGGCGCTGGGGCTCAACCTCTACGCGCTGCTGACGGGTCGCGAGGCGTACGACGCGGTCGCTGACGTCACCACGATGCGCGCCATCCTCTACACCGACCCGCCGCGCCCTTCGGAAGTGCGCGCCACCGTCGACCCCGAGCTCGAACGCATCGCGCTCAAGGCGCTCGAGAAAGACGTGACGCGCCGCTACCAGTCCGCCGCGGAGATGGGTCTGGAGCTCGAGGCGTGGCTCTCGCGGCGTCCGCCAGAGGTGTCGCTCGACCTGGGCGCGATGTTGAACGAGCTGTTCCCACCGGCGGAAGCACGACGCAGCGAGCTCGCGGAGGTCGTGGCGCGCGCGACCACCACGCCGGCAGAGGAACAAACGACGGAACACGTCACGGACCCGGGTGATGCGCCGCCCGGTGAGTCTGGCTCGGCGTCGCGCCGACTCAAGCTGCTGGCGGTCGGGCTCGCCGCGACGTTGACGCCCATGCTGGTGACGTACGCAGTGATGTCGATGCGCGGAACAGTTTCGGCTGACGACCAACGCGCCGACGCAGCCGTGACCGCGGAACTTTCCACTGGGCTCGACGCAGCGTCGGAGCCGCTCGCGCAGGCCACACCTCCGCCGCCGGTCGAGGGCGAGCTGACCGTCGATTGTTCGCTGCCGTGCAACGTCACCGTCGGTGGAGAGCGCCGCGGACCCGCGCCCGTCACGCTGCGCACCGCGGGGATGGTGCAGATCGAAGTCGCCGCGCTCCTCGGTGGCAGCGTGCAGACCCGCGAGGTCGAAGTCGGCGCAGGTCAGACGAGCGCGCGCTTCGAGTTTCCGTCGGCGACGCTGACGCTCGACTCGAAGCCAGCCACCAACGTCTTCATCGACGACGTTCCAGTGGGTCGAACGCCACTGGTGGCCTTCGCCGTGCCCGCGGGCGACCACGAGCTGCGACTCGTGGCCCCGAAGAAGACGGTGAAGCGCAAGGTGCACTTCGAAGCCGGTCAGACGCAGCGGCTCAAGGTCGAGCTGCGCCGACGCTGAGCTCCGCTCACCAGGCCATGTCGGCCTTGCTCGACTCGCCGGCCTTCGCAGGCGCCGGCGCTTCACGCGGCGCGTAGCCTTCCTTGCGCGCGCGCACCTTGTAGTTGCCGGGCTTGATGCTCTTGAAGCGGTAGTTGCCCTGGTCGGTCGAGCGCACCGTCTGCAACACGGTGCCGTCTTCATCGACGAGGTCGACGAAGGTGTTCGAGCTGCCGATGCCGAGTTGGCCGAGCTTCAGGTTGCCCTCGACCTCTCCGTAGTTCTGTTTCTGCACGAGCTCGCTGGCGTGCGTGAAGAGCGCGGTCTCCGTCTGCTTCACCACGCCCTTGTCGTCCTTGAAGTTCACCTTGGCGAGGTAGCGGCCCGTCGGCAGCTGCTTCTTCGCCGCGTCGAAGCCGTCCCACCCGAGCGACATCGCGCCCGGTTCGGCCTTCGCGTCGAGCACGCGCACCTTCGTCTTCGGCTTCTCGCTCTTCTCTTCGAGCGACCAGATTTCGACTTCCACCTGACCCTGCACCTTCGGGTCCGCGATGTTGCGCAGCGTCACCCTGGTCTGACTCGCGCGCTCATCGAACACCGCTCCGACTTCAGTGAGGAACACGTTGCCCGCGAAGACCTCGAAGCGGCGACGGCTCTGCTTGTTCTTGCCATTGATGGCCACGACGTCGACCACGTGTTTGCCGTCGGTGAGCTTCGCGGTGTCCCACGTGAAGCGGAGCTTCGGCCCGCACTCGGTCGCGACCTTCGTGTCGTCGACGCTGATGCTCAGTTCGCTGATGCCACCCGACTGGTTGTCGATGGCGCTCGCGTCGAGGACCAGCAAAGCCCCCTGGGGCGACGCCGATGGGTGGGTAGACGAGCCGCTCACGTGCATGCCGTCGGTCAGTCCGCTCACCGCAACCGACGCGACGTCGACCGTCACGAGGCCGAGCACCGCCCACATCGTCTCGCCCTTCTCGCTCCCGTTCTGACCAGACTTCGCGGTGCGCCACGCTCCGTCAGCGCCCTGCTTGCTCAAGAGGAAGTGGATGCCGCGCTCGACCGCGGGATCCGCATCGGAGAAGCCCGCCATCTTCAACGTGTAGATGGCCTGACCGGTCGCGAACGCGTCGGAGTTCTTCCCATCGAGCGCCCAACCGCCGTCGTGGTTCTGCCGGCCGATGAGCATGTCTTGCAGACGCTTCGAGGCGGGCTCGGCGCGGGTGACTCCGGCTGAAGCGAGACCGAGCAGCGCGAACGAGATGTCCTGCACGTAGACCGCGTTCGCGTCTTTCCAACCATCGGCTTTGCGCGTGAGGAACTTCTCGGCCTTGCGCATCGGAGCGAGGTACTTGTCGTTCGCGGTGCGCGCGTACGCCTGACGCCAGGTCTGCGCCGCTTGATACGTGGTCTGCATCGTTCCGCCGGTGACGGGCAGGCGCGCGTCGTCGTCGAGAATGGCGCCGTCTTCCGACTGAATGCGCATCAACTCGTCGGCGTAGGTGAGCAACTGCTTCGTCTCGGAGTCGTCGATGAACTTGTCGAAGCGCGCCCATGCGGCTCCTTCGAACGCGACGCCGGTCGAGTGGCCGCCGGCGGTCACGCCCATCTTCAGCGCCCGCTGCATCTCTTTGAGGTCGGCGGGTTTGACGTCGTATTGGAAGTACTTCGCCGCGGTGAGCGCTTCCATCGTCACGGCCTGCACGTGGCAGCCGAAGCAGTTGTTGCGCTTGGTCCACTCGGTGGAGGCGTTTGCGAGATAGGTGAAGCCCTTGTGCGCTGCCTCGCGCGCCTTGGCATCACTCTGGCGAGCGACGGTTTTCACATCGGGGCGCGCGCAGGTCTTCGGTTGAGCGTCGGCGGCGAGCGTCGGGGACGAGAGAGCGAGGCACACCAGTGCCGTCGCCACACTTCTTTTGAGTGCGGGCATGAAAATCCTCCGTGGGTGGTGCGCGGTGAACGGGTCGCGGAACAAATCGATCCAAAGAACGTCGCGCTGATTTGCCTGTGCGATTCGTGGAACGGTCTTCGCGTGTGAGGCGTTCGTGCAGCACTCGCGGCGGTTCGCCGATTTCGTGATCCACAGTCGGCCAAAAACTTTCGCGTCAGGTCGCTACAGGCATGATGCGCAGCATGAGCTGGACCTCGACAGCAGTCGTTCGCACGCAGCAACAGTGGGCGGTGACGGTGGAGTCTTCCTCAGGCGAGAAGGCTGAGCTGGTCTACGAGACCGAAGCCCACGCGCGGTACATCGCGGCGGTGCTCGAGCTGAAGCCCTCGATGTTGCCGAAGGCGGCGATCGTCCGTTCGCTGGCTGCGTTGCCGCCGCCGCCGGCTGCGATCGCGAAGAAGCCGCGCCGTCGCTCGAGCTGAGCTCGTTTCACCACTTCGCTTCGAGCCACTTCGCGACTCGCTGCACCGACTCGCGCGCTTCCGACAAACCCTGCAGCGACATGAAGCCGTGCACCGTTCCGGGCACTTCGTCGAGCACGTGCTCCACACCGTGTTCGCCGAGCCTCTTCGCGTAGGCGCGACCTTCGTCACGCAACACGTCGCACTGCGCGAGCAACACATACGCCGGCGCGAGTCCGCTCAAGGAAGCAGCCCGCAATGGAGAGACGCCGACCTCTGCGCGCTGCGCGACGTTGGGCACGTACTCGCGGTGGAAGTAGCGCATCGACTCGCGCGTGAGGATGAGCCCGTTCGCGAACGACTCGTACGACGGCCACTCGCTCGCGCAGTCGGTCACTGGATAGATGAGCACCTGCGCGGAGACGCTCATGTTCTGTGAAACGCACGCGGCGAGATTGCCTCCGGCGCTGTCACCCGCGACGACCACCTTCGAACTCTTCGCGAGCTCACGCGAAACAGCGACGCAGTCTTCGAGCGCTGCCGGATACCGATGTTCGGGAGCGAGCCGGTAGTCCACCGCGACGACCTCACGCTGCGTCGCCGCCGAGAATTGAGCGGACACGACGTCGTGCGTGTCGAGATCTCCGAGCACCCAGCCGCCGCCGTGAAAATAGACGAGCGTTCCCGCGCGCGCTTCCGATGGGAGGTAGCGACGCACCTTCACACCCGCGACGACTTCATCGCGCACCGACGCGAGCGGAGGCCGCCGGCCGAACAACATCGTCATCGACGCCGACTTCCGTGTCGCCTTGCGCGCACGCTCGTGTCCGACTTCGGCGAGCGGCTTGCTCGACATCGCGTCGGCGAACGAGATGAGTCGGTACTTGAGGCTCGGGCGCTCCGCGCTCAAGCGCGCACCTCGTTCGTTCGCTCGACCATGTTCACGGTACTGTGGCCGCCATGTCCAAAGGCCTCAAGGTCGCGTTGATTCTCATCACGTCGGCGATTCTCCTGTGTGGCGCGGTGACGGGCGGCATCGTGCTCTGGTTCCGCGCGAACGCAGACTCGCTGAAGGCCGATGGAGACAAAGCGAAGGCCGAGGGTGAAGCGTTTGGCCGCGCGAACGACGCCGACGCGTGTGTGACCGAAGGGCTTCGTCGCATCGCCACCGCGGGCTTCGTCGCGCAGGCGGTGAACAACATCTTCGTCGAGCACTGCCTCGAGGTCGCGCAGCGCCGCTCCGACTTCTGCAGCGACGTTCCGAAGAAGGAAGACATCTTGTCGTCAGCGACGTGGGCGGCGGATCAATGCGCGGCGCGCAACTACGAGGGAGACCAACCGTGCGCGCGCATGATGCAGGCCGTGCAACGGGCGTGTCGCGGAAAGTAGCGCCTCACCCCGGCCCCCTCCCCGAGGGAAAGGGTGTTGTTCTTCACTTCTTGTTCGCCCACGCGAGAGCGTCGTCGATGCGGTCCTGACCGAAGAAGAGCTCCTTGCCGACGACGATGTTCGGAGCGCCGAAGATGCCGAGCGCCTGGGCCTCGTCGGTGAACGCGCGCAATTGACGCTTGATGGGCTCTGTCTCCGCCTGCTGCAGGAGCGGCGAAGGGTCGATGAACATGCCGTTGAGCACGTCGGCGATGGTCGCCGCGGCCGAGATGTCCTTGCCGAACACGAACTGCGCCTTGAACACGTTGCGGATGAAGTCGCCGACCCACGGCTTGTCGAGCGCGATGATGGCGACGCGCGCGGCGAGAATGCTCCGCTGCGGAAAGACCTCGGGCTTCTTGAACGTGAAGCCGTACTTCTCGCTGAGCCGCTCGAGGTCGCGCCACATGTAGGCGCCGCGCACCGGCTGCGTGTTGAACGGCGAGGTCTTGATGCCGAGCTGTGCGGTGAAGATGGGCCCGAGGAGAAACGGCTTCCACTTCACCTCGTGGCCAGCGGCGCGCGCAGCGTCTTCGATGCGCATCGCTCCGACGTAGGAATACGTGCTCGCGAAGTCGAACCAGAAGTCGATCATGGACACGACTTCACCACACGTACGCGAGCCCGAGCAGCGCTTGCGAGCCGCCGTTCGCGAACACCCCGCCCTGCACGTCGCCCTGCCCCGTCACGTTGAGCGAGAGCCGCCAGTGGTCGGTCACCTTCCACCCGACCCGCAGACCGAGCACGTGCAGCGTGCCGAGCCCTTCGGTGTACAGGCCCCATTGATACGAGAGCCGCACGGTGACTCTTCCGAACTTGTGAGACGCGTGCCCTTTGAGCGTCGCCTGCAGCGGAAGAATCGGCACGCCACTCCCGAGCTCGGTCTGGTTGAAAGCCACGAGTGAGTAGTAGCCGACCGACGACGGAGGCACGTCGTAGAGGAAGAGCGCGCCTTCGACGCCAATGTCGGTCTTGTCGAAGAGCGTGGCGGTGTAGCCGAGCGTGAATCGCGCTTGCGTGAGTGGTGAGCTGACTCCCGCGAGCAGTGGACAGATTTCGGCTTCCAGCCCCGCGTTGCAGCTCGCTTGAATGAGGCGCGAGCGAATCGAGTTGGGAATCGTGAGCTGCTGCTGCACGCCGAAGCGAGAGACGCCCGCACTCGCGTCGATGGTGTGTTCGAAGTTCGAGAAGCCACCACTCGTCCACAGGCCGTTCCAGATGGCGCCGATGCTCGAGTTGCGCGAGGTGATGACGACGTCGATGGAATCTCCAGCGCGCGTGGGCACGGTGCTCGCGTTCTGCTGCATCGACGGAGGGCTCCCGACCACCGACAACATCGTCATCAGGTGATCATTCGGAATCCACATCCCGCCGAGGTTGAGCAGGAACACGTTGCTGCCCGGGCTCTGTGATTCCGCGGTGCGCGTCGCGAGGTCGCGCGTGTAGACGAACAGCCCGCTGATGGACCACGCGTCGTTGAAGTCGTAGGCGCCGGTCACTCCGACGCTGAGCGAGCCGGCGCGCGGGTTGTTGCCTGATTGCCGCGTGAACGTGCCGCCGAGATCGACGCCGAGATCGTGCGCTGGAGCAGAGAGCCCCACCACCACGCACATCGCGGCCACCAGTCGCACTTTCAGGTTCAACACAGGCCCGCGCGGAAAGTTGCGGGCGCTTCAGCCACCGTGAATCGACATGCCGACGATGAAGGCGAGGCCGAGAATGAAGCTGGCGACCACCAGTCCGACCGCGGTGTTCTGGTCGACCTCGAGCTCCTTGTGCACGTCGAAGGGCATCAGCTTGCGGACCACGAAGAAGCCCGCGACGAAGACGAGAATTCCGATGACCGAGAACAGGAGCGAAGCCACGGCTCCGCGAATGAGTGCGTCGGTGTTCATCACTTTCCTCCCATGAAGCCGTCGTGCCAGCTCAAGATGCCTCCGGGCGCAGTGCGCACCGAGGGCGGAAGTTCGCCGCGGTCGTCGCCGGGCATTCGGTCCATGTGCATCACGTGCAGCGCCGCGTAGGCCAGCACCAGGATTCCGCCGAAGTACTTCATGCGCGCCTCCTCTGATCAGTCGTCATCGTCATCGTCATTCTTCGCGTATGGGAAGGTGCTCTGACCGGGCATCGGCTGGAACACCGCGTCGTTCCACTTCTGCGTCTCGAAGGAGTTCGCGCGCAACGTGAAGTAGATCGCCGGCGCGAGCAGCATCAGCATGATGAGGAACGGACATGCGAAGCCCGCTCCATCGTCGGCGCTCACCCTCACCGTGTAGTCCGACGAGCGACCGCTCTCGTACGACGGCGTCACGCGCATCACGTACGTGCCCTTCTCGACGACGTCGGTGGTGACCGACGCGTTGGGGCTGCCTTCGGACCAGCTCTCTCCGTCGGTGACGCCCGAGTAGTAGCTGGGCTCGCCGTACACCGCGATGACCTCGTTGGTCTTCTCGTTCACGAGATCGACCGAGACGCCGAGCCAGTTGTTGTTGAGGTTGTGCGCGGTGATGTCGATCTCCAGCGGCACGCTGTCTTTGATCTCGAAAGGCTGGCTGAAGCGCTGCGCCTCGGCGCTCCCCGACGGAGCGTTGGGCGGCACCGAGAACGCGAAGTCGAAGTACTTCTCGGTCGTGCCGATGGCGGAGAAGACCATCGCGAGCACGAGCAACGCGCCGCCCCACAAGCCCGCCCACGTCCACGCCTCGCTCATCTTCGGAGAGAACGGGTTGGGCAACGCCGGCGCGATGCCCACGGGCGGATTGAGTTTGCTGCGCAGCCCGAAGGTCTTCTCGAGCATCGCGTTGTCCACCATCACGCCGACGGTGCACGTCGCTTCGAGCGTCGTTTGATCGACGTTGATGCTGCGCGGCGGAGAGATGAACTCCGTGGCGCGCGCGACTTCACCGGCGCTCACCGTCCAGTAGCACTCACCGCTGACGTATTCGGTCTTCGCGAAGACCGACTGGTAGCGACGGAACGATTCCTTGCCGTACTTCGCGACGCCACTGGGGAGCGAACCCTCGATGGCGAGCTCTCCGGCGGCGACTGGAGTGAGCCACGTCCAATGTCCGTTGGAGTGCATCAGCCAGCGGAAGCCGAGCGTGGCGTTCCACAACAGATACTCGTCCCACGGGTAGCGGATGCTCTCGACCTCACAGCTGCGCACCAGGAACGCGATGCACGTCCACTCCGGGGGAGCGCTGGTCGGCGTCGTCGCGAGTGTCGGGTCGTGCATCTTGCCGACGGCTCCGAGCGGAATGCGCGGATCGAACGGAGGCTTCTGCAACATCTCGAGGAACTCGAGCTGGCCGCCTTCGACTTTGATGAGTGCCGCGCAGTACGGACACGCGACGCGCTTCGTCGCGTCGGGCGCTTTGAGATCGAGCGGACCGTTGCATTGCGTGCAGCGCGCTTGCTTGAGCGACTCACGCTTCGGCGTCGGCTGCAGCTGCGACGAATCGATGCCGAGCTCGCGGAGCGTGACGAAGGTGCCAATGAACGCTTCGACGTTCTTGCTGCGATCGACCGCGCGGTCGGTGACCTTCTCTTCGGCTTCATCGAGCGTGCAGAAGGTGCCCTTCGGCCCCGTGGCGTCGACGAAGTGGTGATGCGTGTTGAACGCCGGGAGCTGGCCCTGCGCGCTCGTCGTGAACGCGGTGTTCGATTCTTCGACGACGAAGGTGCGATCGCGCAACGTGAAGCTCGCGAGTGGAGCGAGCGTCGTAGGGCTCGGCGCCGTCACACCTTCGATGGGAAAGAGCAGCTTCCAGTCGCCTTCGGACTCGGCGAGCCACGCGATGCGCTCGTCGTCGAAGGCGAGGAACCACTCGTCCCACACGCCGGTCTGATTCGACTTCTGCACGCGGCCGGCGACGGTGAACGTGTTGCCGGAGTACGTGCCCTGCACGCCGATGCTGAGCGGTGACTGCAGGTCGAGGAGCTCGGCGACCTTTCCGATCTTCTCGAGCTTCACCTCTCCGCGGACGACGACGGTGTTGCAGTGGTCGCAGACCTTCACCTGACCGGCGCCGGGCCTGAACTCGACGGGCGCTCCGCAGGAGGGACAGTCACCGACCTTCATCGCCGCGGCAGTTCAGCACGTTGGTATCCGGTGTCACGCGAAGGCGTCATCGTCACGGAGCTGAAGAGCGGACGCGCGAGCGATCCTCGTAAGACGAAGACATGAAGCGAGTGCTGCTGGTGCTGCTGATCACGGCGTGCGGTGCGCCGATGGGAATCGAGAATCCGCAAGGCGGAGGCGGTGGCTCGAGCGCCACGGGAGGAAGCGAAGGAGGCGTCGCGACCGGCGGCGGAGAGCCGACTGGCGGCGGCGATCCGCTCGGCGGCGGTGCTGCGACTGGCGGCGGCGGCGCAACTGGCGGCGGCGCAACTGGCGGTGGCGCGACTGGCGGAGGTGCGACTGGTGGCGGAGGTGCGACTGGTGGCGGAGGTGCGACTGGCGGAGGTGCGACTGGCGGCGGAGGTGCGACTGGTGGCGGCGCAGCTGGCGGTGGCGCAACTGGCGGCGGTGCAGCAACTGGAGGCGGCACGACTGGCGGTGGCGGAGCACCTCCTCCGTGCCGAACGCGAATCACGTACGGCGAGTCGTGGCTACGCGCTCCGAATCATCCCAACGACTACGACGACGTGAACGGCCAGGTGACGTGGGACGGCTCCTGCACGCAGGACTCTTCCGGCAACTCGTTCGCGACGCTGAGCAACGGCTGGCAGCCCTACTTCCAGGGTCGCAGCAGCTGCGTCATCGCGCTCGATCAATCTGGCGCGTGCCCCAGCGCTCCGCCCGCGCAGTGCACCACGCGCATCAGCTACGGCGACACGTGGCTGCGCGCTCCGAATCATCCGAACGACTTCGACGACGTGAACGCCGCCGTGACCTGGGACGGCAACTGCCGCGGAGCCACCGCGGTCTTGAGCAACGGTTGGACGCCAACCTTCAACGCGAGCGGCGCGTGCGAACTCTCACTGCGCTACTCGCAATGCGGCGGGCTGTACGCGAACGCCGTGCTGCCCGTCGACTGCCCCGACCCCGGCGTGCTGCAAGACGGCGACACCTATTACATGGCGTGCACCGGCGGCGGCGCGAACAAGTACCCGCTGCGCAGCTCGACCGATCTCGTGAACTGGACCTCGCGTGGTCACGTCCTCACGTCGGGCAATCTCCCGACGTGGGCTGCGAGTGACTTCTGGGCGCCGGAGCTGCACAAGGTCGGCTCGACGTACATCGCGTACTTCTCCGCGCGTCACACCAACGGCGTCTTCGCCATCGGAGCCGCCACCGCCACCAACCCCGCAGGCCCGTACACGCCGCGCGCAAGTCCACTCGTGCAGACCGGCTCTCCCGGCGTCATCGACGTGCACTTCTTCCGCGCACCGAACGGACAGAACTACCTGCTGTGGAAACCCGACGGAAACGCGGTGGGACAAACCACGCCGATTCGCATTCAGCCGCTGAGCGCCGACGGTCTCTCGCTCACCGGAAGTCCGACGACGCTTCTGACGAACACGCTCGGCTGGGAAGGCAACGTCATCGAAGCGCCGTGGATGATCTTCGAGGGTGGCTTCTACTACTTGTTCTATTCCGCCAACGGCTACGCCTCGACCGCGTACGCGATCGGCGTCGCGCGCTCGACGTCACCGACGGGCCCCTTCACCAAACACGGAGATCCGATCCTCGTGACGCGCGGTGCGTGGGCCGGGCCTGGTCACGGCTCCGTGGTGCGTGGACCGAGCGGCGCGTGGGTGCACGTGTACCACTCGTGGCACGCGGGCATGGTTGGGCAAGCACCCGGTCGCGTGGTGCTCGTCGATCGCGTCGAGTTCGCGAATGGGTGGCCGACGATGGTCTCCGCTCCGTCGCGTGGCTCGCAGCCGTTGCCCTGACTACCTTCCTCCGCGCGCGCACTTGCCTTCGCGGCACGTCGCTGTGCCGGCGTTGCTCGTCGAACACTTCACGCCCGCGCACATCTCAGGATCTCTCCCGCACGGACCGAGGCGCGAACATTTCATGCGCAGCTCGTTGGCTTTCTTCTTCGTCATCGCTTCGTACGGAGCGGGACAACACTCGCACGTGCAGTCGTGCGCCATCGTGCAGTCCGAGTCCTCTTTGCACTCGGGCGCAGGCGGAGACACCTTCACGCACGCGCCGGCCTTGCACACCGCCTTCGCGCCCTGAACTTCCTCCGGGCACACCATGTCGGGGCACGGCTTCGGGGAACCGCATTCTCCGAGCGTCGCGCAACGCTTCGTCACGGCGTCGGCCTGCGCCTTCGTCATCGACTTCGAGATGTTGGGGCAGCAGCTGCACTCACAGCCGACCTTCAGCACGCAATCCGCGTCGGCCGAGCACGTCGCTGGATCAGCAGTGAGGAGCATCGTCACCAGAAGTGCGATCATGCGCCCAGTGTACCGCGCCAGCCTCCTCTGCCTCGCGATGCTCAGCGCGTGCGCGAACCGCAGCTTCCTCCTCTCCAATTTCAAGGAATGTGAGTCGTTCACCGAGACCGACGCCGCGGTGCGCGCCGAGCTCGACCAGCTCCTCACCTCGGCACCCGGCGACGTGTTGTGGAAGGAATCGGCGCGCCTCAACTCCGGTCGGCGGGAGTGCGCGCGGCACCAGATGCTCGTGCTCCGCGATTTGCGTGAGAGCGATGGAATTCAAGCGGTGCAACGCGAGCTCGACGCGCTCACCCGCACCTACGAGCCCGAAGAGCTCGACCGCATCGTCGTCGACGCGCTCGGGCCGGAGAGCGCACAGCTCAAGCCGCTCCTCGCCGAGGCACGGCAGCGCGTCGCGCGAGAGAAAGCCACTCCGGGAAGCGAGAAGCGCGATGACGAAGCGATGAAGGGACTCGCAGTCGACGGTCCCTCGCGAGTGGGCCCCGAGCCGACGGGCCCCGAGACGATGTGCGACGCGCCGACGCCATGTGAGCAATTGGCCTGCGTCGCGAACGAAGGCGCCGACGTCACCAGGCCCGCGCGCGCGTGCTTCGACTCACTCGATCGCAACGACCCCGCGAAGGAAGCGAAGGGCCTGGCGAAGATTCTCGCGCTGCTGCCCCCGGGAATTTCCGGCACGCGCACCGAAGTGCAGCTGCGGCTCGAGGCCGTGCGCGTGGTGCAGTGGCAGAAGGTCGACCGAGAAGTGAAGGCCGGCCACTCCGCGCTCGCGGCGGAGCTCGCGACGCCGTTCGCCGTGCTCGAAAGTTACCGCGCTGAGGTCGAGCGGTTGCGCGCGCAGGCGCAGAGCCATCACCTCGTGCGTGCGCGCGCGCTCGCTTCGACGGTTGATGCGGCGTGGCTGCACTCACAACTCTCCGCGGTCTTTGGTGGCACGACCGTCGAGGCGACGCCGCTGTCCGGAAAGTGGCAGAGCGTGCGCTGGCGGTGTGAAGGCGAGCAGCCCGCGCTCCCGGCTCCGCCCGCAGGAATCAGCGGCACGCTCTCGGTGCGCTGCGAGACGAAGAAGCCTTCCGCGCCGAATCAGAAAGCAAAGCCCCCTGGGGCGACGCCGTTGGGGAGCGAAGCGGACGACATCATGCGCACCTTCGAGCTCGAAAAGTCGATGCGTGCCCAGAGCGTGATGGCGTCGTTGAGCGTGCAGTGCGCAGACAAGACGAGCTTGTTCACCGTGAACGCCGACGATGTCGATTCGGTGCCGCGTGAGCTGACGCGTTCCTATGAGCAGATCGTCGCGGCGTGCGTGAACATGCACGCGTTCGCGGCGACGAAGAGCTGCACCGAGCTGCGAAAGAAATCGGCGGCTGAAATCACCGCGCGCTTCGTCGACCACGCGCGGTTCAACCAGAAATGGGAGCCCTGTTTCGTCGAGTGGCTCGCGGCTGAAGAAGGCGCGTCACCGCCTGCGCCTCCGCCGTTTCCGCTCGTTCGGTAGACCATGTCCCAGTGATCGCGGTGCGGGTGTCGAAGCCGCATGCGCATCGCTCTGCTCATCGCCCTCGCGTCTGCCCTCGCAGCGCAACGTGCCGAAGCTTGTGGCTGTTTCACCCCTCCCAACCCCACGGTTCCGGTCGTGCAGGCGGGCGAGCGCATCCTCTTCGCGGTGAAAGACGGTCAGGTCACCGCGCACATCCAGGTGCAGTTCTCGGGTGGCGATGCCGACTTCGGTTGGCTGCTCCCGTTGCCGTCGGTGCCGACGCTCGAGCTGGGAAATGACGAGCTCTTCGCGCGGCTGCTCACGGCGACGCAGCCCCGGTACCAGATGTCGGTGGTGCGTGATTCGAGCTGCCAGTTCGGTTTCGCAACAGGCGGAGGAGCGACAGGTGGTGGCGCGGCATCAGGTGGAGGAGCCGGAGGCGGGAGCCAGGATGCGGGGTCGGGGCCTCCGGTGTTGGTCGTCGAGAGCTCGGTGGGTCCGTACGACTACGCCGTCCTCCACGCAGACTCGAAGACCGACATGCTCGATTGGCTCGCCGCGAATCGCTACTTCGTTCCCACCGGCACCGATGACGCGGTGACGCCGTACATTCACGAGGGCGGCTACTTCCTCGCGCTCAAGCTGCGCCCGGGAAAATCGACCGGTGATTTGCAGCCCGTGGTGCTGCGCTACCAGAGCGACTTCGGCGTGATTCCCATCACCCTCACCGCGACGGGCGCGCAGGAGAACATGGGCGTGCAGGTGTGGATGCTCGGCGACGGCCGCGCCATTCCGCGCAACTACCACCACACGTTGATCAACGACGCCGCCATCGATTGGGTGCGCGGTGGCGCGAACTACAACGACGTCATCATCCGCGCCGTCGGAGAAGCGCCTGGACGCCACACCTTCGTCACCGAATATTCCGGCAGCGGGAGCGCGGTGAAGAACCTGCTGCTGCCCGCCAACCGCTTCGGCGTGCAGAGCGACTTCAGCGCTGCGCCGACGCCGGACGACTTCATCGCGCTGCTGTGGGCGAAGGGCTTCCAGGGCCCGACGCCGCTCAACCCGTACGGCGCGTCTTCGCTGCCGTCGACGGTGAAGGCGATTCTCGCCGCGTACATTCCGCCGCCGCAGGACGTGAACCTCGACACGTTCTACGCGAACTACGCGTTCTACAAAGCGACCGCGCCGGCGCCGAACTACCAGCCGCAGCAGATGGCGCAGGAGCTGTGGGAACGCGTGGTGACTCCATCGATCAACGCCGCGCAGCTCTTCGAGACGCACTCCACGCTCACGCGGCTGTATTCGACGATCTCTCCGGCGGACATGAACCGCGACCCGGCGTTCTCGTTCAACCCGAGCCTCCCGCCGGTGAGCAACCTGCATCAGGCGACGATGCGCATCACGTGCCCGACGCAGTTCTCGCAGGTCGGTTTGCTGACCACCGAGCAGGGCTGGAACATGGAGTACCCCAACGGCCAATTCGGCGCGCCGCTCGTCTCGCTCGACACGTTGCCCGCCTCGCTCCGAGTCGAGGTAGCGCACGAAGAAGGCCCGTCGGACGTCATCATCGACAACCTCGTGAAGCAGGCCTCGACGCAGACGGTCTCGCCGCGCCTCTTCCAGGCGATGCTCGAAGCGCCCACACCGATGACGATGATGCGGTCGTGTTCGGTGACGGGCGCACAGCTCGGGCTCGCGGCGCTCGCGGTCTTCGTCCTGCGACGACGCCGGCGTTGATCAGCTGATCAGCGGCGGCCCGCGTCGTCGGCCTGGCGAACGTTGCCCGGAACTCCGAGCGCGACGGCGCCAGTGCCTTCGCCGGCGAAGTACTGGTCCCACAAGAAGTCGCCGTCGAGCGTCCAACACGCGACCGCGCCAGCGCCTCCGATGATGAGGCGATCTCCATCGACGAGCAGCACCGGCCGGCCCTGCGCACCCTTCTCTTTGCGCTCGACCTTCTTGAGCACCTTGCCCGTCGTGCGCTCGATGATGCCGAGCCACCCGCCCGTGACCGCGATGACGCGTTGCTCGGTGACGACGAGCTCGACGGCGCCGCCGCTCCACTCGCTGAACTCGACGCGCCACTTCTGCGCACCCGTCGCGCGGTCGATCGCGAAGACCTTTCCGGCAAAGGCGGTGATGATCAGCTCGTTGGCTTGCATGGCGGCCTTTCTAGAAGGGTGCAGGGCTGCGCACCTTCACTTCCGTACCATCCAACGGGTGACGCAGGCGCAGCGACTCGGCGTGGAGCAGCAGTCGCTCGCCGGGAACTCCGTAGAGACGATCTCCGACGATGGGCAGGCCCAGCCCCTTCTCATGCGCAGCGTGCACGCGCAGTTGGTGTGTGCGCCCGGTGAGCGGAAAGAACGCGACGCGCGTGCGGCCTGCTGAGCGCTCGAGCACCTTCCATCGCGTGAGCGCAGAGCGACCGTGCTCGAAGTCGACGAGCTGACGCGGGCGTTGATCGAGATCGACTCGCATCGGCAATTCGATGACCCCTTCGTCGCGCGCGTTCGAGAGTTCTCCGTCGAGGATGGCGACGTACTGCTTCTCCACCGCGCGCGAGAGGAACTGGCGCTGCAGCAGGCGATACGCCTCGACGTCGAGCGCGACGAGGAGCAGGCCCGAGGTGTCGAGATCCAACCGGTGCACCGCGAAGGGTGTGCTCTTCGGAAACCGCCGCTTCACGCGCGCGAGCACGTTGTCTTCGATGCGCTCGTCACGCGCGGGCACGGAGAGGAGACCGGCGGGTTTGTCGATGACGATGAAGCGCGCGTCTTCGAAGAGCACCCGCAGGTCGCCGGTGATGACCGGCGGTGTCCACACCTGCTTCGGAGCGACCGTCAGTCCCCGCATCAAGAACGGCAGCACCGGGCCGCACTTCTCGCGGCACGCGGGGTAGTACGCACCTTCGACGCGGGCGCCTCCGGGTGGTGGGGCGCCCCACCAGAACTCAGCGAGTGCGATCGGCTTCCAGGAATTTCTGCGAGCCGCATCGAGGAGACGAGGCGCGGCACAGTCGGCGGCGCCGCTCGGTGGATCTCCGTTCGGGAAGAGTTCTCGCAGCGTCGTCGTCTCGCCCGAGAAGCTCGTCAGCACGTACGTGTCCCATATTTTTCGCATCGCCTCGCGCGAGATGATGCGACGCAGACGCTCGAGCGCGGCGAGGTGTCGTTCTCTCGGAGCGAGCCTCGCGAGGAGTGCTCCGCGCTCTTCACGAGAGGTCGCTTCGTTTCGGCGGCGCTCGGCGTCGTCGGCGCGGCTGAGTTGATCGAGTTCGTGAGAAGTGAGCGCTCCCTCACCCTGACCCTCTCCCGCCCCTGGAGAGGGTTGGGGCGAGGCGAAGTCACGCAGCTGCGCGCGAAGGTCTCGACGCTCAGCTTTGTTGGCCGCATGCCTGGCTTTGAGTGCCGCACGACGCTCAGTGTGCAGCGCATCGAGAGCAACCAACTCAGCGCGAAGAGAGAGCAGCTCAGCATCGGCACGCGCTGCTTCGACTCGAGCCGTGAACTGCTTCACGACGACTTCAGCGACAGGCTCGAACGCATCTCGCGCAGCTGCATCGAACAGCGGAGGCGCGTAGCCCTCGACGTTCCACGCGCGTTCCACCTGTCCGCTCACTGCGCGGATGAAGCCGACGCGGCCGTCGCTCGCTTCGAAGACGAGGACGCCGAACATCTTTCCGCCGGTCGGCCCGTGGAGAAGCGACGTCGGGATGGCTGGCGCGATCTCTTTGGTGGCTCTCAGCTCGCGCATCACGATCTCTGCGCAGCGTTGAGCGAGTGCGTGTGGCGCGACTTCGTCGAACGGGCTCGGAAAGAGTGCTGGGCGATCTGCAACGACCTCGAGCCAAACCGGCTTCACGATCAGTGAGTTACTCCAGACGCTCGCGAGGATCTGCTCCCTCAACCTGACTCTCTCCCCGAGGGAGAGGGGATCGTTCTCTCACTCCACTTCTCTTCACTTGCCTGCGCCGACGGGCTGCCACGTTCCCTGGAAGGCGATGGCTTCGGCGAGCGCGAGGTGCGCCATCTCTCCTCCGATGCCCGTCGAGAGAAGAGCGGTCTCGTTCGCCTCGAGCTGCCCCGCGAGCAAGACATCGCCCTGCGCCTTCGCCGCGGCCAACGCGAACGCGCTCGCTGCGGTGCCGATGCCCATGATGATCGGCCCCGAGTCCACGTCGCCCTTGCGCTCCACGCCGACGGGCCACTCGCGAAATCCGACGATGGGCCCCATGCGCACCAGAAAGTTCGCGCGATACGCGGTCCACCACGTCGCCGCCAACTTCGGATCAGCCTCGCTCAAGTACCGCGTGATGTACGACTGCGCACAGCCACGCGGGTGCTTCGCGCCTGGTCCGCGTCCGGTCACTTCCGACTCCGGCAGCTTCGTCTTCGGGTCGAGGTGTTTGCTCATCACCTTCTCCCAGCCCGCGAGCGGAGCGGTCAGCAGCGTCGTGCCGTGCGCCGCGTCGAAGCGCGCGATGCTCGCCAACGTGACGGTCTGATCAGCCGGCCACCGCAACGCGACGCCCTCGTACGACGACGCATGAAACGTCGGGTCAGCCATCGAGCGCTTCACCAGTTCCTGCGTGAGCGCCTCGTGCGCGCGTTCATCGATGCAGGCGCCGAGCTGATCCGCCGCTCCGTAGATGAGGTTCAGGTGCGACAGAAACAGCCCGTCCTTCACCTTGCCCAGCGCGAGCGCCTGCTTCAGCACGTCCTCGACACACTTCCGCGCTTCGACCTGCGTGCCCGGCCGCGCGCGCGACTGACCGACGCAACCATCGGCGAGGTGCGAGAGCGCGATGATGCGAAAGCTCTTCGGCGTGGCGTCCCACTTTCCGTTGGCGAGCAGCGTCTCGAGCTTCGAGGGCATCGTGAACTGCGGACTCGACGTGGTGGCCGCGAGAATCAGCGTGGCGAGCAACGAGCGCATGCCCTCATGTTCACCCGGAACCTCGAGCTGTCAGCTCCCGATGAGTCGAACGGTCGAAGCCCGCGGCGAACGGTCGAAAAGCTCAGGCCGAGTGCGAGTGCACGAAGACGTGCGGCAGCTCCTTGCTCAGCAGCTTGAAGCCCGTATCCGTGACGCGACTCTGTTCGAGCCCGAGCCACCGCAGCTTCTGTGGCTTCGCCGCAGCGAGCGCCGCGCAGGTGTCGTCGCCGACTTGATCGTGCGACAGGTTGAGCGACTGCAACGACGCGAGGAACTCCGCGCCGGCGAGCACCGCGCCGCCCTTCTTCCCCACGCGATTCCACGACACGTCCAGATGCTCGAGCGCGCTGAACGTGCCCTTGCGCGCCAGCGCTTCACACGCGCGCGTGCCGAGCTGGTTGTTGGACAGCGAGAGCCGCGTCAGCTTCGGCCACGGAATCGAGGCGAGCGCTTCGACGCCTTCATCCGTCGCTCCGCTCAGTCCGACGTCGAGCGACTGCAACGTGCGCAGCGTCGCCGTCGCGCCGAGCGTCTTCCACGTGTCTTCTCGCAACGAGACCCACGAGAGCTGCAGCGCTGAGAGCCGCGAGAGCCAGCTCTGCTCGCACAACGCGCGCACCACCACCTGCGGGACGTGCCACGTCAGCCGCAGCGTGCGGAGCCGCTCGAAGATGGGGTCCTTGAACACGCGCGTCCACACCTCAGCGAGCGGCTCGGTCACGCCGTTGAAGTTGAGCTCCAATCCTTCGAGCGACTTCACGGTCTGCAGCGACGCGCTCGATTGCAGGAGCGCCGGCGCGGCCAACTTCACCGATGCGGGAAAGCCGCGCACGAAGCGCCACTCGAACGCCGGACCTCCGCTCGGAGACCACGCCAGCCGATTGGGATGCAGCAGCGCCGCGGCACGCCGCTCGTATTCCAGCTTGCGCGGATGGTGGTCGTGGAGCGCCGTCGATTCACACTGCAGCCGGATGAACTCTCCGCGCGGGTTCTGCTGCTCCATCAAGTAGTCGGCGTAGACGAGGCGCGGCGTGTCGTCGTCGGGGCGGGCCCAGATGGCAGCGAGCAGCTCGTCTTCTTCTCTCGAAGCCACGCCCGGTGATTCTTCACTCTTCTTCAGAAGAGTTCGAGCGTCGGCGAGGCACATTGACGGTGTGAGCTCAGCCAAAGGCTTCCTCGCGGGCCTCGCAGGCCGCTTCATTTTTCGTCACGGCAAGGTGAGCGCCGTCACCTGGCTGTCCGAGCACTTCGTGCGCATCGACGTCGAAGGCGCGCAGCTCGCGGGCGTGAAGTTCGTCGCCGGAGACAAGGTGCAGATCTTCGTCGGCGAAGACATGCGCACGTACACGCCGGTCGAGTGGTCGAGTGAAGGTCTTCAGCCCGGCGGCGCCGCCAGCAGAATGGGCAAGACGTTCTTCGTCGGCTACGCGCACGGCACCGACACGCCGGGAACGAAGTGGCTGCGCGCGCTCAAAGTCGGAGACGAAGCGCCGCTGTTTGGTCCACGTCGCAGCATCGACGCGACCGACTTGCCGGGGCCGCTGGTGTTGATTGGTGACGAGACCTCGGTCGCCGTCGCTGCGTCGCTCACGCGTGTGAAGTCGGATCGCCACGTCACGGTGTTGCTCGAGGCGAACCAGCCCGACGAGACGAAGCGCGTCGCCGAAGCGCTGGGCCTCAAACACGTCACCGTCACCGCGCGCGGCAAGCTCGACGCGGCGTTGCTCGCGCAGCTCGACGTGGGAGCGACTCCGATTTTCACGGGGCGCGCGGCGACGATTCAGTCGTTGAAGCAGGCGCTGCGTGCACAGCAGCGCACTGTCGGTGGGCTCACCAGGGCGTACTGGGCAGAAGGCAAACGCGGACTCGATTGATCTGGTACGTCAGCGCGCCATGCGTCTCCTCATCGCGGGTCTGGTGTGCCTCGCCATCGGTCTGACCTTCACCGAGTACACGCGGCGTCATCCGCCCGGAAAACCCGAGACGACGGACACGCCCGAGCCGTCGAACGATGGCCCGAAGAAGCCGAAATGGCCCGAGGCCGTCGCTCCGCTGCTCGAGGTCGAGGCGAATGGCACTGATTCGCCGACTGCGTCTCCTGAGCTCGCTGCGCTGCTCACCGTTCCGACCGACGCAGTAAATGCGGGCTTCGCTCCGGTGGTGGGCGGAGCGTTCGTCGCGCATCACCTCTCGGGTGGCTTTGGTGCGTCGCTCTTCGTCATGGAGGCCCAGGGCAAGTCCGGCATCGTGCGCGCGGAGTCGGGGAGTCCGGCGAAGTTGCTCTTCTCGCGCGACACGCCCATCACCGCGCTCGACGTCGATGGCAGCACGTTGTTCTTCGCGAGCAATGGCCTCGTCGGCGAGACGCTCGCGCGTGGTGGAGAGCCCATCACCGTTCGCGCCCGCTTCAAGAACGCCAACGTGACGAGCATCGCGGCGGCGGGTGACGCGCTGGTGCTGACGCTGATGCCGAAGAGCGCCGACCCGATGTCGACCGATGCGGTCGGAGCGGTGATTGCGCTCTCGAGCGGCGGAGACATCTCGCTCATCGCGTCGGAAGTGATTCGCCCGCGTGCCGCGCAGACCGATGGCAAGGACGCGTGGTGGATCGCCGGGTTCGACCCAGGTGGGCTGTGGCGCGGCGCGCTCGACGGCGCGTTCAGCTCGCAGCTCGTGGACAAGGCCGATGAGCCGGTGGTGCTCGATGGTGACGCGCTCTATTTCCGGGCGCCGATGGGCACTGGCGCGGAGCTGAAGCGCATCGGTCGCGCGGGCGGAAATCTTCAGTCGCTCATCACGGCTGAGGTCGGGTTCGTCACCGCGACGTCGGGGCTCGTTCGCTTCACGACCACGGGGGCGGGTGCGGGGTTGCTCGAGCTGACCAGCGGGACCGAGGCCACGAAGTTGCTCGCGCTGCCGGGCACCGGTCGCGGCGTCACGGTCGGTGGCACCACGCTCTTCTTGCTCACTCAGGGAGATGACGGTCGCACCGTGCTGTGGGCGAAGTAGCGGACTGCAAAAAGCACTGGGGTCGAAGTGGTTGGGGATGACCTGCGCTGTGCCAAACGGTCGCGAGCCCCTCATTCCGGACGAAAAGTGGGTTCAGTGCGTTCGGGCTTCGCCGCAGGGTCGACCACTGCGTGAAATTGGCTGTCAGGACGACCAGATTCACTCAATGGTCGACTGAGTGAAATCTGCTCGGAATCCAGGGGCTCCCACGACGTTCGGCACGGCGAAAATCCATACCCCACTTCGACCTCGAGGCCTACCTCGATCGAGTCCGCCGCAGGGACAGAACAGCCAAACTCAGACACTCGTCCTCACGTGATAAGCCGCGCGCGATGAAGCTGATCGAAGCGAACGCCACGCAACAGCTCGAGCGCGACTCGGCCACCTTTCCCGCGTGGGGCTCGGGACTCACTCTGCCGCAGTACCTCGAACGCGAACGACGGCTCCGCGAACACGTCTGGTCTTGCCGCAGCATGAAGTCGTTCTGGTGGGTCGATGCGCACGGTGCGGTGCTCTCGTCGTGCGAGCTCTTCACGGACGACGGCGTCGTCGGCACGCGCACCGGGAAAGTCGGGACCATCGCGTCGGTCTTCACGGACGAGAAGCTGCGTGGTCACGGTCACGCCGCGCAGATGCTCGACGCAGTCGCTGAGCTCGCGCAGCGCGACTGCCTCGCGCTCACGCTCTTCTCCGAAATCGGCGTCGGGCTGTATTCACGGCTCGGCTACTTCGCGGTGCCGTCCTTCGACACGTTCTTCACTCCGCTCGCCGACGCACCGAAGGGCCTCGAGCTCATCAGCGGCGCACTTCCCTCTCCGCAGCACGAGCGCGGTGACGACGAATCACTGCGCGTGTTGCTCGCGAGCGACCGCCTCGACTGGCACCTCGAACGCGAACGCATCTACGGCGAGGTCGGTTCACGTCCGCGGTTGTCTTTCCACGGAGCGCGACTGGGCAACGCGACCATCACCTTCACCGCGTACTGGAAGACGAACGAGCTCCAGGTGCTGACGCTCGACGCGCGCACCGAAGAGGACACCGCGAAGTTGCTCGATTCCGCCCGGCACGCCGCGCACCTCGCGGGACTTCCGAGGGTGCGGCTGTGGGAGACGTCCCCGCTCGCCGCGCGACTCCCGCATGCGACGCGTCGCATTCGCACCGACGAGATCCCGATGTTCAAGCCGCTCGCGCCGGGCATCCAGGCGTGGACCCGGGTGGAGCGCGCCACCTGGGCCTGATCAACGCAGCAGCTGATCAGCGAACCGCACCACGGATTGTGGATCGTGGCGGAAGAACAACTCCGGCTCGACGACCTCGAACTCCATGAGGTGCAGCTTTCCGCCGATGTCCACCGCGTCCACGCGCGCGTACACCGTCCCCGGAGCCGCCAGCGCCAACAACGCGCTCGCCTGCTTCACCGCCGCCTCGTCGGGAACGAACGCCGTCGCCACGCCGCCGTAGTCGTGCTGCACGCGCCAGTCGCCCGCCTTCGGCACCTTGATGACCGCGTGCGAGAACGCTCCGCCGAAGAAGATGAACGAGCGCTCGCCTTCCGCGATGGAAGCAATGAACGGCTGCACCAACCACTTCTCTCCACGCGCCAACGGAACGCTCGCCGCACGCGCGAGCACGTCCTTCACTTCGTGCGCGTCGAACACC
The DNA here is from genome assembly GCA_016792935.1 of Archangium sp. Taxonomy (GTDB): domain Bacteria; phylum Myxococcota; class Myxococcia; order Myxococcales; family Myxococcaceae; genus Archangium_A. The sequence continues at coordinate 7,646 of JAEUJS010000729.1, read as the reverse complement.
TGCGCGCCGATGGCATTCGCGGTGAACGCGGGCTTCAGCACCGCGCGCTTCCAGTTCCGCGCGGCGAGCGTCGAGGCGAGCGCTCCGTTCAACTCTTCCGGGGCGAGCTGCACCGTCGGCACCACCGCCACGCCCTTCGCCTCGAGCCGGGTGAGGTACGTCTTGTCGGCGAACTCGATGAGCGTGCGCGCGTCGTTCACCACGCGCGCGCGAAGTGAGGTCAGCGACTCGAGGAACGCACGAAACGCCTCGCGGTGGTTGAACCAGTCCCACGGGTTGCGCATGACCACGACGTCGAAGCCCTCGAGGTGCGCGAGGACACCGGGCGCGTTCCAGATGACGGCATCGACCGAGTGTCCGCGACGGCGCAGCTCTTCGGCGGCGTGCTGATCATCGTCCCAGAGCTGCGGAAACCGCTCACACGTCAGAAAGGCGAAACGCATGCCCTGCATTTGACACGCCTCGCGCCGCCCCGCACTGTTCCCTCGTGCATCGCCGACTGGCTCTCTTCTGGTTCAGCGTGTCTCTGGCGCTCTTCGTTTCGTCGTGCTCGTGCAACGCCACGTGCCGTCTCAACAGCGACTGCAAGTACGACGAGCGCTGCGTCGGCAACACCTGCGTCGTGTTGTGCCGCGAGAACCGCGACTGCCTCGAGTTCGAGACCTGCATCCAGGGTGAGTGTCGCGGGTTCATCGCCACCGGCGGCGGACCTGGCACGGGCGGAGGCACTGGCGGCGGCGCGGCGATGGGCGGAGGCGCAGCGACGGGCGGAGGCGCAGCGACGGGCGGAGGCGCAGCGACGGGCGGCGGCACCGCGATGGGCGGCGGCGCAGCGACCGGCGGCGGCACGGCGACTGGCGGCGGTGGCGCGATGACCGGCGGCGGCGCAGCGACGGGGGGCGGAGCAACGACCGGTGGTGGCGCAGCGACGGGAGGCGGCTCCGCAACGGGTGGCGGCAGCGCGACCGGAGGCGGCGCGGCGACTGGCGGAGGAGGCGGCGGCACCGGTCAATACGGAGACCCGTGCAACGGCGGCAGCGATTGCATGTCTGGTTTGTGCGTCGGCAATTCAGTGACTGGTTTGCGCATGTGCACCAAGCAGTGCGCGAACGAAGGCGCGTGCGACGAAGCGCAAGCGTGTCTCCCGGTGCAGGGCCCGATGGGCGGCACCATCAACATCTGCATTCCTTCCGACTCGGGCCAGAGCTGCCCCAACGGGCAACCGACGAGCTGCATCGCCGGCCTGTGCCTCGTGCACCCCGGCAACGTCTCGCTCTCGGTGTGCGCGACTCCGTGTTCATCCGCGCGCGCGTGCCCCAGCGGCTTCTCGTGTTCGCTGGTGAACGTGGGCGGCAACATGCAGAAGGTCTGCTCTCCGCAGGGCGGTCAGTGCGCTCCGGGCGGCGTGACGAACCAGTGCATCTCGCGGTGGTGCTCGGTGCCGCAGACGGCGAGTCAGGGCGTGTGTCTCGGCAACTGCTCCGTCGCCGCCGATTGTCCGACTGGCTTCGCGTGTGGCTGGGATGACGACGGCATGCAGTTCAGCGAGCGCTGCCAGCCCGTCGGTGTTCCGTGCACCGTCGTCGGCCAGAGCAACAACTGCATCTCGAAGAGCTGCGCGCAGGGCACTCCGCAGGGTGACTACTGCGTGTCCATCTGCATGGACCTGCAGACCGGAAATCCACAGCCGCTGCGCTGCCCCACCGGCTGGAGCTGCATCAACGAAGGCACGGTGCAGGCGCCGCTCTGGGTGTGCGAGCAGTGACGTTCGCAACCCTGTACACGCCTCACGCGCAGCGCTTGCATCGCGACACCACGAAGCCACGCGTGCGCTAGATCGCGCTCGTGGCCGACGACCCCACTTCACCAGGCAGCGGGCAGCACCTCGGACCGGAGGAGACCGCGCAGTACGCAGCGGGGCTCCTCGACGCTTCCTCTCGCGCGCGCATCGACCACCACATCGACGCGTGCCCTGACTGCCGTGAGTTGCTCTCGACGTTGGTGCGCACCGCGCTCTCGGTCACCACCGCGCGCGTCGCCAGCGTGACGACCGAGAACGAGACCGAAGGCGTGCTCCCGAAAGGCACGCGCGTCGGACCGTTCGAAGTGCAGACGCCCATCGGCGCCGGCGGCATGGGCGTGGTGTACGTCGCGTTCGATCCACGGCTGCAGCGGCAGGTGGCGCTCAAGAGCGTGAGAGATCGCCGGGGAGATCCACAGCAACTCCTCAACGAAGCGAAGTTGATGGCGCAGCTCGCGCACCCCAACGTGGTGCCGGTCTACGAGGTCGTCGAAGCGTACGGACAGCTCTACATCGCGATGGAATTGGTGCCCGGCCGCACGCTGCGCCAATGGCTCGAAGCCGAGCCGCGCACCTGGCAGCAGATCGTCGACGCGTGGCTCGAAGCCGGCGCCGGTCTCGCCGCCGCGCACGCCGCGGGCATCATTCACGGCGACATGAAGCCGGGCAACGTGCTCATCGGCAACGACGGCCGCGTGCGCGTGACGGACTTCGGGCTCGCGACGAGCGGCGTCGAGGCCATTGGCTCGCTGCGTGGCACCGTGGCGTACATGGCGCCCGAGCAGCGCAAGGGCGCTCCGTCTGATCAGAAGTCTGATCAATACGCCTTCGCGGTGAGCGTGCACGAGGCGCTGTGGGGCCTGCCGGGAAGTGGCTCGCGAAAATCGAACGCACCGCGCGGTCTTCGTCGCGTCCTCGAGCGCGCCTTGTCGGAGAAGCCCGAGGCGCGCTGGCCGTCGATGAAGGACCTGCTCGCGGCGCTCCGCTCGGAACGTCTGCAGCGCTGGCGCTTCGTGGTGGCCGCGCTCGCCGCCGCCGCGCTCTTCGCGGTGTTCTCGTTCTCCGCTGGCGGCCGGCGCGCCACCACCGCGCAGTGTGAAGCGGCCGCCAACGAGCTCACCTCCCCGTGGACGCAGGAAGCCCGCACCGCGACGCGCGACGCGTTCAAGCGCACGCAGGCGTCGTACGCCGATGAGACGCTCGCGCGCGTGGAACAGTCGCTCGACGCGTGGCACACCGCGTTCGAGAAGACACGGTCCACCACGTGCTCGGCGCCGCTGTTCTCACGCGAGGCGACGCCCAGACTCGCCGCGCAGCTCGAGTGTCTCGAAGACGCGGCGCTCGACGCGCGCGCACTCGTGACGCAGTTGCTCGACGCCGACGTGGCGCTGGTGTTGCGCGCGGTGGCGGCGTCGCAACAACTCCCCGCTCCCGAGAAGTGTCTCGACGTCGAGAAGGAAGAGCAGCTCGTCCCTTCACGCAACGCCGCGGCGCGCGGAGTCAACGAGCAGATCGCTCGCGCTCGCGCCATGGCGGCGGCGGGAAAATACAAAGACGCGCTCGGTCCCGCGCAGGATGCGGTGAAGGCCGCCGACGCGTCGGGTGACGTCTCGTTGCGCGCGCAGGCACGCGCGGTGGCCGGTGGCATTCAGGGCATGACGTTCGACGCCGACGGCGCGGTGGTGACGTTGCTCGAAGCGATTCGTCTCGCCGAGCAGGCCCACGACGACCGCGCGCGATGCACCGCGTGGACCGGTCTGCTCGAGCAGGAATACAACAAGGGCCACCACGACCTGGTCGTGCAGTTCTCCGGCCCGGCGCTTGGCGCGTGTGAACGTTTGAACGACGTGCGGCTGGTGACCGAGACCATGGGCACGCTGGGCTCTTCGCTCGCGGAGCAGGGAAAGCTGAAGGAATCGCGCGCGCTCCTCGAGGAAGCGGTGCAGAAGCGCGTCAACACCTTCGGAGAGAACGACCGCCGCACCTCGACGCTGCTCTCGACGCTGGCCAACACGCTGGCCATGAGCGGTGACTTGAACGGCGCCATCGCCGCGCACGAGAAGTCGTTGCGCGCCGCCGAGGTCGCGTTCGGCAAGGCGCACCCCGAGACGGCCATCATCCGCCAGAACCTGGGAGACGATTTCGTCTACGGGCTGCAGGGTCCGCGCGGAGTGGCCGAGCTGAAGGAAGCGGTCGAGGTGATGAAGGCCGCCAACACCGAGAAGGCGCGCATGGTGGTGTTGGCGATGGCTGACCTCGGGCTCGCGTATCTCGTCGCGGGACAACCGAAGGAAGCGCTCGAGGTCTACGACCGCGCCATCGCGGTGTTCGCCACCGACTATCCGAAGCATCCGACGTACGCGGCCGCGCTCCTCGGTCGCGTGCAGGCGCAGCAGGCGCTGGGGGAGAAGTTCGACCTGACGGATTTGAAGAAGGCGAGCGAGCTGAGCGGTGAGCTGCCTCCGTTCGAGCGCGGGCGCGTGTTGCTCGAGCTGGGCATCGCGACGAAGGACGTGAAGGTGGTGACGGAAGCGGAGGGGTTGCTCGAGAGCTTCGATTTGCCGCTCATCGTGCGGGAACGTGAGCGCGCGGTGCGAACGCTGAAAGAATGGGGCGCTCCCTCACCCTGACCGTCGTCAATTCTCTCCGCCGCTCGTCGGAGCTGGCTGCGCCCAGCGGCCCGCTGAAATCGTTCCGCCCGGCTTCATCTCCATCAGCAACGTGCGCGCGGAATAGCGCGACTCGACCAGCCACGACGGCTCGCTGCTCCACGTCACCTGCGAGCTGGCGACCTTGCCGTCAGCGCCGAACGTGACCGTCACTTCCTCGGAGTAGTTGTTCACTTCACCGAGCGAATTGGGAGCCGTCGAACCGTCGGCGTCCTTCATGTCGTCGAAGCTGCCGGTGGCGAGCACCATCGAGGTCACCTTGCCCGCCGCGTCGCGCTCGAGCTTCACCACGTTCGCCATGTGGTCGTTGCGGCCATCACCGGTGTGGTCGATGAAGATGACGTCGCCCGGCAGCATGTTCTGCACCGGCAACTCGGGCACGCGTTGATCTCCCGCGTTGTCGCGCGACGCCGTCCACGGAGCCGTCACCTTCACCGCGCGCGCCGCCATGTTCGCGTCCACTCCGCCGTAGCGCACGTTCACGCCCGAGAGCATCGACGCCTTCGGATCGAGCCGCTGCAGCGTCTGTGCGTTCTCGTAGCCGGGTCGCACCTTCGCCAGCGTCTCAAAGCGGCTGAAGAACCCGCGCGTGTTGTCCGCCGTCGCTGCCACCCAGTCCTTCGCGGGCAAGCCAGCAGGGCGCGGCAGCTGCACACCGAGGTCGGCTTTCACCTTGGTGCGGAACTGGTCCATGAAGAACAGCGAGAGCGTCTTGCAGTCGCATTCCACGCGGTTCGTCTTGCAGTGTTGCCAGTACGCGTCGACGAACGCGCCGTACGCCTTCTGAATCTCGGGATGATTCCAGTCGACGGCCTTGGTGCGATCGCTGATGGCCGGCAACTTCGCCATGCCGAGCGCGGCGTGATTCGAGAGGTACTTGAGCGCGTCTCCGCTCTTCTCGGCCGGAGTGCGCAAGTCCAACGCGCCCGCCTTCGCATCGAGCGCCGCGAGGGTCGCCGCGTCCACCACGCCCGTCGAAGGAAGCCCCACGTTCGTCTGGAAGCTCTTCACCGCGCGCTCGGTGCCGGGGCCGAACTTTCCATCGACGGTGCCGACGTTCACGCCGAGCCGCGCGAGCGCGTACTGCACGGCCGACGCGCGATCTCCATTCGTGCCGCGTGCGAGCGGAACCGAGCCCGCCGCCGCGAACGCCGTCTTCAGCGCCGCGTCTTTGAGCACCAGCCCCGGAGGCTCCGCTACGTCGAACACCGCGCGCGCCTGCAACGCCGCGGCGACCTGACCGGCTTTCGTCGTCGCTCCATCAGCGCCGGTGAGCGCGATGCTCGCCGCGTCGCCGTTGCGGTCGTAGCGATCGACTTCCTTGAACAACGCGGTTGCTTCGGCCGCGCCGGCGATCTTCCCGTCGTGGTTGAGGTCGGCCTTCGCGACGTCGACGCCCGCGAGCTTCTGATCAGCCGCGGCCTGACCGACGTCGATCTTCTTGTCCTGCAGCTGCTGCGTGAACTCCGAGCGCGTGAGCTTCGAAACCATGCGCTCCTTCTACACGATTCTGGACGCTGATCAGGTGAACGCGGCCTTCACTTCGGGGCGCATGAGCGTGCTGATGCTCCAGATGCCGAGCGGAATGCCGAGCGCGTAACAACAGCCGCCACACACCGGCACGACCGCGATGATCGAGGCCGCCATCGCCAGCGGATAGCTCTTCAAGTTGCGCATCTGGAAACCGCCGAACGCGATGACGCCGCCGAGAATCATGCCCAGCAGGTTCATGCCGATGCCGAGCACCTTGCCGCCGCTCCCGGCTGAGAAGCGCAACATGTCCTTGAGCGCCGGAGGAATGTTCGGGTCGTTGAGGAGCGAGCCCATCTGCGCCGCGTTCTGATCAGCCCCGAGCGCGTTCACCACCAGACTCAGCATGGCCGACGCGACGCTGATGGCGCCGTAGCTGATGAGCAAGATGCCCGGCACGTTCACCGCGTCACGAATGGGGTTCATCCCCGGAGGCGGTGGACCCATCATCGGATTGAACGGTTGTCCCTGCGGCTGTGGCGTCATGGTGCGCGACCACAGCAGAATGTCGCCGTCGTGCCTATTTCGGTCTTCACGCTCGCCGCGCTCCTCATCGCTCTGCACGTCGGGCGCTACGTCGTGATGGCTGGCGGCGCGTACCTCGTGTTCTGGAAGTGGAAGTCGAATCCCGTGACGAAGACGCGGCGCCTGCAGCACGCGGCGTTCACCAGCGAAGATCTCCGCCGTGAAGTGCTGCTCTCGCTCTTGACCGCGGTGCTCTTCGGCTCGTTCTTCGCGGTGGTCTACGGCGGTCAGACGCCGCGACCGCTCGTGTACTCAGGTCTGTGGGGCGCGCTCGAGTTCTGCGCGTGGCTGCTCCTGGTGTTGGTGGTGCACGACACGTTCTTCTATTGGTCGCATCGGCTCAGCCACCACCGCGCGCTCTTCCGTCACGCACACCGCGTGCACCATCTCTCGCGCAATCCGTCTCCCTTCGCCGCGCTCGCGTTTCACCCACTCGATGCGTTCGTGCAGATCATCTGGGCGGTGCCGCTGGGCATGCTGTTGCCGATTCCCTCGTCGGTGTGGCTCGCGTTCGCGTTCGTCGCGATGTTCATCAACGTGCTCGGGCACTGCGGCGTCGAGCTGTATCCACGCTCGTGGGCGACGCACCCCGTGCTCGGCTGGCTCAATTCCGCGAGCGCGCACGACCAGCACCACCTCAAGCTCGAGCGGAACTTCGGGCTCTACTTCACGTTCTGGGATCGCGTGTGCGGCACCGCTGAACGTGTTGCTTCAGTCGCGCTCGAGGGAGCCACTGCCAGCGGCGTCGTAGAACTTCTTCACCGGCCCGAAGAGCGTGCCGAGAATGCCGCTGACGATCTTGATCAACACCAGCGCCGCGACGACCACCGTCACCGCGATGGCGAGGAAGCGCATCGCGCGCAGTGACGCCTCTTCGAGTTCCTTCGAGAGCCGCTCCAGCGTGGTGTCGAGCGTGCCCGTCGTCTCCGCGACCGCGAGCGTGCCCAGTGACGTGCGGTCGATGACGTCGAGCGTGGCGACCGCTTCCACGAGCGTGCCTCCCGCGCGCACCCGCGCCTCGGCGAGCGGAAGGTCGGCGACGATGCTCGGGCTCACCGTCGCCTTCGCCGAGATGCGCAGCGCGCGCATCACCTCGACACCCGACGCCATCGCGAGACCGA
>JAEUJS010000688.1 GCA_016792935.1 Archangium sp. | reverse complement strand
CTCGGCACCAACGCGACGATCGCCGACACCGACGGCGATGGTGTGCCCGATGGACTCGAAGTGCGCGCCGGCCTCAGCCCGACGGTGAGCAACGAAGGTCGTGATGTCGACGGAGACGGAGTGCGCGACGTCGACGAGGTGATGCGGGGAACGAACCCTCTCGTGGCCGACGCGGAGCTGGGAGCACTCGTTCCTCGAGTCGAGGTCGTCGACGACACCGACATCGGCAACGGCGCGCGCTGCTTCCGTTACACGGTGACGAAGTTGCCGATGGTCGCAACGAAGGAAGGTCGCGCGCCGAGTGTCTTCACGCCTGCCGGCGCCAACCAGTTCAAGCTGTGGTTCTCTTGGGCGCCGAAGGACGCGTCGTTCTCGGTCGGAGAGTGGGCGTCGGCGTGTGCGTGGGCGCGCCTCGATGGAGAGAAGCGCGTGCCCGCGTCGCTGTCGCTCGAGCTCGAGCGCGTGGCGTTTGGACCTCCGCAGGACGGCTCGCGGCAGTGCGCGGGAGAGACCGAGGCGTTGAAGCGGTGAGTCAGCCGCTCGGCGGAACGGCGTCGGGGCCTCGCATGATTGCCTTCACCGACGTTCACTACGCAGACGAGTGGGCGCGCGCAGCACTTGTGCTCGCTAGCAACTGGCCGGATGCCACCGAAGCCCGCAGCGTCGTGGAGCGCGTCGCGCCCACCAAATCAGCCGACAAGTCGGCTGGGGCGATCGCGGCCTACGAGCCGGGACAGTTCTTCAAGCGCGAGCTGCCGTGCCTGCTGCGCGTGCTCGAGAAGGCGGGCCCGGTACAGTGCGTCGTCATCGATGGCTACGTGTGGCTCGATCGCGAAGGCGCGCCGGGCCTGGGAGCGCATCTCTACGAAGCGCTCGGCCGTGGAGTGCCCGTCATCGGCATCGCGAAGACCGCGTTCAAGGGCTCGGACATGGCGCTGCGCCTCGAGCGACCAGGCAGCAAGAAGCCGCTGTTCGTCACCGCCGCGGGAATGACGCCCGAGGCAGCGCTCGCGAACGCGCGGCGTCTGCACGGCGAACACCGAATCCCGACATTGCTGAAGCGAGTCGACTCCCTCGCGCGTGGTCACTGATCAATTCGGCTCTCCAACGCGCTCTGCACGTCCGGATCCACATCGCTCAGAAAGTCCAGACCAGTCATCGCCTCGACGGCATCGACGGTGGTCTGCCACTGACGCCATGAGCCGCTCACGACGGAAGTGTTCGGCACGACGGTGGCGTACACGATCGTCGTCGACGGATTCAGCGTCGCAGGGCTCGCGTCTCCATTGGTGACGATGACGACCTTCCACGTCGCGCTCGGAACGGGAACTCCAGTTCCGATGCTGGACGGATTCGCCGCGAACACCGGCCCCGCGATGATGAGCAACTTCTTCCCCGCGTTCGCGAGCTGCCGCGCTTCGTCTTCGAGGTCCAACCACGGGCCGGCGTTGCTCGCGTGCGTCTGCGGCACGACGTTGGTGAGAAAGAACGTCGCATCGTTGTCGGCGTCGGACGCGGTGCGGTCAGCGCTCGGGCAGAGGTGCCCGCGATCGAACCCGCTCCCGACGTAGTCGGAGTCGCGCGCCTGCGGAGCCGTGCCGAGCAGGGGATCGACGCGGAAGCTCGTCGCGCGTGAAGCGCTCCCGAAGTTCGCGCTCTCCAGCTTCCACGCCGACCAGTTCGGAATCTTCCGAGTCGTGTCGTACGAGACGACCAACTGCGAGCGCACCAGCAGCCACTTGTCGGCGCGGCCGACGCTCGAGTCATCCGGAATGCCGAGGCCGAGGTGCGGGCTGATCTCCGCTCCGAACGGACCGGTGTGGACCCAGCCCGCGTCGACGCCAGCGTCGACCTCACTCGAACCCGCATCGACTTCCGCGACGCCCGCATCGACCTCCGCGACGCCCGCATCGACTTCCGCGACGCCCGCATCGCGACGCGGCGGCTTCACGATGGGATCGAATCGTGTCGAAGCGCGCTTCAACGACGAGCGAGCCCACGGCACCTGCAGCGACGCCGGCTCATCGCCCATCATCGACGGGCTGATCAGCTGCTCACGATTCGACCGGCTCGCCCCAGGTCGAGCCTCCTCCTCGATGTCGACGGAAGACCCACACGCACCCAGCATCACCAACGAAGCGACGAGACAGACACGCACGCGGTCGGCGAAAGCAGCCGTCATGCCCGGCGCAACTCACCGCGCAGACTCAGCGCGAGGCGGGTCAGCGCCTCGTCCACCCGAAGCGCGACCCACCCACTACAGGTGTTTGCGCGCGGGAATCACCACGCTCGAGACGAGCAGCCCCATCACCAGCGCGCCGGCGATGATGAGCATCTCTCCAGCTTGCGAGGCGCTGGTCACGACGTCACCGCGGAGCAGGGTCTCGAGCGAGCGGTAGCTCAACGCGCCGGGAACCAGGAGCAACATGCCGGGCATCAAGAAAAGCTGAGCCGGTCTGGCGGCGTTCCGCGCGTAGATGTTGGCCGCTGCGGCCAGCACGAAAGCCGAGACGAACGCCGCGTGGGGACCGGGGAGACTCCGAGCCGCCGCGGCGACGAGCCACACCAGCGCGCCCGAGCCGAGCGCGATGGGGATGTCTTTCTTCGCGAGCTGCAACAACACGCCGTAGCTCACCGCGGCGGCGGGCAACGCGACGATTTGCAGCAGCCACGGCGCGGCGGCGTGCGCGACCGGAGCTGGCACCGGCAGCTGCAACCGCCCTTCCAATCCGACGATGAGCGCGATGCCGAACACCAGCGAGAGCAGCGTGACGGCGGCCTGCATCAAGCGCGCGCTCCCCGCGACCAGGTTGCGCCACGCGACCTCTGACAAGCCGGTGGTGAGCGTGAGCCCGGGCAGCAACGGAATGATGGTGGCGAGCACCAGCACCTCGCGCGACGTGCCGGGAATCACCTGCGTGGCGAACAACGCGACGACGCCGGCGATGAGTCCGCCGAGGAAGTTCTCGAGCAACCGCAAGCTCGGGTCATTCCGCGTGGAGATCATCATCAGGCGCAGCAACAGCCCGCCGACGCCCGCGAGGATGCAGTCGAGCACACTGCCTCCGAAGGAAATCGCAGAGCCCGCGCTCGCGCCGATCGACGCGGCGAACATCGCCCACGTCGGCCACGCCGGTGTGCGGCGCTCGAGCTCGACGATGCGCGCGCGCGCCTCGGGAATCGAGAGCGTGCGGTCAGCGACCTCGTTGAGCATCGCGTCGAGCTCGGCGAGCCGATTCAAGTCGTTCTTCCACTCGCGCACGCGGACCATGCTGACCAGCGGCGCTTCCCCGGTCGGCGTGCGCAGCGCGATGAAGAGGCCCGTCGGCAGCGCGAAGACGTCGGCGGTGTAGCCGTCTTGTTGTGCGATGGCGCCGAGCAGGTCCTCGAGACGATTGGTGGGACAGCCGGCCGACATCAACGCAGTGCCCAGCTCGATCAAATAGTCGAGCAACAGCTGCGCGGAGAGCTTCGGTTGATCAACCATGGCCGTTCACTTCTCGAGGTAGTCGAGCTCGGTCGAGAAGCTCTCATCCATTCGCCACAGCGCAAGCAACGCGATGCTGATGCAGACCACCCCGAGCACCATGGTCGCGGGAATCGTTCCCAGCTGCGGCTTCATCAACATCCAGATGGCGGTGATGGGAATCGCGGTGCCGCGCACCACGTTTGGAGCGGTCGTCGCCACCGTGCCGCGCAAGTTGGTGCCGAATTGTTCGGCTGCCGTCGTCGCGAAGATGACCCAGTAGCCGGTCGCGGTGCCGAGCAGCGTCATCAGCGCGTAGTAGGTGGTGTGGGAGCGGCCGCCGAAGATGAGCAGGATGCCGAGCGCGCTGGCGAGCGAGACGAGGAAGACGGCGAGCACGCGCTTGCGGCTCTTCAAGGTGTTGCTCAGCACTCCGCTGATGATGTCTCCCAGCGCCACGCCGAGGTACGACCAGAAGACGCTCTTCGCGCCCGTCGGTTTGGGGTCGAGCCCGAGCGCGCCTCCGATTTCTGGAGAGAAGACGATGACCACCCCCGCGGTGAACCACACGGGCATGCCCACCAGCACCACGCGCAGAAAGCGCAGCCCGCGCTCGGGAGGCCAGAGGAGCTGGCGCAAATCTCCGAACGACGCCGACTTGTGTTCGCGCGCGCGGTTGAAGACCGAGCTCTCGAGCACGCCGAGCCGCAGCGCGAGCAACGCGAGACCGACCACGCCGCCGATGCCGTACGCGTAACGCCAGCCATCGGTCGCGGACCACGCAGTCAGTGATTCTCCGAGCGTGGCGGCGGCCAGCGCGCCGGTGGCGCCGACGACGACGATGACGGTGGTGCCGAGCCCTCGCTTGCTCGTCGGGAGGAGCTCGCTCACCAACGTGATGCCGGCTCCGAGCTCGCCTGCGAGTCCGATGCCCGCGAGGAAGCGGCACACGCCGTAGAGCGTGAGGTCGTGCACGAACGCGTTGGCGAGGTTGGCGGCCGAGTAGAGAAGAATCGAGCCGAACAACACGGTGAGGCGACCGCGCTTGTCGGCGAGCACGCCCCACGCGAAGCCGCCGAGCAACATGCCGCCCAGCTGCAGGTCGAGCAGCAGGCCACCGGTGCCAATCAAATCCGCGTCGGGAACGCCGAGAGACTTGAGGCTCGAGACGCGCAGCACCGAGAACAAGACGAGGTCGAAGATGTCGACGAAGTAGCCGAGCGCGGCGAGCACGACGGCTGCGCTCAACACTCCGACCTGCTTCGTCGTCTCGGGCACGCTCATCTGCCGCGCGCATAGCACGCACGAACTTGCACGGAGCGCGGAGCTTCTCGTCGATGAGTTCCGTGTCGCTCCACACGGCGGTGCCCGGGGAGACTGTTCCGCTTCGCGCGTGCGAAGCCCTCCCGTCCGATGCCCACGAGCGAAGGGAGCGCTCACGTGTCTCAGGTCGCCGTGACGTTTCCTTCGTGGCTGTGCTCTCATTTCACGCATGCGCACGTTCCTGTTGGTCGCGGTGTTGTGTGGTGGAAGCGCGATGGCCCAGTGCATGACTGACGCCGACTGCCCCGCGGGAGGAACGTGCGGCGCTGGTGGCGCGTGTGTGACGCCGGGCACTCCCTCTTCAGCGACGCCGCCCGTTCGCAGCACCGAGCCGTCGATCGCCACAGCCGACTCGTCGGCTGATCTGATCGGAGATCAAGCGCCGAAGAAGGCCACGCTCGGTTGGTCGCCGGGCGCCGCGGCGATCGGCTTCACCGGCACCGGCCTCGTCGTCTCGAGCGGAATCATCGCGATGATCTTCATCGTCTTTGGCGTCAACGCGCAGGCGGTGCCCGGAGCGCTCTTCATTTCAGTCTCCGCCGCGTTGGTCGCCGGTCTCGGGCTCCTCACCCACTTCGGCGCGCAGAGCGCTGAGCGCGATGACGCGAACGCAGCGGCGAAGGGCTTCGCCATCACCGGGTGGGTCTTCTACGGCGTGTCCCTCGCCGCGAGCGTGGTGACCTTCGCGACCTTCCTCAATTCGAGCACGGAGACCGTCGCGTTCTTCGCGCAGATGGGAGCGCTCATCACCGGCGCGCTCTCGCTGCTCTTCTTCGCCATCGAAGCGGTCGAGACCGGCTCCAACGCGCTGCGTATGCGCAAGGGCACGGTGCAACGACCGACGTCGAGTGCGGTGCAGGTGATGCCAACCTTCGCGTTCCTGCCGCGCAGAGATGGACTCACGGTCGACCCGGTCGTCGGACTCGTCGGGCGCTTCTGACGTGAGGCCGTCGTTTCTTCAGGGCGTGTACGTCGTTCCGGAGAAGGTGAAGGGCCGTTCGGGCTTTCCGTGGTCGCTCGCGTTCCTCGAAGGCTTCGACCTGCGGCTCGAGTCGCGCGTCACGATCTTCGTCGGCGAGAACGGCTGCGGAAAATCGACGTTGCTCGAGGCATGCGCGGAATTGGTCGGGCTCCCGTGGGACGGAGGCAGCGTCAACGAACGCGCCGATTCGGAAGGTGAAGCGAACGCGCGACTCGCCGAGGTGTTGCGACCGCGCATGGCGAAGAAGCCGAAGAACAAGTTCTTCTTTCGCGCGGAGAACCTCACTGACCTCGCCCGGCTCCTCGAGCGACGCAAGGCAGACCCCGACTTCATGGGCGACCCGTACGCGATGTACGGCGGCCGCTCGATTCGCACGCGCTCTCACGGAGAGGCCGTCACCGCGGTGCTCACCTCGCGCGATGGGCCCGGCATCTATTTGATGGATGAGCCGGAATCCGGGCTCTCGCCCGCGCGGCAGCTCGCGTTGGTGGAGTTGATCAGCGAGCAGGCTGATCAACAGGACCGGCAGTTTCTCATCGCCACGCACTCTCCGATTCTGATGAGCATCCCGGGAGCGGAGATCATCGACATGAATGATCCGACGCTGCCTCGCATCGCCCGCGAGCGAACGGTGCACTGGCACATCTTCAAGCGGTTGCTCACGAGCTGACCAAAGCCCCTGGGGCGACGGCGTTGGGTGGTGAAACGTCGTCAGCTTTTGCATGGAGCGGGGTCCGCCCGTCGTCGTGCACCCCAACTGAAGGAGAACCCCATGATGAAGCAGCGCGCCCTCGCCTCGATTGCCCGTATCGCCGAGCTGTCGCCCATCGCGGGCGCAGACCGCATCGAACTGGCGCGCGTCGCGGGTTGGCAGTGCGTGGTGAAGAAGGGCGAGTTCAAGCTCGGCGAGCTGGCCGTGTATCTCGAGATCGACGCCGTGCCCCCGGAGCGCAGCGAGTTCTCGTGGCTGTGGCAGCAGAAGGGAGCCACCGCTCCGACGCCGCGGCCGGTGACGTTTCGCATTCGCACGCTGCGGCTGCGCGGCACGTTGTCTCAGGGTCTGCTGATGCCGTTGTCGCAGGCCGGTGTGTCGAGCGACGTGCGCGAGGGAGACGACGTCACCGAGAAGCTGCAGGTGACGAAGTACGAGCCGCCGGCTCCGAGCGGAATGGGAGAGTGGCGCGCTGGCTTTCCGTCGCTGGTGCCGAAGACCGACGAGATGCGCGTGCAGGCCGTGCCGGACGTGTTGGCTGAGCTGAAGGGTCAGCCGTTCCTCGCGACGGTGAAGATGGACGGCACGAGCTCGACCTTCGTGTTCGTCGACGGCGCGCTGCACGCGTGCGGGCGAAACCACTCGATTCTCGAGGGAGAGAACCTCTATTGGTACGTGGCGAAGAAGTACCGCCTCGCTGAGGTGCTCGCGGGCTCGAGCCTCGCCATTCAGGGCGAAATCGTCGGGCCGGGTGTGCAGAAGAACCCGGCCGGGCTGAAGGACAAGAGCCTCTTCGTGTTCAACGTGTACGACACGCGCACGGGTGAACACTTGAGCGATGACGAGCTGCGCGCGTTCTGCAGCAAGCACTCGCTCGAGCCGGTGCCGGTGGCCTTCCGCGGAGACGCGTTCGACGAGACCGTCGAGTCGCTGCTCCAGAAGGCCGAGGGTGTGTACGCGGGCACCACGAATCAGCGTGAAGGAATCGTCGTGCGTCCGGTGAAGCCGATGCGCTCGACGGTGTTGGGTGGCCGGTTGTCGTTCAAGGCCATCTCCAACCGGTACCTGCTCGACGAGCGGGACTGACCAAAGCCCCTCAACAGCTCAATACCTGCAGACGCCGCCCGAGCAGCCTTGATCGTCGGCCTGCGCGAAGTTGGTGAGGTTCTTCTTTTCGTCGCCGGAACCGCGGGGCCCGCGGACGACGTTGGTGTCTCCAGCCAGCGCGTCCGCGGAGCGCCCGAAGAGGTCGCGCAGCTCGTCTCCGAAGTACGTGACGATGGAGATGCAGCCGATCGCGAGCAGCGCGACGAGGATGATGTATTCGGTGAGGCCCTGGCCACGACGAGAAGGAGTGTTCATGGTGTGTGTGAAGTGCACCTTCGCTGCCAAGCAAGCTCGCGAGTCGTGTCCGTGGGTTACGGCGGTGTGGGACGTGACTGAGCAATGCGTTGCGTGCCGTGGAGCGCGTGCGCGCCACGAAGCTGAGCGCCCAGGTCAGCCCGCGATCGTCGTGCGCGAAGCTCATGACCCCGGCGTGACGCCAGGCTTCTCCAGCCGAGCGAGCGAGCGCGTGATGAGCACGGTCCACAGCGCGAGCCCGAGCCCGAAGACGCCGGCATGCGCGGGATTGCGCAACTCGAAGTCGCCAACTCGCGAGCAACTGGCAGTTGCCATCTCAACGCTACGTCCGCCGAGCTCCAGATGGCAACTCGCAGTTGCCATCTCATTCGACGTGGGCATGATGCCGACCGTGGCCAAGAAACCTCGAGTCCGAAGAACCAGAGGCGTCCTCGGCGGGCGCAGCGACCGCGTGGTGCAGCGCGTATTGGAAGCGACCATCAACGAGCTTGCGGTGTCCGGCTACCGCGCGTTCCGCATGGACGCGGTGAGCTTCGACGCGGTGGTGAACAAGACGACCATCTACCGGCGCTGGCCGACGCGCGCGTCACTCGTGGTCGCCGCGATGCTGTGGATGCGGCGGTTCGTGCACGACATCCCACTCCCGGACACCGGCTCGGTGGTGGACGACCTCGTGCAAGCGCTCCTGCGCAAGGTGAGCTTCAAGGACCGCGTCGAAGGCCAGGCGTGGGCGAAGCTGCTCGCCGAAAAGCACGACCCCGACGTGCAGGTCATCATCAGCGACTCGGTGCGCGAGCGCAGCGCCGAGTGGGACGAGATGATCACCCGCGCCATCAAGCGCCGCGAGCTGCCGAAGGGCACCGACCCGCGACTGGTGTTCGGCATGCTCGGGCCCATCGCCGATGCGTGGAACATGCGCGCTGGCGGTCGGCTGAAGGCAGAGCAGCTCGAAGTCGCCGTGCGCACCGTCATCGCCGGCGCCCGGACCGGCACGCTCGTGCCTTCACGTTGAGTGCTTCGTGAGCGCCGCGGCGTCGCGCTGGCGACACCGGATCATCGCGCTCAGGGCACTCGCAAGAGGTAGCGACAACCGCTCGGTTCGTCAGTCAACACTTCGACGAGCACGCTCGTGCCGTCGACTCGCCACGAGACCGGCACACCCGGAAGGTCCGTGAGAAATTCCATCGACACGCCACCGTCGCCTTCGACGACGTTCCACACCGAGCCGCGGCGAAGGCTCAGGTGCGCGAGTCCCTCAATCACCACCCGTCGGCCGCGCACCGAAAGCACGGCTTCAGGGTTCACCCCGTCAACCAGGACCTGAGAACCGCCATCGCTCAGCTGCAGCGCGACCGCCCCGCCAAATTCCCCGCGGTTCGTGGCGGGGAGACACGCTGCGTTGGGTGGGCACGACACGATCGTGTCCTTTCCACGCATGCGACGCGGAGGAGCGCTCTCGAGGCAAGGCGGCGGTTGCGGCTTGCCTGGCCTCTTGAAGATCACCGGGTACACCTCCGCAGCCCTGCGCCGAATCCACGGCGACTGTGACGCGAGCAGCGCAGTGATCTCCGGTTCGAGCGCCTGAGCGCGCTCACCCAGATAGGCCGCTGCGACGAGCGCGTTCTCGACGTCGTTCAACCGTGGCCCAACAAGGAATTGACGCAGGAGATCGTGCGGTGGACTGCGGCCCCCACGCGCGAGCGCCAGCGCAGCCGTCGAAGCGAGCTCAGGCTCGCTCCGCTCGAGCAGTCCTTCGACCTCGCTCATCAAGACGCCGGCGTCTGGGACCTTCATCGCGCCGTAGAGCGCTTCGAGTACGACCTTGCGGTCCGAGGAGCGCAGGTCTTTCGCGAGTTGGAGCATCTCTGATTCGGCACCGAGCCGCGTCAGCGCGCTCTCGATGAACGGCTCGAGTCGTGGACTTCTCCCGCTCGCCGCTTCAATCGAAGCGACGGCGAACGAAGCTGACTCGCCGTAGCGCTCGATCGCCGCGATCAAGACCCCAGCGATGGGAAGACACGCATCGAACACGCGCGAGCCGCGGACCACGGCGGTCGACTTTCCGCACTCCGGCATCGGCCACTCGGGCTTGCTCAACTCGACGAGCAACAGCGCGTGCAACCGCTTCGCTTCGGTCGTGGCCGCTCGGGATGCGCGACGATGATCTCGAAGAGCTGGTTTCGGCCGCGCCAATCGGCCGAAGGAACCGCCTCGATCGCCAACGGGACCATGGCGCTCCACAGCGGATCGTCGACGGTGTTGCCGCTTCTTCCCTTCGCTCTCAGCTCGACGAGCACCGCGGCAGACGAAGGATCTCCGATTCGTTCCAATGCCCAGTTCGCCCAGCCGTCGGGGTCACGACGCGCGAGCGTGTGCAGCGCTGGCAGCGTCGCAGGCGAAACGGGTCTCACTTGCCCGAGCACGTGCGCCGCTGCGTCTCGCGTCTCCCAACTTGGGTGGTTGAGCAGCTTGATCAGCTCCGTCACGTCCGCATTCGTCTTGAGAACCTTCGCTTCGCAGTGACGAGACAACGGCCGCGGCGACGGTGCCTCGCTTGCCGGCAACCGGCGAAGCAGCTCGACGCAAGCGCGCGCGTTCTCGCAGCACGGAGTGCCCGCAACGAACAACGCCGCCACGCTCGCCAGGAACATCGCGCGAGCGTAGCGGCTCTCCGACCCCTCACCCCAACCGGCTGCTGATCAGACCGCCGGCTTCTGCACCGCCGACACGCCCGTGCCGTTCGTCTTCGGCTTCGCGGGCTGCGACGCGGCGAACTCTCCGCGCAGCAGCTTGGCGACCATCGCGTTGGCCAGGCCGCCACCACTCTCGCCACCACTCACCGCGATGTCGGGCACCAGCTTCACGCCGTGCTGGCCGAGAATCGTGGCCAGCTGCACCGCGACGTACTGCTCGCCGCCCATCGCCTGCACGCCCTCGCGGTACGCCTCCGCCTTCGCCAGACCGATGACCTTCGTCGCCTCGGCCTCAGCGCCACCCTGCAGCTTCGTGCCCGCCGCGTTCGCTTCGGCGCGCTGACGCATCGCGTGCGCTTCTGCATCGGCCGCCATGCGCACGCGCGACGCCTCACCCTTCGCCGTCTCAGCGACCGCCAGCGCGTTCTTCTGGCTGATGGCCACCATCTGCTCGCTGCGCACCACCTCGCTCTGCATGTTCGCCACCGACGTCTCGCGCTCGAGCTGCTGGCGCTTCATCTGCGCCTCGCGCTGCACGTCGTAGGTGCGCTGCAATTCCTCGGCGATCTTCCGGTCGGTCTGCGTCTTCATCAGCTCGGCCGGAGGCTGGATGTCTCCAATCAGCGTGTCGATGCATTCCACGTCGTACGCCGACAGCGCCGCCTTGATGGCGTCGTACGCCTCGCGCTGACGGTCACTGCGCGCCGAGAGGAATTCCAGCACCGTCACCTGCTGCGCCGAGTTGCGGAAGTAGTTGGCGACCGTGGGCTGAAGCACATGGTCCACCAGGTTCTGCATCGAGCCGACGCGCGAGATGACCCGCGGCGCCTGCTTCATCCCGATGTGGATGATCTGCGACACGTCGAGCGTGAAGCTGAAGCCGTCACGCGACCGCACCGTGATGGGCGCCAGCTTCTCGTCGTACTTGTGCTGTTCGACCCGACTGGCCCAGTTGAGGACGATG
Organism: Archangium sp.; assembly: GCA_016792935.1. GTDB lineage: Bacteria > Myxococcota > Myxococcia > Myxococcales > Myxococcaceae > Archangium_A. Next base: position 1,140 of record JAEUJS010000688.1, on the reverse strand, counting down.
TTCGTCGTCGGCACGAGCTCGACCTTCATGACCTTGTTGTTGATGGGGTGCTTGCCCGGCAACAGCGCCTCGATCCACACGCCCTTGCGGCCGCGCTCGACGAGATCTCCGTGCGTGAAATCGTCACCCGACACGTCGAGGTGCTCCTTGCCGACATAGCTCACGACGACACCCACCGAGCCGATCGGCACCTCCGTCATCGGAATCTGTTCCACGCGCACGAACCACGGGTTCAGGTTCCACGAGCCGCTGAGCAACACCTGCTCCTGCAGACCACGGCAGCCGCCCGCGTCGATGAACGCCTGGCCACGCTGGAACGAGTCGTGACCGACCACGGGATGACCCGCGAGGTCGCCCGTGGGGATCGGCTTGCCGTCGAGCACCGTCACGATGCCCACGCGATCGGGCTGCACCGCGTAGACCGACAAATCGCTTTCCTTCACGCCAAAGCCATCGGCGTTGTCGGTGGTGACGATTTGAAACAGCGCCGGGTTGATGCGGTACGCGCCCGCGGTGAGGAACGCGAGCTGCCGGCCCTTCTCGCCGCCGTTCTCGAGATACGCCCGCGCGTTCTGGAAGTCGTCGCAATCCACCTCGTGGCCGAGAATGCGCTCACTGGGAATCGCCGCTCCATCAGCAGCGACCACCAGCGCGATTTCGCCCGGACGCACCGAGATCATCGGCACGCGTTCCACGCGGTACTTCCAACGCCACAGCCCGAAGTGCCAACCGGGCGGCAGCAGATCAGCCTGGTAACCGGCCTCTCCGTTGAGCGCGATCAACCGGCCCGCAGGCAGCGCGGTGCCGAACTTCTTGATGACCAGCCCTGACTCGTCCTCCGCGATGATCCACGTGCCGGCGAAGATGACGAAGAACGCCAGCGCGCCTGTCGCCAACAGCGAAGCGAGCACCCAGTGTTCAGTGATCAGCGATGTCATGACGTGAACCCTCTTTCTGTGACCCCTGCGTGATTGGAACAACGCGCGCCAGGAGTGCACGCCCGGGGCCCACGCCAACCTGCCGCATCGAGGCCAGGCCGATTCAGCGTTCACGAATGCAATCGCGCCAACTCAGCGTTGGAATCGCGCAGAACTCTTTGCGGGACGATGACCCATCTGTCCCGAGACGACCCCAGACATC
>JAEUJS010000507.1 GCA_016792935.1 Archangium sp. | reverse complement strand
TCCCCGCGAGGATCACGTGCTCCAGCGATCCATCGGGAGAGAACTCAGTCGGCAGGAACGCCGGCTCGCGGAACAAACGCGGCGGCCGGTGCGCGAGCGTCGAGAGCGAGATGGTGCCGTGCTGCTCGGTCTTCGCCTTCCGCTTGAGCCACTTCTTGTTCTTCCCCGCCTCTCCTTCCTCAGTGCGAAACACCCGGGCCCACGCCTGTGACGCACCCGCGTCGGGCTCGGCAGCGCCCTGCTGCGGCTCGGAGTCGACGCTCGGACGCGCAGCACCGATCTGTCGCGGCGGCCCCACTTCCGCCGTCTCGGCGAGCCACGACGTTGCGGGCAGCGTCGCGTCTTGCGGCAGCGGAGCGATGGCCCGCCACCCGTCTTCAGGCCGATGCGTGGCGACCGGCTCGACTGAGAAGAGCGCGTCTTCTCCGAGGGCCGACTGGAGGCGCGACATGACCACCTCCAGCGCCACCTCTCCCGCCGGAGCGTCACCCAGAATCAGCTGCCGCCCGCGATCGGCGCTCGCCTCGTCGATGCGCACGTGGAGCGTGGTGATCGGCTGCTGCACGGTGAGATCGGTGAGCCGATGCCGAATCAGCTCGACCAGCAGCCGGCTCTCCGCCGACGCGCGCGCGAGCACCAACGGAACCCGGAGCGGCTCTCCACTCTCGAGCCCGACCGTCACGGTGAGCCGCACCGCCGCGAGCTGTCTTCCCTGCAGCCGGCCCGCGAGGCGATCGACGAGCGTCTTGAGCGCGAAGAGCACCGGCTCGAGCGCCTCGGCGGGCCAGTCGAGCTGCACCGTCTCTTCCATCACCTCCGAGAGTTCGTCGGCGACGAAGCGCGAGTCGTCTTCACCGCGGCACAGCCGGGCCGCCTGCAGGCCCAGGGAGCCAAACCGTCCGGTGAGCGCCTGGGGAGGAAGCGACGCGAGCTCTCCGAGCGTGGACAGGCCCAGGGCCCGGTAGGAAGCCGTCTGATCGGATCCCAGCCAGCCTTCCTCGAGGCAGAGCAGTGGCAGCGCCGCCAGCCGCGGCCCGCCCCGCTCCGGAGCGATGATCACACTGTCGTTCGCCGACCACCGCGCGAGCGCCTGCGTGGTGAAGCGTTCCGAGCCGACGACACACCTCGCCCGCAGCCCGCGCAAAGCCCCCTGGGGCGACGCCGTTGGGTGGCAGAGCGTGCGCAGCGCATCGAGCGTGCGCTGCGCCCAGCTGGCTTCTCCACCGCTCAGATGTGCCGCAGACGCGTCGACCCACATGCCCTCGGGCGCGTCGAGCTGGAAGCCCGGCGCGAGCGGGAGCAGCGTCTCACCCACGGTCATCAACGCGCCGTGCTCGAGCCCCGGCTCGTAGAGGAGGCGCACCACGGACGGCTCCAGGGCCGACGCGGAGGCCACACTCATGCCCGGCCGGATGCCGCGCTTGAGCGCCGCACCGGAAGCGAACTGCACGCGCTGCGTTCCCCGCTCGTCGGCGTGCAGGATCAGCGGCCGTCCCGACAGAGACGGCTGCTCGAGCACCCGGCGCTGCACCGGGAAGCGCGGGAAGAAGAGATAGGCCAGTCGCACACGTCACCCGTCGTCGTCATCGCGAATGACGCGTGACGCGTACCAGCGGCCGGGATCGGCTCCATGCCGAGCCCTCCGAGGGATGAGCGCCAGCGCGTCGTCGGTCGGCGGATCGGCACCGTGCTCCGGCGGATCCACACCCGGAGCGCGTGTCGGTCCTGTCGTACCCAACGCACGTGGCGGATCGGCGCCGCGCCCCAGATCCGCACCCGGAGCTCGTGTCGGTCCTGTACCCAACGCACGTGGCGGATCGCCGCGCCCCAGATCCGCACCCGGAGCTCGTGTCGGTCCTGTCGTACCCAACGCACGTGGCGGATCGCCGCGCCCCAGATCCACACCCGGAGCTCGTGTCGGTCCTGTCGTACCCAACGCACGTGGCGGATCGGCGCCGCGCCCCAGATCACCCGGAGCTCGTGTGCGCGCCGGCGGATCCGCGCCCGACGCGCGGGCCCACTTCGGCGGATCGGCTCCACGCCCCGGATCGACAGACGCTCGTGCCGTCGGCTTCGGCGGATCTCCCGTCGCTCGCGCCCACTTCGGCGGATCGTGTGCTGACTTCCCCTCTTGCTCACCCAGGTCTCTCCCGGAGGGAGAGGGGGCCCCTGACTCCCTCCTCCGGGAGAGCGCTGGGGCCACCTGCACGTGGCTCTCACGCGGGTGCATCCACCCTCCCATGGCGCCCCCACCGTGCGAGTTCCCCGCGCAGAACGGGTACCCATCACGCAACACGTTCTTCTTCGGCCGCTGCAACGACTCACTCGGCAACACCGACAGCTCGGTCGGAGCCGGCCACGGCACCTGCTCCGGCACGTGGTACCCGAACCGCACCGGAGGCTCGACCCGCGCCCGCTTCCCATGCGCCGTCTCGACCTCGAAGCGCGACAACATCAACCGCGGCAACCCCGCCGCCTGCGCCGACACCGAGGTCAGCAACACCAGCAACGAGCCCCCCGTGCGCGAGGCGTCGAGCAGCTTCTTGGTGTCGATCATCGACAACCGCAGCCCCCGCACCGACGTGACGTCGAGCACCACGCAGGTGAACGCTCCGCTCCGCAGCAACTGCACCGCTGTCCACACCAGCTGCCTGGGCTCGCGCGGCCGCACGATGAGCAGCCGCGAGAGATCGACCCCCATCGTCACCGCAGCCGGCGGGTACAGCTCTCGCGGTCCGTCGATCCACGCCGAGAGCCGTTTCTCTTTTCCCGCCGCCGCCACCACCGAGAGCGCGATGGTCGTGCGGCCCGACGCTTCTTCTCCACACAGCTCGACGGCCGTGCCGAGCCGGAACGCTCCGAACGCGTCGAGCTCTTCGAAGCCCGTGCGCAGCGCCATCACCCACTGCCGGGGCTGCGCCTCGAGCTTCCGAATCTTTTCCCGCAGCTGTTCGACCTGACTGGCCAGCCCCATGCGCGCTCCTTGAGCCACTGAACGCGCGTATAGTACACCATGGGTCCGACAAGTGATTTCCAGGCCGGTAAATCGGCCCTGGAGCGATTCAGCTCACAAAAACTCCGCCTCAAAAATGAGCGTCGAGTTGGGCGGAATGTTCGGCTTCGCGTCAGCCCCGTAGCCGCGCGACGGAGGCACGGTGATGCGTCGCAGCTCGCCTTCCTTCATGCCGAGCAGCCCCTGATCGAGCCCTTCGAGCACGTGCCCTTCGCCGACCCAGAACTGCATCGGCCCGCGCTGGTAGCTCGTGTCGAACACGCCGCCGTCGACGAGCATGCCGGTGAAGTGCATCGAGACCTTCTTGCCCTTCTTCGCGCCGGGGCCGTCGCCTTCACGCAACGTCTGCACGATCACGCCGCCCTCGAGCGTGACTGGCGGCTGCGGTGCGTAGGGCTTGAGTTCCTTCTTGCAGGCGATGAAGCCGATCGAAGCGAGTGCGAGCAGGCGAAGTGACACGCCGCGAAGCTTGTGCGCACGCAAACCGGCTGGGAACCGGATTTTGTACGACGCTGGTTCCTCAACCGTCCCACCCTCGCGATCGCAGGACCGACTTCACGTCGGAAAGAACTTCCCCAGGCCGCTCGTCGAGCGCGTGCCAGGTCCACTGAAGCACCGCGTAGCCCTTCGCCTGCAACGCACTGTGGCGCCGGCGGTCTTTCTCGAAGCTCTCAGGGTCGGAATGGTGGGCATACCCATCTCCTTCCACCACCACGGCGTACTGCTCGAAGACGAGATCGACGCGAGGCTTGCGCCCGCGCACGTAGATCACCTTCTGCTTCTTCGGCTTCGGCAGGCCGTGCTGCGCGCAGAACGCGAGCATGCGGACCCTCGAGCTCGCTCTCGGTCGGGCCGTCCCCACCGCGGTACTCACGGACGAGCGCGAACAGGCGCGAGCGCCCCGGCGCACGATGCCCTGCCCGCACGAGGCAGTCTTCGAGTTGGTCGAGCGTCAGCTTCTTGCGCCCGAGGAGATCATCGAGCGCGCTCCGCAGCTCGAACTCATCGAGCGAGGGAGTGATGTCGAGCAGCGTTCGCGCCGGCGTGGTGACGCGAAACCCGCGCTCGTCGCAGCGGTCGCGCGGGCGCAAGACGCGCTCGTGAATCACCACGCCAGTCGCGTTGCGCACCCGCCGCCCGATGGTGAGCTCGAGCACACCTTCATCGAACCCGCGAATGCGGTGCAACGCCGCGGCCGTGAAGTGCGAAAAAACACACCCGTCGCCGAGCCACAGCTCGAGGGCCTTGAGCTGCTGATGCCAGGTCTGGGGAGCACCGGCGACGCGGTACGTGCGCGGGTGCACTCTCTCGTAGAGCTGACGGTCGAGCCGCGACCAGAGCTGCTCGTCGGTCAAATGCCTCAGCACCTCTTTCCTGCTCACCACTCCGAACTGCGCCGCCGCGCGGCGCAGCACTTCGACGTCACCCTTCATGTGAATCCCCCCTGAGGAGGAGTACCAGACGGGTCCGACATCGCCGGCGACCAACGCCGAACGGAAACCGGCCGAAAACCGGTTTTCGTACGGCGTCACTCCGGCGCGCGGGTCGTAAGGCCTTCCGGGCGAGAGTCAGCCGACTTCTCGATGAGGGGCCTTCCCAGCGTACGTGCTCAGTCCATTCGCGAGGTCAGCTCGAGCGACCAGCCATCGAGCGTGCCCACCGAACCCGAGCGCGTGTCGAAGACCGTCAAGAACCACACGCCGTTCACCTGCGAGTCGCGCTCGACGCCCGACGATCCGCCCATCACCACGCGCGCGTCGCCGTTGCTGTCCACGTTCCACACCACCGACTCCGCGCTGCTCGGCTGCGTCAACACGATGCGCAGGTCGCTCTTCCGCGGGTGCGTGATCTCGAGGTGCACGATCACGTCTTCCGCGACGCTCGCCATACCCGTCACCGTCATCCCCACGCTCGCGCTCGACACACCATCGGGAATCACCACCTGTGTCCCGCTCCGGAAGGTGTTCGCCATCCACGACGGGCGGCAGATGCCCGTCGGAGCGAAGCTGATCCCCGCACACACCAGATTCACCCCACACACCAGTTGCCCGGACGACCCCTGCGACGTGCCGTCGCATTCCGCGCCATCACCCACCACCGTCCGCACCGGCACCTGCACCAGCGCCAGCGCGAGCAACGCTTCCATCGTCGCGCGCCCCACACCCGACACCGCCGCCACCTGCGCCAACGACGTGTACGGGCGGTTGCCGACGATGGGCGCCGCTCCAGTCGCCGGCAGGCCGCCGTCGACGAGCCCCTGGTACGTCGTCACGTTCGCGAGCTTGAGCGCCTGCTTCGCGCGCACCTCGTCGAACACCACGCCGTCGAACGTGCCCGCCAACGTCACCGCGCCCGCCCGCTTCGCTGCCCAGACCGGCGCGTAGTCGCGCAGCTTCGTCAGCGCCGCCGCGCCCACGTACGAGACCGCGCCCATCTGCGCGATCGACGCGTACGGCCGCTTCGTCAGCAGGTTGCTCGCCGCGCGCGTCTCGAGCTGCAGCCCGTCGTCGAGCTCGTCGCTGGTCGACTGGTTCACGCCCCAGATCACCGCGCTCACCTGCTCCGAGGTGAACGCCACGCCTTCCACCGTCTCGCTCTTCGCGACCGGATGCGCGAGCGCCCACGCCACCAGCTTCTTCAGCGCGGCATCACCCACGTACGAGACCGCGTCGAGCTCGCTCAGGCTGCCGAAGAGATCGTCATCAGCCGTCCCCAACACCGCATCGGCGCCATCCCGGTGCGCCAGAATCGCCTTCGCCGCCCGCACGTCGAGTCCCACCGAGCCATCGAGCACCGTCAACGTCGTCGTCGGGTGGTTCACGAACGCGAGCAGCTCGGCCGTGTCGGCCGTCGAGACGCTGAGCGCGAAATCAGACGCGCCGTCCGCGAAATCACCCTCGTCCACGAAGGCCACGTCAGCACCGCAGGCCGAAACGAACAGCGCCGCAACGAGGAGTCGGGGGAGCATGCCCCGATCAGCAGCAAGTTCCGTGACGCACCCAACCCCTTGAATCATCGTCGGAAACGTTGCAGTGACGCAACACGATGTTGCACTGACGCAACGCGCGCTGCATCACCTTTCTCAACAGTCCCGAGCGCAGCCGTCGTTACGATCGGCCCATGAGCGACGACATCTCCTCGGCGTCGACGCAGCTGTCGGATTCAGCGAAGTCGCAGAACGTCACCATCCCGGGCGCGCCGATCCGCAGCACCGTGCTCCCGCGCGTGGAATGGGTGGGCCCCGAGCCCAAGGTGAAGCCGTCTGAACGGCAGCGCTTCGAAGAGCTCGGTCTGCTCGGGGAAGGCGGCATGGGCGAGGTGCTCCTCGCGCAGGATCACGACATCGATCGCGAAGTCGCGGTGAAGCGCATTCCGCAAGGCGCCGACCTCGGCCGCGTGCTCCGCTTCGTCGAAGAGATCCGCACCATCGGCCGCCTCGAGCACCCCAACATCGTCCCCGTGCACGACGTCGGCGTCGATTCCGCCGGCCGCTACTTCTTCGTCATGAAGCGGGTGCACGGCGAGACCCTCGAACAGATCATCGCCAAGCTCGCCGCCGGAGACCCCGCCACCCACGCCCGCTTCACCATGGAAGTGCGGACGCAGATCTTCCTCCTCGTGCTCTGCGCCCTCGCCTACGCACACGGCCAGGGTTTCATCCACCGCGACCTCAAGCCCGCCAACATCATGATCGGCCCGTTCGGCGAAGTGACGGTCATGGACTGGGGCCTCGCCCGCCGCGTCGCCGGCGACGGCTTGAAGCTCGACAAGGCGCTCAGCTCACGCGACGGCACCGTGCTGCAGACGCAGCTCGGCGCGGTGCTCGGCACGCCGCTGTACATGTCTCCCGAGCAGGCGCGCGGCGCCAACGACGCGCTCGATTTCAAGAGCGACGTCTATTCGCTGTGCGTCGTCTTCCACGAGTTCCTGCACCTCGAGCACTACCTCCACGGCCGCACCGAATTGCAGGACGTGCTCAAGGCCGTGCAGACCGTCTCGCCGACGCTCCACGCCGCGACGCTCAAGGGCAGGCAGTACCAGGTGCCGGCCGAGCTCGACTGGTTCATCGCGCGCGGCCTCGAGAAGGAACCCCAGAAGCGGTGGAGCTCCGTCGGAGAGATGGAAGAAGAGCTCCAGCGCATCATTCGCGGTGAGTGCCGCGTGCAGTGCCAGCGCACGTTCTTGAAGCGCATGTTCGGAGAGACCCGCAAGGCGATCGACAACCACCCCGTCGCCGTCATCGTCGGCAGCACCGGCACGCTGGCGCTTTTCGCCGCGGCCATCGTGAAGTCCGTGCTCGTGCTCACCGGCTGAGGCACAGTGCGCCCGCTCCTCAGGAGGGATCGTGATGCGCACGTCGTTGCTGTGTCTGGCTGTCGTTTCTCTGCTGTCCACTGGTTGCTCGACGCTTCCGCGCGGCCCGATGCTGCCCGACACCAGCTTCCGCATGCGCGAGCTCAAGCTCGCCAACGGCCTGCGCGTCATCGTCGAAGAAGATCACGCCACGCCGCTGGTCGGCGTGTTCACCGTCGTCGGCGTCGGCAGCTCCGGAGACCCCGAAGGCAAGGCCGGCCTCGCGCACCTCCTCGAGCACCTCGCGTTCCGCGCGAAGCCCGGTGGCAAAGACACCGCGTGGAATCAGCTCGAAGGTGCGGGCGTCGGCTTCTTGAACGCCAGCACCAGCTTCGACGAGACGATCTACATGAACGTGGGAAGCAAGGAGCTGCTCCCCAGGCTCATCGCCATCGAAGTGGGCCGCATGATCGATCCACTCAACGGCGTCGATCAGGGCGTGCTCGACGTCGAGCGCGAGGTCGTGCGCAACGAGCTGCGTCAGCGCGGTGAAAACGCCATCGGCCCGGCGTTCAACTTCATTCAGGAAGCCGTGTTCCCCGCGGGCCACCCCTACGCGCGGCCGGTCGGCGGCTCACACGAAACCCTCTCGGCCATTCAGATGGACGACGTGAAGAAGTTCGCGCTCAAGAACTACCGCCCCGACAACATGACGATGTTGATCATCGGCGACGTCGATCTCGAGAACATCGAGGAGACGATCAAGAAGGCGCTGCCCTCTCCCGTGTTCGCGCCGCGGCCTTCGAAGACGGCCACGCCCTCGCGCTTGAAGGCCACCGGTTCCGAGCCCCCTGCTCCGCCGCCGACGCTGCTGGTGACCAGGAACGCCACCGTCTCGACGCCCGAGCTCTACGTGGTGTGGTCGCTGCCGCGCGGCTTCGACGCCGGAGACGCCGTGATGCTCGACTTCCTCACCGCGCTCGCCGACGCCGAGCTGAGCGAAGCCGCTGGAGATCCCGACGTGGTCGGTGTCGGCGCCTTCCCCATCGCCGGCGCGGAAGCGTCGATGCTGGTCGTGCAGGCGAAGCTGAAGCGTGGCGACAACCCCAACCGCTCGCTCGAGCGCGTGCTCGATCAAGTCGTGAAGCTGTGGTCGGGCTCCGCCGGTCGCGAGTACGCGATGGATGACGCGGCCATCACCATCGAGCGCGAGTTCATCTTCTCTCGTCAGCGCAACGAGGCCGCGGTGCAGCTCACCGTCGACGCCGAGAACATCATGAGCCGCGGCACCGCTCGCGCTTCAGCCGCGCACTTCACCGGAGATCCGCTCACGTACGGCCGCCAGCTCAAGGCGCTCGCGCAGGTGAGCCCGGGCCAGGTCAGCGCGTTCGCCGAGAAGTACCTCGCCCGCTCACGCGCGCGCGCGGTGCTGGTGATGCCCTTCACGGGCACGGAAGCGGGCAAGGCGAATGGACCGGCGGGCCTCGCTCCGACCGAGGCGCTGGCGATGACGACGGATCTCTCGGCTGAGCGCGTCCGCGAGCTCGGCCGCGCGCACATGGCGCAGGCGAAGCTCGAGACCGTCATCAAGGCCAGGCGCGAGCACATCGAGACCGTGCTGCCCAACGGGCTCAAGGTCGTGATCCACAAGCGCAACTACGCGCTGCCGGTCGCGGCGGTGCAGCTGACGTTCACGCGCGGCACGGGAGACAGCGATCCGAAGGGAGCTCCGGAGCTGGGGCGCTACGTCGCGTACCCGAAGGGCCACGCGTTCGCGGGCGCCTACGGCGTCGCGTGGCGCAGCGGAATGCAGCTCGATCGCAGCCGCATTCTCGCGACGGGAGCGGCGGGCAACATTCCCAACATCCTCGCGCACCTGTCCGAGCGCGTGACGACCATGAACGTCGATTCCGGAATGCTCTCGGCCTACCGGCGAGACGCGGCGGTGGCGATCGAGGCTGGCGACGATCTCCCGGCGGCGAAGGCGGGCCGCGCGGTGACGGAGTCGCTCTTCCGCGGACACCCGTGGGGAGAGGTGGCGACGATTCGCGACTCGAAGGATCTCAGCAGCGGCGAGATCGAGGGCTGGTACGAGCGCGCGTGGTCTCCGGACAACGCGGTGCTGGTGGTGACCGGCGATCTCGACGCGGAACGCACGCTCGCCGAAGTCACGCAGTGGCTTGGCCCGTGGAAGAAGGTGAGCAAGCCCTTCGAGCCAACGCCGCCCGTTCAGTTCCGCAAGGGAGCGGTGGAGTTGATCAGCACCACGCAGTCGGGCTCGACGCAGGCGCAGGTGCACATGGCGTGTCTGGCCGACGCTTCGACGCATCCCAAGGCGCTGGCCAACCAGCTGGTCGCGAGCGTGATCAGCACCGCGCTCTTCGAGAAGATCCGCGGAGAGCTCGGCGCTTCGTACGGCTTCGGCGGCGGCGCGGAGCTCATGGTCGGAGGCGCCGGCCGCATCGACTGGGGCGGCTCGATCGAGAACGCACGACTCCCGCAGGCGATGGCCGTGATGGCGAAGGTGATGAAGAACTTCGAAGGCGAGACGCTGACCGATCGCGCGCTCGAGCGCGCGCGGTGGAACGTGGCGCGTGAGGCGACCATGGGTCAGGCGACGTCTCCGCTCACGGCAGAGGTCTTCACGCAGCGCGTGCTCGCGGGGCACAAGACGGCCGAGCTCGACGTGGCGCTCTTCGATTCACTCGCGGCGATCACCAGGACCGACGTGATCGACGCGTGGAACCGATGCCACGGCCACATGGTGATCTCACTGGTCGGAGATGAGGCCCGCATCGCCGAGTCGACGAAGGGTGTCGGCTTCTAAATGCCGCGCTTCGCGATCGGAGACCTGACCATCGACGTCGATGTGCCCGCGCGTTTTCGCTGCGAGTACTCGCTGAGCGGCTCGCTGGTCGGTCTCGATTCTTCGAACGGATCCGGCTTCGAGCTCAGCGGGATCCACATGGTCGCGAAGGACGAGTCGAAGCGCGGCGCCGAGGGCCTCAACGCGGCGCGCGACAACGCGAAGACGAACGACGCGAAGCTCGAGCGCGATACGCCCACGCTGGTCGCGTACCGCGAAGGCCCCGCGACGTGGATGGGCGGGTTCGGCTCGCACCTGCTGATCGCGACGCTGACCAGGCCCGAGCTGATTCCCGACTTCGTCGAGGTGATCGCGTCGGTGAGCGCGGCGCACGATCCGTTCCCGGACGGAAAAGACACCGCGGTGGTCGATCTCCGCCCGTCACACACGCGCTGGTTCGAGCAGAAGCGCACCTCGCTGCTCGACGCGGAGTCGTGGTCACCCGATTCGGGAAACGCTCCAGAGAAGTTGGATCTGTTCTGGGGCTCGATCGTCGCCGAACCGCCCGAAGAGGAAGACCTGCTCAACGCGATGCTCAGCGGAGTGACCGTCGGCTTCGGAGACCTGCTCGTGAAGCGCGCCGGCTTTCAGTGGTGCATCGCGAAAGATCCGTGGGGCACCTCGATCGCGGTCGTTGCGCTCCGAGGCACCGCGAACGTGATCGTCGTGCCCGAGTCGTTCGTCGCGAAGCGTTGGGAACGCAAGGAGCCCTCCTTCATCGCCGCGGCCCTCCGCGACATCTCCGCGCACGTCGCGAAGATGAAGGCCGAGTGGAAGCCGAACTGAAAGTTCAGCTGACGAGTTCGCGAAGCGACGGTGAGCCAGACAACGTCTGCGCGGGGACGTGCAGCGTCAGCGACGTGAGTTCGATGGGAGCCGTCGACGCGAGGAGAAACGCGTTCGCGCCCAGGCTCGCGAGCGCTCGCCGCTCATAGACCCGCACCTGCAACCCTGCCGCGCGCGCGTTGGCCGCGATCGACTCAGGCACCTGCGGCGTCGTCGGCGAGCCCGCCTGCACCGTGATGACACCACCGGGCGTGAGGCGCCTCGTGATCGCCTCGAAGGTCGCGCGCGCGAACAACCGCTCCAGCGCCGGCGTGACGGGA
>JAEUJS010000666.1 GCA_016792935.1 Archangium sp. | reverse complement strand
GCGGATGAGCGAGAACGCGCGGAACCAACGCGCTTCATCGCGCTTCTTCGAATCGGCGTGTCGCGTCTCGAAGTCGGAGAAGTCCTTCACCGCCGCGGCGAAGTCTCCGGAGTTCATCGCCAGCCACGCCGCGAGGTAGCCCGCTTCATCGGCTGACGAATCGTTCGGGTAGAGCGTGTCGAGCTTCTGGAACGTCGCGCGCGCGCCGGCGTTGTCTCCCGTGCGCATCGAGCGCTTGGCGAGCGTCGTCAGCGCCTGCGCCGCGACCGACGGAGGCCCTTCGATCGCGATGGCGAGCTGTTCCTTCGCCTCGGCGTCTCGCTCTCCTTGCCCCCCTTGCGTCGCCCCCGAGGGCTTTGCGCGCGTGAGCAACGCCTGGCCCTTGAGCAACGCGACGCGCGCTTTCTGATCTGGCTTCTCCGGCGTCAGCTCTCCGACCGCTTCGAGACAGCCGTTCACGGCGCCAGCAGCGAGCAGGCCTCCCGCGCGTGTGAGTGCCTCATCGAACGTCAGCTTCCACGCGCCGTCGGCGATCAACCGCTCGCGCGCCACGATGCCGTGGGGATGCGCGGGGAACTTGAGCGCCAGCGCCTTCCAGTCTTTGTGCGCGAGCGCGGTGAGCTTTGCGGCCTGGCGGGCGAGGGCGCGCGTGTACAGCAGCTCCGGAGCTCCAGCCACATCGGGATCAGCGTCGAGGATCGCCGTCGCCTTCGCGGGCTGGTTCTGCTCGAGGTACAGCTCGGCGAGCCGGCGATCGATGCGCGTCGCCAGCCACGCGGGAGCGTTCTTTCGCGCCTTCTGCAGCGTCTTGAGCGCGAGCGCGCGTTGACCGGCGTAGGACTGCGCCTCGCCGAAATACCAGCCGTGGACGCTCTCCAGGCCCCTGGGAGGCTTCGTGGCGCTCAACGTCGTCACCGCTGACGCCGCGTCACCGTCGGACAGCTCGAGCACTCCGGTCAGCAGCGCGAGGCGTTCACGATCGCCACACGTCGTCTTGCCTCCCAACGGCGTCGCCCCCAGGGGCTTTGCTCCCGCGTCGATACAGGCCTGAAGCTCCTGCTTCGCCATGGCTGCAACGCCTTCACGGTGCACCCTCACCGCATCGAGCAACCCCTCGGACTGAGCCCAAACGGGGACGGAAACGAGGCACAGCAACCACGCCACTGGGTGAAATCGGACCATTCGTGCATCAGGTTCCAACAAGCGAGCCATCAGCTGGTCTGCTTTTTTTCGCTGATCGTGAGAAATCACAGGTCACCGGTTTGACATTCATTCTTCGACTGCCGTACACGTCCGCTCGCTCGCTTTTCCCACGAGGCGAGCGGTTCGTACCGAGTTGTCGTCCGGGGGGGATCACGCAGTACGGGAGGCCGAAACCGCACATGAAGCCGTGTCCGACCGAACTTCCACAGAGCATCAATCCTGAGGCTGGCCCGAAGCGTCTTGGGGTCGAGCATCACCGAAACCTCGATTGTGCTCACTATGACAACTGCCTCGATGAGGCAGTCCGTCGTGGCTGGCAATCCTTCACCTGCATCAAGTGCCCGCTCTATGCGCTGCCGTCCGCGCAGCAGGCTGGCATCGAGTCGTTCGCCACGCAGCGTCGCGTGGTCTGATCGATTTCCTGATCGCAGCGCAGTTCTCGAAAAAAGAGTCAGCCTCCCGGTGCTGAGTCGGGAGGCTTTTTTCTTTTCTACGCCTTGTTACTGGGCCTGCCGCTCTCCGCTCGTGCGCGCCGCCACACGATAAGGCTGTGTGGCGTCACCACTCGCTGGCGTCAGGCCTTTCGAAGGCTGACCACGCCGCGGCGGATCAGGTCCTTCATGCACTCCTCGATCTCGACCGGAGAGATGTCGAGCTGCGCGATCAGATCGCGCGGCGGCGTCTTCTCTTCGCAGATCAAGCGCGCGGCCTCGAGCCACTGCTTGGGGCCGACGGCGCGGTAGACCTCATAGAGCTGAGCGTTCACGTCGATCTGCGTGGCGGTGAGCATCAACGACTCGCGCATCCGCCGCTCGTTGTCGTTGAGCGTGGTGCACGCACGCTCGATCAACACCTCGGTGGTGAGGTGCAGGTTCTGTGAGGCGCCGGCAGGCACTCCGTTGCTGAACGAGCCTTCACCCGCGCGGCTGGCGATGAACGCGTTGAACGCGCGCTCGCCCTCGGCGTTGTATTTCCCGGCGACGGCCGACGCGTGGAAGCACGCGCCCTGGTTGAAGAAGAGCTGGTAGCTCGCCCAGCCGTCGCGACAGATCAGCGTGCCGGTGAGCCCCATGCTGCCGATCAACCGCAGGAGCCACTGGGGGCCGACCTGGTGGATGACGAGCGCGTCGGTCTGACCCAGCTCGAACGCGGCCTGCATCGCGCGACGCGGCTCGAGGAGCTTCACCACCTGTCCGACGATCACGTCGAGCTTGGTGCCCTTCGAGAGGTACGCCTGGGCTCCGGCGTCGAGCGCGCGCAACGACTCGCGGTAGTCGTCGTGTGCCGACAAGAAGCTGATCGGCAGCTCGCGCGTGCGGAAGTCGTCGCGAATGACGCGCAACATGCCCCAGCCATCGAGGTGCGGCATGTTCAAGTCGGCGAGCACGGCATCGAAGGTCTGCTGCAGCGTCGCCGCGGCGCCTTCGTTGCCATCGGTCGCCGTCGTGACCACGAAGCCGTGTTTGGCGAAGAGCGTGGAGAACATCTTCAAGATCGCCGGATCGTCATCGACCAGCAGCAACTTCGCCTGTGGTCCGTTCGCAGGCACGGCAGGCACCGGCGCCGACGGCGGCGGATTGGGGCCCGACGCCACCTCGAAGGCGAGCGGCTCGTCTTCGATCTGCTCTCCGACGATCACCTCGGCGACGGGCGTCTCACCGGTGACGGTGTCTCCGACCTCGATCACCACGCCGGCGCCTTCGCTCTGCGAGCCGGCCATCTCGGTGAACGTCCACCGCGCTTGCGGTAGCCCGCTCATGGCCTTCAACGCATCGGCTCCCTGCGCGCCCAGGAAGCTCGCCTTGTCGAGGCGGCCGTAGACGAACGACGCCTTGCCCTCGTTGGGCGTGCGCGGGTTGGTCAGGAAGATGCCGCTGCGGCGCGTGCGGCGAATGTGTTCGAAGTAGCGCTGCAGCGTGGCCGCGTTGGCCGTGCCCGCGCTGGTGCCGTTGCGCGACGAGAGCTCTTCCCACATCGAGCGAACGATGGGCACGTGCTCGGCGGTGAACGGCCCCTGGAGCAAACCGACGACGCCGGTGCGCAGCCCCTGCACGAAGGCCGAGTCGTTGGTGTCGTTGCAGATGATCAACACCGGCCGCTGCGCGTAGGTGACGTCGCTGGCGAGGGTGTCGAGCACCTGAATGGCGAAGTCGCTCTCGAGCTCGCCGAACACGATGATCAGGTGAGGCCGCAGCTGCTTGAGGCCGCCGCTGACTTTCCGGCGATCGGTGATGAAGCGGTAGAAGAGGCCCTGCTCGTTGAAGGCCTGCGCGACGGCGGTCTGCTGCGCGCGATCTTCGTCGATGCCGAGGATGACGACTTGAGACTGCGTTCCCGTCATGGCGGCGGAAGAAACCATAGAAACTCAGCTCAGCGAACGACGCCGTAGATCACGACGATCCAGTACCGGCCGGGGCCGAAGCGGGCTGAGTCACCTTTGACCAACCCCACGCCCACCACGGTGTTGTCCGCCATACCGAGGTTCTTCGATTCGGAGCCGAGCCTGGGTGTGTCGCTGATGAACACGTCCACCGAGACCGAGGCGAGCTCATCCATCGTCTCGAAGGCGCGCTCGTGAAGCCTGGGTTGATTGGGCAATTCGGCCTTCGGCGTGTCGAGCTCGAGCGCCTTGCGAACGTGGGCCTGCGCGAGCGACTCGAGCACCGTGCTCTGACGCAACGGGGAGAGCTTGCGACGTTTCCGTTCGGCGGCGATCGACGCGTAGAGGGTTCCGATCGGATCTTTCTCCTCGACGGTGTTGATGGGAGCGGCCAGCACCTCGACCAGCACCCTGAGGCCATCCGATCGCGTCGCGAGGCCAAGGCCGATCTTCCGATGGCCGGGCTCGAGCAGGTTGTTGCGATGGCCAGGGCTGTGCTCGATGCCGAAGTGCGCAGCGAGTGGCCCTGACGAGAGCCCCAGGTTCTCTCCCGCGCTGGCGAACTTGTAGCCGGCCTCGGTGAGCCGCTGCTTGAGCGTGCTGCCCTCGGGAGCGACGTGGCTGAAGAAGTTCTCCTTCGCGAGTCGATCGGCCCACGCCTGCGCCACGGCTTCCAATTCGCTGTCGGGCTGCACCGGCGTGACGCCCAGCTGCATGCGCAGCGCGTTGATGCGCGTCACCAACATCGCGCGCGCGCGGGTGTCGTCTTCAGGCTCGGCCATCGCGTCGTCGGATTCGCTGGGCACTCCCTTCGGGCCGACGTCGACGAAGAAGAGCGCCGCGACCTCGGGGCCGCGCGGGCCATTTCCCAGGACCTCGACGGCGTGACGGCCCTTCGTCGGAAAGTCGACGGTGGAGCAGCGCGAGTCGTCTTTGGTCGCCTTGTTCATCGGGAGGCGCTCGACCGAACCCTCAGGCCGCGTGACGAAGAGCTCAGCAGTCGTGAGCGGAGCGACCAGCGTTCCACACACGCGCTGCCCGCTGACGGTCTTCGCGAAGCCGCGCGGAAACGCCTCGAGCTCGATGCGCCGCTTCGCGAGGAGGATGATTACCGCGCTGCGCTCTTTGCCTTCCGCGAAACCGAGGCCGACGTGCGACGACGGCTCGGAGCCGAGATCCTGCTTGGCGAGCTCAACGGCGATCGAGTCGGTCGGGGCCCGCAGCGCCACCACGACGGGATTCGGATCCCACGCTTTTTGACGCGAGATGGCGGCGGTCACGCGCAGGAGCGAGGTCGCGTCTTCCACTCCGTGCGTGAGTGCGCGGCGGGCGAGCTCATCGGCCGCGCGCGAGAGGGACGGATCGATCGGGAGCGCGCTGCGGCCCACGGCTTCGAAGCGATCGCGCACGGTGCGTTCCAACACGTCGCGTGAAGGAGCCGCCGACAACAACGTGAGCGCGACCAGTGACGAGATCATCGCGGAGTGATTTCTAAAACGATCGAGCTGAGCGCTGTTTCGCTACCCATCGACGTCGCCCCAGGGGGCTTTGTTTCTCCCAGCAATTCGCGCAGGCGCTTCAAAAGGGCAGGGCGTTCCGGCTCGAGGGCGGCCTTCCACGACTCGGCGTCACAGCAAATGACGAGCGCCGAGCCATCCCACCGAATGGGGCGCGTGTGCCGCGCGATCAACTCTCCCACTGCGCGATTCCACACTGGAGCGAGCGCTGGCGCCGACCCCGTGTCGCGCAAGGTGCGACCCAACATGTCCGCGAGCGACTTCATGTGGAGATGCGGTTCATAGACCTGACTCCGGTGTCGTGATCTGCCAATCGCAACGAAGCGAAACCGTTTGGAAAAAGAGCGTGGCCGATGGATTGCGAGGGTTGATTTCACCTCGGCAGAAAGCGAGAGTGCGCCGCCTTTCGCAGGAAGTCGGAACTTTCCCCACCAGCAGCAGCCACTGCTGACCCCCACCGAAGGAGCAACACATGAACGCAGTACTTCGCAACACGCTTTGGGCGAGCCTCGCCCTGGCCCTGGCCGCCTGTCCGAGCCCGCCGCCCAACAAGGATGGCGGCGTCGATGGTGGTGGTGGCACGGGCGACTGTGTCGATGACACCGACTGTCCCGACTCGACCTACTTCTTCTGCAACACGCAGACGTCGAAGTGTGAGCCGTCGTGCCGCACGGCCGCGCAGTGCAACACGCGCCCGATGGAGTACACGCTCGACTTCTGCCAGGGCTCGCTCGGTTGCCAGTGCGACGAAGGCAAGTGCGTTGGCTCGCTCTGCTCGGCTGACTCCGACTGCGGCTCGCAGGTGTGCCGCAACGGCGCGTGCGTCGCTCCTCCGGCGATGACCACCGCGACCAAGTGCGCGATCACCCCCGATGTGGTGGTGGTGGCCGCTGGGCAGAAGGTGAAGTTCTGGGTCTCGGCCTGGGACTCGGCGAACAACCCGGTCGTCATCAAGGACGGCGCGACGTGGACCACGCAGGGCACGGCGCTGACGGGCACGGCTCCGGCCGGCAACTCGGCGGAGTTCACCGCGGGCACGGCGGCCGTTGCGCTGGGTGACGCAGTGCAGGCGGCGTTCGGCGGCACGACCTGCAGGGCGAAGGCGATCGTGGTCGCGGCTCCGGCGATGGGCTCCATCGCGGTCTCCGTGGTCGACGAGCTCTCGGGTCGTCCGGTCGTCGGCGCGAAGGTGGTCCTCTCGTCTTCGACGGGCGCGATCATTCAGCAGATGGCGATGGACAGCGTCGACACGGCGACGGACGGCACGGCGGTGTTGAGCACCACGGGCCTCACCGGCAACCCGACGGTCAGCGTCTTCCACCCGGACTTCTCGTACGTCACGGTGGCCAACTACACGGGCACCTCGCGCATCTTGAGCTTCGCGCTGCGCCGCAACGCGCTCGACACCTACGGCGGGTACAAGGGCGGCTTCACCAATGTCCCTGCGACCTCGAACGTGCACGCCGCGCTCGCGGGCATGTCGCTCGCCGGCTCGATCACCAACCTCAACATCACGCAGCTGCTCGGCCCGTCGGTTCCGACCGACATCGTGATCGGCTCGGCCATCAACCAGATGGACGTTCCGATTCCGGCTGGCGCGTTCCTCGGCTTCGGCGATCAGCAGATCAAGAACAACGTCGCGGGTCAGGGCTTGAACGGCGTGTGCGGCACGACGCTCTCGGATCCCAGCTCGCCTCCGGACGAGGCGAAGATCAGCGCGGGCACCTGCGGTACGCGCGCGGCGTGGGCGCTGGCCGGTGACGTTCCGTTGGGCGATCTCCCCATCGACGCGGTGGCCGGTGGCCTCGACAACATCAACATCGGCATGCTGCTCGGCCGCATCGTTCCGATCTTCAAGAAGTTCAACTCGTCGATCGTGCGCGATGTGCCCTTCACGCTGCTCCCGACGCCGGGCGCTGCGACGGGCAACCCCGACTACAGCAACCAGATGCACTACACGACGGCGAACCACGACTTCACGCAGATCCCGCTGGCGTTCAACTTCGTCACCAAGCTCCCTGAGCTGCCGCGCTTCAAGGGCACGTACGTGGACGGCGTGGCGATCATCGGCGGCGCTTCGGCTCCGGGCCGCGGCGTGATCCCGCTCGGCATCGGTGTCGGCGTGAACACCAACCCGGTCGATGCCCAGGTCGACGCGCTCGCGCCGCTCTCGGTCGGTCAGATCGGCGTTCGCATGGCGCCCACGCACCACGGCATCGAAGGCGCGCACTACGGCCTGTTGATGGCGGCGATCTCGGCGGCGGGCCTCAACGACGCGTCGGCGGGCATCGGTGCTTCGGCGCTCTTCCCGCGTCTGCCGGGCAACAAGCTGGTGTTCGACCCGGCCGGTGCGACGCCGGTCGACGTCTCGGGCCAGACCTTCCCGGTGTTCCCCGAGGGCGCGAAGTTCAACTTCACCAACACCATGGACGGCACGCTCGCTGGCCGCAGCTTCCGCATTCCGGCGGCGGTCGCCGGTGTGAACGTGGTGCGCGTGAGCTTCTCGGACGATCTCGAGACGCGCTGGGACGTGTTGGTCGACGCCATGACCCCGACGTTCACGCTGCCGGTTCCTCCGGGCACGTTGCGTGATCGTCTGTTCGACAACGGCATGAGCTCGGGCGGTCGCGGCACGATGGTCGTGCAGGCGTTCCGCATGACGGTGGACCCGCTGGTCACCACCAGCGCGCCGGTGACGTTCACCAACTACGTCGAGCTCAACGGCACCAACGCGGACCGCACCACGGACTTCCTCACCGCGTTCTCGTTCCTCACGTATTCGCCGCCGTCGGTGAAGTTCAAGACGCCGTCGGCCAACCCGGCCACCATCACCGCGATGTCCAAGCTGGTCATCGAGGTCGGCAGCTTCTCGATCGGCACCGGCGCGAGCGACGACGGCCAGGTTCGCCTGACCTTCACGCCTGCCACCAACTGCCCGGCGGTCAGCATCTCGGCTGAGGTGCCGATGAAGGGCAGCGGCGAGGTCGAGCACACGCTGGTCGCGGGCTGCACGGGTGCGGTGACGATCCGCGCCGAGCTCGTGAAGACCGACGGCACCACGCCGATCGCTCCGGCGGTGTCGACGACCATCTCGGCGACGATCAACTGATCGGCGTTACGAGTTCGTGAAGTGACTGAGGGCTCCTCCAGCGATGGAGGGGCCCTCTTTCCTTTCCTGAGGTAGGTTTCGAACGAGATGCGCCGCAAGCACACCACCGCCATCACGGTCATCTCGAAGATCTCCGAGCGACAGGTGTCTCGTTCGGCGGCGCTGGTGGTGATTCACGGCGAAGAGCTGGGGCGCAAATACGATCTCGTCAACGAGACGGTGTCGATCGGCCGCAGCAGCAAGTGCGATGTGCAGGTCGATCAGGACTCGGTGAGCCGCAACCACGCCGAGCTGACGATCGACACGGGCCGCCTGACCATCGAAGACCTCGGCTCGACCAACGGCACCATCGTCAACGACGAGCACATCGAGGAGCCGCTGCGGCTGCGCAATGGAGACTTGATCAAGATCGGGCGGACGATCTTCAAGTTCATCGCGTCCAACAACATCGAGGCCGCGTACCACGACGAGATCTACCGGATGACGACGGTGGACGGCCTGACGCAGGTCTTCAATCGGCGGTACTTCGAAGATGCGATCGAGCGCGAGCTGTCGCGATCACGGCGCTACTCGCGGCCGCTCTCGCTGGTGCTGATCGACATCGATCACTTCAAGAAGATCAACGACACGTGGGGCCATCTCGCGGGCGACGCGGTGTTGAAGGACGTGGCGCGCACGGTGCGGACCCGGACTCGGCGGGAAGACGTGCTCGCGCGGTACGGCGGTGAAGAGTTCGCGCTGTTGTTGCCGGAGATCGATCTCAAGGGCGCGGCGCATCTCGCGGAGAAGGTGCGCAAGCTGGTCGAGAAACACACCTTCACGTTCGACGGGGAAGACATCGACGTGACGTTGTCGGCGGGCGTGGCGACGGTGCAGAAGAAGGGCGAAGACGCGCAGGAGTTGATCCGCAAGGCCGACGAGAAGCTGTACGAGGCCAAGTCGTCGGGTCGCAACCGCGTGGTGCACTGATTCCCCCGGCTCGCCCCAGGTCGAGCCTCAGAAAATCGACTCGCGGTGCCGGAGCAGGTCGGTGAGCATTCCTTCGATCTGATCGCGGACGGCGAGGTTCTTCCGTTCGATCCACGCGAGGTCGTGATCGGGTTCGCTCGGAGCGCCGTCGAGTGAGACGGGCTCGGCGAACCTGATGTGCCACTTCGCGGGGAGCGGAGGCAGGGTGATCGGCAGGTACTCGACGCCGAGGATTCCGCCGGGGATCTTCGCGAGGAGCGGCATCGATTCTTCGCCGCCGACGATCGCTGCGGGGACGATGGGCACCTTCGTGCGGAGCGCGATCTTCAAGTAGCCGCCGCGGCCGAAGCGGCGCAGCTGGTAGCGCTCGGAGAACGGCTTGCTGAGGCCGTGGAAGCCCTCGGGGAAGACGATGAGCGGGTGGCCGTCTCCGAGGAGCCGCGTCGCGTTTTCGGGGTTGGCGCGAACGGCGCCGAGGCGGTTGGCGAGCACTCCGACGAAGGGGGCGTGGAAGATCTGATCTTCGAGGAGCCAGCGCGCGGCGGAGAGATCGGGCCGCTCGCGACGCAGCGCGAGGTGGAGGATGGGGCCG
This sequence comes from Archangium sp., assembly GCA_016792935.1. Lineage (GTDB taxonomy): Bacteria > Myxococcota > Myxococcia > Myxococcales > Myxococcaceae > Archangium_A. The sequence continues at coordinate 805 of JAEUJS010000666.1, read as the reverse complement.
TCGAGGGGCAGGGCGCCGGCGTGATTGGCGACGATGATGAACGGCCCGCTCGGCAGGTTCTCGGAGCCCTCGACGCGGACGCGCCAGTACTTGTCGTAGAGGAGCTCGCCGAGGGGGCGCAGTGAATTGGTGAGGTCGGCGTCTTTGCCCCACGAATCGACTTCGGACGTGCGCGAGGCGAGACCGATCGCGGTGCGCACGGCGTTGGTGAGGCCGAGGAAGACCGAAGCCGCGCCGACGCCGAGAGACGGCGCCGCCGAAGGAAGCGATCCTCCCGGAAGAGCAGCGGTGTCCGAGCGCGAGCGCGATGGTCCACTCTCCCGCCCCTGCGGGAGAGGGTCAGGGTGAGGGGAAGTCCGCGCAGTTTCGGCGCTCGGGGCTGAGATCACCGCCGGAGAGCCACGATGCGCAGTCGGTCCGCCGAGAACTTCTGCGGTCGGAGCGCCACGGTGCGGCTGGGGATCGGCGGAGACACCGGGCGATCCACGATGCGCGGTCGGCCCTGAGAGAACTTCCCCGCTCGGAGCACCGCGATGCGGCTGCGGGTCAGCAGAGACAGTCGGCGATCCACGATGCGGAGTCGGTCCGCCGAGAACTTCTGCGGTGGGCGCTCCGCGATGCGGCTGCGGATCGACGGAGACGCCAGGTGATCCACGATGCGGAGTGGGTCCGCCAAGAACTTCTGCGGTCGGCGCTCCGCGGTGCGGCTGCGGATCGACGGAGACCCCGGGCGATCCACGATGCGGAGTCGGTCCGCCAAGAACTTCAGCGCTGGCGGCTCCGCGATGCGGCAGCGGATCGACCG
>JAEUJS010000665.1 GCA_016792935.1 Archangium sp. | reverse complement strand
CCGGTCTGCGCGGTCGTGGCGGCGCCGGCTTCCCCACGGGCTTGAAGTGGTCGTTCGTTCCCTCGCTCGAGAAGAACAACAAGCCGCGCTACCTCGCGATCAACGCCGATGAATCGGAACCCGGCACCGCGAAGGACCGCTTCATCATGGAATACGACCCGCACCTGCTCCTCGAGGGCATCGGGATCGCCTGCTACGCGCTCGGCGCGCACACTTGCTACATCTACGCGCGCGGCGAGTTCAAACACCCGTCGGCCGTGCTCGATCAAGCCATCGCCGATGCCTACAAAGACGGCATCTTCGGCAAGAAGCTGATGGGCACCGATTTCGAGCTCAACGTCTTCCAGGTGCGCGGCGCTGGCGCGTACATCTGCGGCGAAGAGACGGCGTTGCTCGAGTCGCTCGAGGGCAAGAAGGGCTGGCCGCGCTTGAAGCCGCCCTTCCCCGCCGTGGTCGGTCTCTTCGGGTGCCCGACGGTGGTGAACAACGTCGAGACCATCGCCACGCTGCCGCGCATCTTCGAGAAGGGCAGCGACTGGTTCATGAAGCTCGGCACCGGCAAGTCCGGCGGCACGCGCCTCGTGACGGTGAGTGGAGCGGTCAACCGCCCCGGCACCTACGAAGTGGCGATGGACACCTCGCTGCGCGAGCTCATCTACGACTCGGCGTACGGCCAGGGTCTGCCCGAAGGCCGCACCGTGAAGGCGTGCATCCCCGGCGGCTCGTCGGCGCCCGTGCTCACCGGTGACGAGATCGACGTGAAGCTCGAGTTCGACGCCTTCAAGCCGCTGCAGTCGATGGCCGGCTCCGGCGGCGTGATGGTGATGGACGACACCGCGTGCATGGTGCGCTGCCTGTGGCGCGTGGCGCGCTTCTACGCGGAAGAGTCCTGCGGTCAGTGCACGCCGTGCCGCGAAGGGCAGCCGTGGATGACGCGAATCTTGCGCAAGATCGAAGAGGGTCGCGGAGAAATGAGCGACATCGACACGCTGATGAACGTGGCGCAGGCGATCGCTCCGTGGCCGCCGATTGGCCTCGGCAACACCATCTGCGCGCTCGGTGACGCTGGAGCCCTGCCGGTGCAGAGCTTCGTGCAGAAGTTCCGCAAGGACTTCGAAGAGCACGTTCACAAGAAGGGCTGCCCGCATGGCGACAAGCCGTGGGGCGTCTTCGGAGAGTTCCAATGAGCAACATGAGCGCTGAGCTCGTTCTGTTCTGGTTCTTCTCGATCTCCACCGTGCTGGCCGCGGCCGGAGTCATCTTCGCTCGCAACCCCGTCGCTTCCGCGATGTCGCTCGTCGCGACGTTCTTCTTCCTCGCGGGCGTCTACGTGTTGCTGTGGGCGCACACCATCGCGGCGCTGCAGGTGCTCGTCTACGCGGGCGCCATCATGGTGCTCTTCCTGTTCGTCATCATGTTGCTCTCGCTGAGCGACAGCGGCCCGGTCTTGAGCTTCACGCCGTCACGCATCCTCGGTGGAGCGGCCGTCGTCGGTCTCTTCGTCGCGCTCTCCGCCGTGTTCCGCAAGATGCCGAACACCGAGCTGGCGTGGACCACCGATGCCAACCGCGTTCAGGAATTCGGGACCATCAAGCACCTGGGCGAGGTCATGTACACCCAGTGGCTGTTCCCGTTCGAAGCCGTCTCGCTCCTGCTGTTGGTGGCGATTCTCGGCGCCGTCGTGGTGGCCAAGCCGCGCATCTGATTCAAAGAGGACCACGCGAATGATTCAGACCGTTCCGACTGCGAACTACCTCATCCTGGCCGCGGCGCTGTTCTGCCTGGGCATGTTCGGCGTGCTCATTCGCCGCAACGCGCTGGTGGTCTTCATGTGCATCGAGCTGATGCTCAACGCGACCAACCTCACGTTCGTGGCGTTCGCGCGAGCGCGTGGTGACGACCTCGGCCACCTGAGCGCCTTCTTCATCATCGCCGTCGCGGCGGCTGAAGCCGCCGTCGGCCTCGCCATCGTCATCTCGCTGTTCCGTGCGCGCGGCACGGTGAACATCGAGGAAATCCAGTCGATGAAGCACTGACCGGAACGGCCACAAGGAAACGGACAAGAACGTGGACAAGCTCCAACAATTCTTCATGACCGCCCCGGTGGACCCGTCGCAAGCGGGTCACGCGCTGTGGCTCATCATCGCGCTGCCGCTCATCGGCGCGTTCATCTGCGGCGTGTTCGGCAAGGTCATCGGCCGCGCCAACACCCACCTCGTCGCCGTGGGCGCGGTGCTCGGCAGCTTCCTCGTCTCGCTGCTCGTGTTCTGGACCATCAACGACTACCGCGCGACCGCTCCCGGTCCGTTCGGCGGCATGGGCTACGCCGTCGGAGCCGACTTCGGCACCTGGTTCCAGGCTGGCAGCTTCCGCGTCAACTTCGGTCTCATGGCCGACCACCTGTCGGGCACGATGTTGTTGGTCATCACCGGCGTGGGTCTGCTCATCCACCTGTACTCGACCGAGTACATGAGCCACGACAAGGGCTACTGGCGCTTCTTCGCGTATTTGAACTTGTTCGTCGCCGCGATGCTCACGCTGGTGCTCGCCGACTCGCTCCCGTTGCTCTTCGTGGGCTGGGAAGGCGTCGGCATGTGCAGCTACCTGCTGATTGGCTTCTGGTACGACGACCCGGTCAAGGCGTTCGCCGGTCGCAAGGCGTTCATCACCAACCGCATCGGTGACTTCGGCTTCCTCGTCGCCAGCTTCATGCTGGTGGTGGTCATCGAGAGCCTGGTGACCGCTCCGTCGAGCAAGCTCGCGCGGCCGGGGCTCGAGGCCACCAGCGTCGCCGCTCGCCTGAAGGCGGGCAGCGCTGAGAAGGGTCCGCTCTCGTTCGCGGTCGTCGAGGAGACGGCCAAGACGCTGCCTTCCGTGCTCGACGAAGACATCCCCGCCGGGCCGTTGTCGGGGATGAAGTACGGAGTGGCGCTCACCGTCATCCTGCTGTTGTTCCTGCTCGGAGCCGCCGGCAAGAGCGCGCAGATTCCGCTCTACGTCTGGCTGCCTGACGCCATGGCGGGCCCAACTCCGGTGTCCGCGCTCATCCACGCCGCGACGATGGTCACCTCGGGCATCTACCTCTTCTGCCGCATCAGCTACCTGGTGGTGCTCTCGCCCACCGCGATGATCGTCATCGCGCTGATTGGAGCCAGCACCGCGCTCGTCGCGGCGCTGATCGCCTTCACGCAGAAGGGCATCAAGAAGATCCTCGCGTACTCGACGGTCTCGCAGCTGGGCCTGATGTTCCTCGGCATCGGCGTCGGCGCGTTCTGGGCGGCGTTCCTCCACGTGGTGACGCACGCGTTCTTCAAGGCGTGCTTGTTCCTCGGAGCCGGGTCAGTCATGCACGGCAACGGCGACGAAGAGGACGTCACCAAGCTGGGCGGTCTGCGCAAGGAGATGCCCGTCACCTGGGCCACCTTCCTCGTCTCGACCTTCGCCATCACCGGCATCGTCCCGCTGTCGGGCTTCTTCTCGAAGGACGCCATCCTTCACGCGGCCCACACGCAGCACATTCAGGGCTACCACTCGCTGCAGACCGTCGCGTGGCTGATGGGCACGCTCACCGCCGCGTGCACCGCCTTCTACATGATGCGCGCGTACTTCCTGACCTTCGAGGGAGAGCGCAGCAAGGAAGCGAAGACGCCGCACGCG
>JAEUJS010000641.1 GCA_016792935.1 Archangium sp. | reverse complement strand
TGCCCACGAGACCGCGCGCTCCGTCGCCACGCTCTTCGAGACTGCCCACCCACCCAACGCCGCCGGCCCAGCGGGCTTTGGTCGGGGCGAGCTGATCGCGGCGCTGACGGTTCGCAGCGACGAGAAGGGCGCGTTCCGCTTCGAGCAGCTGTCCGGCATCAGCTTCACGGTCTGGGGCCGGGCGCCGGGCTTTGGAGACGGCATCAAGGAACGCGCTGCGCCCGGAGATCCCGTCGAGCTCTTCCTCCCCGCGCCGCGCGAGCTGCGTGGCCGTGTTCGTGACGAGGCAGGTCGCGGCGTCGCGGCCACGGTGCGACTCACCTCGCGGCGCCTCGCGCGCATCATCGAGGTGCAGGCCGACGAACAGGGCGGCTTCTCAGTCAGCGGGCTCGGAGAAGGCCCGTTCGCCGTGAGCGCGGTGGCTCCTGGCGCGCTCCCGACGTTGCTCGCGGAGGCCGAAGCCGGAGCCGATCCCATCGAGCTGACGGTGCGTGCTCCGCGCAGGCTCGAGGTGCGCGTGGTCAAGGACGGACAGGCGTTCGCCCCAGCCGACTCGTCGGCTGATTTGGTCGACGCGGTCCTCTCGATGCAGGGCGATCACCTCTCGCGTTCGTTGGAAGTGAAGGCGGGCTTCAAGGTGATCGAGTCTTTGTATCCGGGCGAGCTGATGCTCACCGCGGTCGCAGGTCAGCTGTCGTCGGTGCCGACGCGCGTGACGCTCGCGGGGCTGGTGACGCAGGTGACGCTGGTCGTCGATCGCGCGGGCACCGTCGCGGCGACGGTGATCGACGAAGGCGGTCAGCCGGTGCCCAGGCCAACACTGGAGCTCCTGACGCGCGGCTTCGAGGTCGTCAGCAAGCGCACGGTGCAGACCGGAGAGCTGGCGGTCTTCGGACCGATCGGTGCGGGCGAGTACCAGCTGCGCGCGAACGCCGAGGGCTACGCGAGCGTGACGTTGCCCGTGAAGGTGAAGCCTGGCGAGACCACGCTCGAAGTGACGATGACGAAGGGCACGGTGATCTCCGGCCGCGTGATCGACGAGTACGGCAGACCGGCGCCCGGAGTCGCGGTGCTCATCACGCCGACGGGTGACTCGATCATCGCGGACGCAGAAGGAAAGTTCAGCGCGTCGGTGCCGTCGCCGGGTTTGTACGAGCTGCACGCGCACCACTCGGACTGGGGCGGTGTCGATTTCAAGGTGCAGGCGCCGAAGGAAGGCGTGCAGCTACAGCTCGAGCCGCGCGGCGGAGCGGAGATTACCGTCACCGCGAATGGCCGCCGCGTCGAGGGTGCCTCGGTCACGCTGTTTCACACGCAGGGCAACTTCCGCAGCGATCGCACGTCGGGCGCCGACGGCGTGGTGTTGATGCGCGGGCTGCCTCCCGATGCGTACACGCTGGTGGCGACGCACCCCGACTTCCTCGGCTCCGAGCGGCAGAACGTCACATTGCGCGACGGCGAGCTGCAGAAGCTCACCGCGGAGTTGAAGGCGGGCGCGGCGATCGAAGGCCAGGTGGTGGACACGCTCGGTGCGCCAGTGAACGGAGTGACGGTGAACGTCGCGCCGCGTGCCACCGAGCCGCAGATCACCGACGCGCAGGGCAAGTTCAAGCTCGCTCCGCTGCGGCCGCAGGTCTCGTACGTGATGCGCGCGACGTTGCGCGGCTACGAGCAGGTCGATCGCGTGACTGGTCGTGCCGGCGGAGAGCCGGTGCGCATCGTGGTGAAGCGCATGGCAGTGTTTCGCGGGCGCGTGCTCGGTGACGGTCAGCCGCTCAAGAACTTCCGCATCGATGAACACGAGGTGACCAGCGTCGATGGGCGGTTCGAGCTCCCGCTCCCGGCGACGGAAGACAAGGTGATCATCGCGATCGAGTCGGCCGGCTACGAGCCGATGATGGCTGATCGGCCGAACACGCCCGAGCTCGGCGACTTCGATCTCAAGCGCGCTCCGCTGATCACCGGCGTGGTGAAGGACGAAGGCGGGCAGGGCGTGATCGACGCCATCGTGAGCTGCGAGGCGTGTGAGCAGCAGGTGCTGACCGACGAGACGGGACACTTCGTGCTCGGAAAACCTGCGTTCCAGCGGGAGTTCACGTTGATCGCGCGCAAGGGGAGGCGCTCGGCGTCGAAGACGGTGACCAACGGCGCGCTGCAGGGCATCGAGCTGACGTTGAAGGCGGGCGTGAAGCTGAGCGGGCTGGCGTATCTCCCGAGTGGTTTGCCGGCGTCGGGCGTCGAGATCTCCGCGGTGAACATCGATCGCAGCGAGCCGGTGAGCGTGGTGACGAACGAAGACGGCTCGTACTCGATGGAAGTGTCGCCCGGCTTTCATCGGCTCACGCTGGCGCTGCCTCCGGTGATCGCGCAGGCCGAAGATCCACCGGCGATCATCATGCAGATCCCCGATCGCGACACGCGGCTCGACTTCGGCTCGGTGCCCGGCCAGCCGACGCTCACGGTGCGCGTCGTTCCCAAGCCCGGCTACGCGCTGTGGCTGGTGCGCGGAGAAGTGAACATGGTCGGCAACCCGCCGATGGAGTTGTTGCGCGCCAACTACGCCCAGCTCGTCTACCAGCCGCATTCCGAGCGCGTGGTGCTGGGCTCCATTCCTCCCGGTCGTTACACGCTGGTGTGGTCGAGCTTCCACGCGGCGATTCCGGGCGGGCCGATCATTCAGAGCGTCGACGTGCCGGCCGGCGGTGAGGTGGCGCTGGTGCGATGAGAGCCACTCTGATCATCGTCGCCGTGGTGCTGGTGATCACCGGGGCTCTGACCTGGTGGCTGTTGCGCGACCCGACCGTCACCGGGCCGACGACCAGTACGCCCGACGCGCAGCCGGCTGATGAACGGCCCGCCGAGTTCCGTTTCGCCGAGCGTGACGCGTTCGACGCCATCGACGCGGGCGTTGGGCGCGTCACTGGCTTCGTGTCGATGAACGACGGCCTGCCTGCGCCCGGAGCGAGGATTCGCGCGTACGCGGCCGAGCCCGAGCTCACGAAGTTGGAGTGCGCGGTGTGCGAGCTCCCGGTCTTCAGCTGTGGTCACCACACCACGGTGCGCAAGTTGATCGATGGCATTCGCGCGCAGAGCTGGGCGAAGCCACTGGTCATCGCTGAGACGGTTGCGGGACCCGACGGGGAGTTCGTGTTCGAAGCGCTGCCGCTCGATGCGTTGCTCTACGCGACGCTCGGTGATCGATCGTCGGAGGTGTGGGTCGACCCCGAAGCTGACACGGACATCGTCCTGAACGAGCCGCTCGAGCGCGAGGTGATCATCTTCGACGGCTCGCAGAGCAAGCAGCTCTCGGGGATCAAGGTGTCGATCTACGAGCCGTACGAAGGCGTGCTCCGCGAAGAACGAAGCGACGGCGACGGACACCTCACGATCTCGTCGAGTGATCCGTGGGCGTGGGTGTTCGTCGATGAGCCGGGCTCGTTGCCGGTCGGACAGTCGCTCGAAGGCTTGAGTCAGTTCGTTCTCTCGGGGCCCAAGACGCTGATCGTGAAGACGGTGATGGGTGGTCAGCCGGTGGAGACCGACGTCTCGCTGATGGTGCACCGGCAAGATCGAAAGTTCCGCACCAAAGACGGCATGCTGCGCCTCGATTCGCTCCCGCTCGACTACTACACGGTGACGGCAGGGTCCGATTCGCTCGCGGCCTCCGAGCAGAGCGTCGAGCTCATCGATCCCGTCACCGAGCTGACCTTCGAGCTGCGTCGCGGCGCGCGCGTGCTGGTGACCGCGGTGAGCACGACGGGAGAGCCGCTCGAATACGTGCACGGCTCGCTGCAGGGGAACGACGGCAACGCCTCGGCGGAAGCGGAGAACGGCGCGCTGCTGATCATCGGGCCGGTCCCCGAAGGCGAATACACGCTCTCGGTCGACGCGCGCGAGATGGTGACGGTGACGCGGCAGCTCGATCTGCATCCTGGAGACACGAACATCGAGGTGACGTTGCGGGTCGCTCCGACGGTGACGGGGAAAGTTCTGCTCGCCGACGGAAAGCCCGCGCAGAACGTTCGCGTCTCGGCCCTGGAGTCGGACACCGAAGGCGCGCTCGACTTCGTCGGAGAAGACGGCACCTTCACGCTCTCGCTGCAGTACCCGGGCGCGTACGTCATTCGCGCGCAGAGCAATCGCGATGGCATCGCGGAGGCGAAGGTCACGGTGCCGTGTGACCCCGTCACGCTCACGCTCGACTCGAAGGGCGTGATCGAGGTCGAGCTCTTCGACTTCGACGGCACGAAGTTGAACCCCAACTTCATCGTGCGCTCTCCGGGCAACCAGGTGAACTGGATCAACGGCAACGATGACGAAGGCGGCGGAATGATCGGGCGGCTCGCGGGCCTCGAGACGGGCACCTACACGCTGGAGCGAGAGATCGAAGATCGCGTCCCGATGAAGAAGACGGTCGAGGTCGTCTCTGGGAAGACCACTCGCGTGACGTTCAAGGCCGACAAGGGCGTGACGGTGGCAGGCAAGGTGATCGACTCGGAAGGCAAGCCGGTGGCCAACGCGATCGTCACCGTGATTGATCGCGCAGAGACGACGGTGACCAATGAGAAGGGCG
>JAEUJS010000575.1 GCA_016792935.1 Archangium sp. | reverse complement strand
CCTTCGGTCACCGGCGACTTCGATGGCTGCGCCGAACTGCTCGGGCGTGAGCTCGTCTGGGCGCTCGCTCCGTAGAAACGACACGCGCCACCCCGACTCGAAGCCGGAGCAGCGCGTGCGTCTCATCCCCATGAGAACTGCGTTGGAGCACTTCTTTTTAGAAGCTGAACGCGGCCTTCTCTGCCTGCCCCCTGGCCGACTCGATGAGCGCGTCGTCCATCGTCTTGGTGGTGTCCGCGGCCTTCTTCTTCATCTCCGCCTGGACGTACTGCTCACGCTCGGCGTTGAGCTTGCTGATCTTCGCCTGAATCTCGGCGCGCTCCTTGGCCTTGCCCTCGACGTACTTCTCGCGCTCCTCCGGCTTCATCGGCTTCATCTCGGCGGGCAGCTCGTCGTCGCTGAACGAGATGACCGACTTGCCGCCCTTCTTGGCATCGACGAGGTCCCACGTGTCGTTGCGGTACATCGGCGAGGCCTTCGCCGCGGCGCGCGTCGAAGCCGAACCAGCGCTCATGCCCGAGGCGTTCTTGTCTTGCGCTTCCTGGCGCGCGACCGATTCCTTCCCGGTGCGGCCGTACGCGATGTAGGTCTTGTTCATCTCGTTCGAGAGGCGCGCGAGCTCGGCGTCTTGCGGCGCGTCGACGCGAGCCACCGCGCGGTTGCTGTCGATGAAGAGGAAGTTGCCGTCGGCGAGCTTCGCGGCCTCGGCCCACGAGTCGCTGATGCCCTGCTGCTGCGTGCCGGCGTGAATGGTGTTCACCACGATGCCCTTGTTGATCGAGGTCTTCACGGCGTCGCGGAAGGCGATGGGGCCCTGCGTGAACGGCTCGTTGCCGGCGATGTAGATGAGCTTCAGGTCCTTCGGGTTCGACGACCACTCGAGCTCACCGAGCGCGTGCGAGATGGCCGCGCCGCAGTACTCGTTGCCGCCGTTGGTCGAGAGCTTGAAGAGCGCCTCACTGACCTTGTCGAGGTCGGTGGTGAGCGGAACGATCTTCTGAACGTGATGCGCGCTCGCCGGGATCGAGTCGTTGCCGTACTGGTACAGCGCGAGCTCGAGGCGCGGACGCTTTCCTTCCTTCTTGGCGGTCGCGAAGGTGTTCACGATGCGCCACAGCTGCTCACGCGTCTGGTTGATGAGGCCGTCCATCGAGCCCGAGGTGTCGATGAGGATCGCGATCTGGATCTTCGGCGCGTCGGCCTTCACTTCGATCACCGGTTTCGGATCGACCTTGGGATCGATCTTCTCGTCCGCGAGGCAAGGAGCAGCCGTCAACGCCGCGGCGCACGCGGCGAGCAAAGTCTTCTTGAACATGTGTGACTCCGAAGTGAGGCAAAGCCCCCTGGGGCGACGCCGTGTGGTGGTGAAACGAACGCGGGTTGGTTGGTGCGTCCGTGCTGACCTCAAACGAGCCACCTCGCGGCGCGATCTGTGAAATCGTCCGTTTTGTGAACGCCGAACTCCGCCCACCCGAATCTGCCAACGTCGGCGCGGACTTACGGACTCGTCTCGAAGGCCGCGTGGAGACGCTGGAAGACGGAATCCACCTCCTCGACTCGGTCACCGCGACGCTCAACCGCGAAGATTTCTCCGACGACGATCTCGCGACGCTGCACGAGGCGGTGCTTCAGCTGCCCCGACTCAACGAGGCGCTCGAGGCCGCGCTCAAACACGACGAGCTCGGCCCACTGACGCGCAAGTTCGCCGAACGCACGCGCTGGGTGCAGGACGCGCTCTCGCTCAAGCTGAAAGCCACGCCGCCCTCGTTGCGTGCGGGACTCTCCGATGTGCTCGCGAAGGCGAAGCTCGCTGCGCGCCCACCTCGCGATGGAGAGACGCAGCTGATGACCGACACCCCACCCGCGCGCGGAATGGCCGTGTTGTTCGGAGCCGTCTTCGCGCTGATCTTCGCGGGCCTGGTCCGTGACGCGGCTGCGTTGTGGATCGCTCCCATCGCGATGTTCATCGCGTCGAAGGTGATGCGGAAGACGCCGGAATGGACGTTGCTGCCCGATCGGCTGCACTTCGCCGATCGCGGAGACGACGCGCGCGACCTCGCACCGAGCACCATCGACGGGCTGAGCGTCACGCGCGGCTTCGTGATGATCCGCCGCAGAGAGAACACCAAGCTCGTCCCCTCCCGCGAGCCGCGGCGTCTCCTCGCCTGGCTCGAGCTCCTCAGGAGCAACTGGCTGTCGAACCTCGAGAGCACACCGGTGCCGTTCGCGCTCTCTCCCGCCAGAGATCGCACCACCAACACCGAAGGCGTCGCGCTCATCGGCCGTGAGGGCGTGCTCTTCATCGCGAAGGCCAGAGAAAGCCTCTTCATGAAGAGCTTCACGCGCGCGCCGCTGTCCGACGCTCCGCCGTTCGAGAGCGTGCACGCGCTGATCACCCACGTCCCCGAAGGACGCTGGAACGGCCTCGGACAACACCTCGCGCACTCGTGCGACGCGGTGTGGCTGCACAAGAGCGAGCTGAAGCTCGACGATTCTTCCGCTGAGCGGCTGGTGGTGAACGAGCGCATCGAACTCACCGGCTCGCGCGACCCCATCACGAACCTTCTTCGCTGACCCAGAGGAACGATGACGAAGCGTGCCGTCCCGCTCAGGAAGATCCGCGCCGCCGCGCCACTCGCGATCTTCGATCGCCCACCACTCTTCGCGCTGGCTCGTCACGTCGGAGGAAAGGCCGATCAACGCGGGCTCTTCGCGTGGTGCGCTCATGGAAGCGGGGTCGACGCCTTCATGCTCCAGACCCTGCCCGTTACCGGCCGATCGGTCTTCCAGCTCCTACAACGCGCGATGTCGAAGCTCAGGGCACCACGCGCGCCGCGCTGGGCAGGCGACTGACCGCACACTCACCACCAGCGTGAGCAACAGCGCGGCCCGCAGCATCACGCGACCTGCGTGTCGGTGTTCGCCGCGGCGACGTTCTTCAGCTTCACGGAGACGAGCTTGGACACACCCGGCTCTTCCATCGTGACGCCGTAGAGCGTGTCGGCCACTTCCATCGTGCGCTTGTTGTGCGTGATGAGGATGAACTGCGAGGCCTTGCTCATCTCGCGCACCATGTCGTTGTAGCGACCGACGTTGCCTTCATCGAGCGGCGCATCGACTTCGTCCAGCAAGCAGAACGGCGTCGGCTTGATGAGGAAGATGGCGAAGATCATCGCCACGGCGGTGAGCGCCTTCTCACCACCCGAGAAGAGGCTGATGCTCTGCAGCTTCTTGCCCGGCGGCTGCGCGAGAATTTCCACGCCCGGCTCTTCGCCCGAACCCGGAGCCGGCTGCGTCAAATGCAGCGAGCCGCGACCACCACCGAACAAGCGCGGGAAGACCTGCTGGAACTTCTCGTTCACGATGGCGAACGTCTCGTTGAAACGCTGACGGCTGGTCTCGTCGATCTTCTCGATCGCGTCGCGCAGCTGGCGCAGCGAGTCTTCGAGGTCGGCCTTCTGCTTCGAGAGGAAGGCGAAGCGATCTTTGATCTCCTGGTGCTCTTCGATCGCGGTGACGTTCACCTCACCCATGCGCTCGACCTGACCGCGGAGCTCCTTCAGCTTCTCCTGCGACTCGGAGCCGAGCTGCGGAATCAGGTGGTACTGGTGCACCGCCTCGACGAGGTTGACCTGGAAGCGCTCGGCGACGCCGGCGACGAGGTGCTCGAGCTCGAGCTGCAGTTCCTTGCCCTGCAACGCCATCGAGGTGAGCGACTGCGTCAAGCCATCGATGCGGGCGCGCACTTCGCGCTGTGACGCCTCGTCTTCGCTGACCTTCGACGCGAGCGCCGAGTGCGCCGCCTTGCGCTCGTCCAACACCGCCTTCATCGCCCTGTGCTTCTCTTGCCGTTCCCCACGCTCCGTCGCCGTCTCCGCCATCTTCGCGGCCAGCGCGTCGAGGTGCGTCTTGCCCTCATCGCGCGTGGTGCTCAGGCGCGTTCCACGCTCGGACAACTCGACGACCTGCTCGCTCAACGCATCGACGCGACGACGGGCGGCTTCCCCGCGCTCGCTCACCGAGGCGACCTTCACCTTCAAAGTCGTCAGCTCGGCAGACAGCGAAGCGATCTTGAGTTCCAGCGACTCACGTTCCTGAGCGAGCAGCTTCACGCGCTCATCACGCAGGCCGCGATCGGTCTGGCCGTGCATCACCTCACCGCGCGACGACTCGAGCTCGAACTCGACGGCTTCACGCGACGATGACAACGAATCCAACTCGCTCTGCGTCAACGCGATGCGCTCGCGCAGCTTCACGAGCCCAGAGCCCGCGGAGTGGAGATCCTTCTCGTGGCCCGCGAGCTCGACCTCTCCCGCGTGGGTGTTCTTCTCGAGGCCCTTGATGACGCCTTCGGAGTGCCCGCGCTGCTTCTGCAGCTCGTAGTGGCGGGTGATGAGCTCGTTGTACCGCTCTTCCAACCGCTTCACGTCGGCCTGCAGATCCACGATCTCGCGCTTCTTCTGCAGCGCGCCGACGGCCGGGCCTTCCATCACGCCGCCGGTGATCACGCCGCCGGGACGAACGACTTCGCCTTCACGGGTGACGAAGGTGTGCGCCCCATGAGCCGAAGCCAGGCGACGCGCGGTCTCGAGATCTTCGACCACCGCGACTCCGGAGAGCAGCGACTGCACGAGCGGACGCACCGCCTCGTCGGTCACCTGCACCACGCCAGCCGCCATCACCGCGCCGTCGATGGATGGCAACACCTCGACTCCAGCGCTGCCTTGCCCCCCAACGCCGTCGCCCCCAGGGGCTCTGACCGGCACGAACGACGAACGGCCTTCCTGGCTCGCATTCAGCCACGACACCAGACCCATCGCGCGATCACCGCTCTCGACGATCACCTGCTGCAGGCGATCTCCGAGCGCCGCCTCGATCGCGACCTCGAATTCCGACGGAGCGGAGATGACGTCGGAGACCAGGCCGTACACACCCGCGACGCGCGGATCAGGACCCGCGTGGCCCATCACCGCGCGAACGCCGCGATCGAAGCCGTCGTAGTTGCGCGCGATCTCTTCGAGCGACGTCAGGCGCGAGCGGCGATCAGCGAGCTCTTCGCGCACCGCGGTGACCTTCACCTCGTTCTCAGCGAACGCCTCACGCACCTGCTGCAGCGTCGCCTCTTCTTCGCCCTTCTTCTGCGTCAGCTCCATCGAGAGCTGGCGGGCCTTCTCGACGCGCTCGAGCACTTCACGACGCGCGGAATCGAGCTGCGCTTCTTCGGCCTTCAGGGCGGCGAGCTCTCCCGCGAGCTTGTCGGCGCGCTCGACGAGCTCGGCCTTCCGCTGCTCCAGGCCCTGCAGCTTCGACTCGTGGTTCGCGATGCGCGTGGCGAGCTCGACGAGGGCGAGACGATCGGCTTCCAACCGCGTGCCGACTTCGGCGACGAGCACCGTGGCGCGGCGGAGCTCCTCTTCCTTCACCTGCAGCGCGACTTCATCTTCCTTGCTCGCGACGCCCATGCGATCCAACTCGGCGAGCCCTTCGGCCTTGTCGGTCTGTGCCTGCTGCTGCCGCGCGGTCACGTCGTTGAGCTCTTCCTCGGCCTGCGTCACGCGCGCCTGCGTGGCGGTCAGATCTTCCTGCCAGTGCGCGATGCTCTGCGCGTCGAGCTGCACCTGGCTCTCGATGGCGAACACGTCAGCCGACATCTGCTCGAGCGCGAGTGAGCTGGCTTCGAGCTCGACCTTGCGCGCGGTGATCTCGGTCTCGAGCCCACGCACGGTCTCCCACGCCGCTTTTTCCTCAGCGCCGACTTCGATCAGCCGCGCGTCGAGCACCTTCTTCTGGCTCTGCAGATCGAGCCAGCGGTGCGAGCTGAAGTGCAGCTCGATGTCCTTCATCTCGGCCTTGAGGCGCTTGTACTTCTCGGCCTTCTTCGCCTGGCGCTCGAGCGAATCGAGGCGACGCTCGAGCTCGACCACGATGTCGGTCACGCGCAGGAGGTTCTGCTGCGTGTAGTCCATCTTCCGTTCGGCAGCGCGACGCCGCGCCTTGTACTTCGTGACGCCGGCGGCCTCTTCGATGAACGAGCGACGATCTTCCGGGCGCGCCGAGACGATCTGACCGACGCGGCCCTGCTCGATGATCGAGTACGCGCGCGTGCCAACGCCGGTGCCGAGGAACAACTCCGTCACGTCGAGCAGACGGCAGGTGGTCTTGTTGATCTGGTACTCGGACTCGCCCGAGCGGAAGAGCCGACGCGTCACGCTCACTTCAGGAAGTCCCGCGAGCGTCTCGGGGAGCACATCGCCCTCTTCGACGTGGAAGGTCAGCGTGACTTCCGCCATCGACAACGGCGCGTGCGTCTCGGAGCCGTTGAAGATCACGTCTTCCATTCCCCGGCCGCGGAGGTTCTTCGCGCTCTGCTCACCCATCGCCCAACGAATCGCGTCGACGACGTTCGACTTGCCGCAACCGTTCGGACCAACGACGCCAGTCACGCCGTCGTCGAAGCCGATGACGACGCGATCCATGAACGACTTGAAGCCGGTGATGTCGAGCCGCTTGATGCGCATGTGTCGAATGCCTCGAAGTGCGCCAAGGCCGGTAAATCGGCCCGGGAAGCGCTCCCAACTAGCATGACACTACGTCAGATGACCATATGTTCTGCGTTGCCCAAGACAGGCAACCACATCGCAGAAAATGTCAGGCGGCGGACTTGATGAGCTGCTTCACCGCGATCAGCGCACCATTCACGATGCACACGGAAGGGCGCGAAACCAATCGGGTCACCGGCATGAGCTGTCGCGGTTGATCCGCGAGCACTACGACTTTGGTGTCACTCGATTTGGTGGACATCATTCGCTCCTGCCTCTCCGTTTTGCAATCGAAGGACCACTCAGGCGCTGCCGTTGAATGATGGGCTTATGCACGGCGCTGGAGGTCGTTTCATTCAGAGGTGAGGCACCGGTGCACCACCTGTCCCCGGACAGCCGCGCACCGATCGACTGAAACGCGGACGTGTAGGCCTTCAGGGTACCTCGAGCGCGATCAGGGTGTTGCTGGACGAGCCAGGCAACGCGACGCGGAAGAGGGCGACCGAGCCCGGCTGGAGCGTCTTGAGCGCGCTCATCAGCTCATCGCGGCTCTTCACCGGTTTGCGGTTGAGCTCGACGACCGTCATGCCGCGGTGGAACGACGCCTCGTCAGCGGGCGAACCCGGAGCGACTTCGATCACCAGCGCGCCGTTCTTCGGCAGACCGCTCTGCTCCGCCAGGCGCGGATCGATGTCCTGGAACGAGAGGCCGAGGCGATGTGAGTCCGGAGCGGGCGTCTGCTTCGCGCTGGTGTCTCCCAGGTTCTCGAGATCGGGCCGCACGCCGAGCTTCACCTTGAGCTCGATCGGCTTGCCGCCGCGGATCACTGCGAGCGTCACCGTCGCATCGGGCCGCTTGAGCGCGACGGTGCGAGTGAGCGCCGACGAGCTGCCGACGTGTTCTCCATCGATCGCGAGCACCACGTCTTCGGTCTTCACCCCACCCTTCGCCGCGGGGCTGCCGTCGTTCACCTGCGTGATGAGCGCTCCATCTTTTCCGGGAACGGAGAGCGCCTTCGCGAGCGCAGGCGACACGTCTTGAATGCCGACGCCCAGCCAGCCGCGGGTCACGCTGCCCGACTTTTCCAACTGCGGAACGACGGCCTTGATCAAGTTCGCCGGCACCGCGAAGCCGATGCCCGTGGCGGCTCCGATGATCGCGGTATTCATGCCAATCACCTCGCCGCGCAGATTGAAGAGCGGGCCGCCGGAATTGCCCGGGTTGATCGCTGCATCAGTCTGCAAGAATTGATCGTAGCGACTCGCGCCGATCTGCCGATCGCTCGCGCTGATGATGCCCGCCGACACGCTCTGCGCGAGGCCATACGGAGCGCCGATCGCCACCACCCAGTCGCCCACCTTCATCGCGCTCGAATCGCCCAACTTCACCGAAGGCAGCGCGTCGAACTTTCCGTTCAGCTTCACCAACGCGACGTCGGTGAGCGGGTCGCGACCGAGCACCGTGCCGTCGAACGAGCGGCCATCGTCGAGGCGGACCTTGATGGTGATGGCTCCGTCGACGACGTGGTTGTTGGTGAGCACCAGCCCGCGCGGGTCGATGATGAAGCCCGAGCCACTGCCCTGATTGAGCGGCGCCTCTTCACCTCGGGGGCGTTCGCCGCGACGCTTGAAGAACCGCTCCAGCGCCTCTTTCTGCTCTTCCGAGGCGCGGCGCGCGACATCGAGGTTGACCACGGCTCCCTTCACCGAGTCGATGAGCGGAGCGAGCGAGGGGACAGTCACGGTCTGCGCCGGAGCCACTTCGGCGAACGACGGCACGGCGGCGAGGCACACAGCAGCGAGCAAGAGAGTTTTCATGACGTTTCCGTTGGTAACGCAGGGGTTCGAACGATCAACCCACGCGTGAGATTTCATCGAAGAAACGTGTAGTGTGGCCGCGATTCGTTTCTCCAGCAGCCCGGCCGAAGGAGCGCATTCCCCTCATGTTGACCCGTCCGTTCTGGTTGCTGTTGCTGGCGCTCGCGCTGGCCGGCTGCCCACAGATCAACACCGGCGACGGTGGCATGGACAACGAGATCGTCGTCGGCCCGCAGGGGGGACTCTTCCTCCGCAACGGCTACGGCATCGACGTTCCGCCCGGAGCGTTCACCGAAGAGCAGCGCATCTTCGTGACCATCGTGGACACGGGCATCCCCGACGTGCCGATGCGAAAGCGCATCAGCCTCGGGTACCGCCTCTCTCCGTCGAGCCTGGTTCCGAAACAGCCGCTGACGTTGTTCCTTCCCTGGATCAACGATCGCCTCGTCGCCGGAGTCGACCCCGGCACGTACGACATGCGTCGGCAGCAAGGCATGGACGCGTACCTCGCCTTGCCGGGCGTGAAGACCAACCAGATGCCGGTGCCCAACGTCGAGGCGAAGACCGACAAGCTCGGCCTCTTCTGGGTGACCAGCCCCGCGCAGCCGAACGTCGAGCGCCTCGAGATCGAGCCTGAGGAAGCGAACTTGCGCGTGGGTGACACGCAGCAGTTCACCGGCCGCATCGTGTCTCCCAGTGGAGAGACGATCGACGCGCCGATCACCTGGAGCGTCGCGCCTCCGCGTGTGGCGTCGATCGACATGAACGGGTTGCTGACCGCGCTCGATCCCGGCATCGCCACGGTGACCGCGCGCTCGGGCATGAAGTCCGCTCAGGCCAAGGTCTTCGTACAGGGCACGACGGTGGGTCCCGTCACCTATGTGCACGAGAACCCCTTCCCCACTGGCAACGATCTCATCGGTGGCGCGTTCGCTCCGGCGGGTTTGGGAACGGTCTACGCGGGCAAGAACGGCACCGTGCTCGTCGAGTCGGGCATGAACTGGCAGCGCGCGTTCTCGACTCCGGGTGTCGACTTGAAGGGAGTCGGTGGCACGTCGCTCACCAACGCCGTCGCGATCGGCCAATCGGTCACGGGCTCGGGCGTGCTGGTGGAATTCAAGAGCACCACGATGGCTCCGGTGGTGCGCATCTTCCCGCCGACGCAGATCAGCGATCTGAACTTCCTGTGGTTCGACGGCACGCACGGCATGGGCGTCGGCACCGGCAACGAGGTCGTCATCAACCGCGGCGATGGAGGTTGGACCACCGAGTACCACCCGTCCTTCGAGCCGTTGTTGTCGGTGATCGGTGACGGCGCGGGCGGCTTCACGGTCGTGGGCGATCTCGGTTCCATCTACAAGTGGGACCCGGTTCGTCGCGTGTGGGACTCGCTCTACGACACGCGCCTCGCGGTGAAGTTGGACGCGGCGCAGTTGGTCGATTTCGCGACCGGCGAAGCGTGGGCGGTCGGCGGAAATCGGCTGTGGCACTTCGTCGGCACGGGGTGGGTCGCTGAAGCGCTGCCGACTTCTCCTTCGTTGTTGAAGGCGACGTCGCTCGCGGTGTTCGACTCGCGCATCTTCGTCGGTGGTTCGCGGCCGTTGACGATGCCGCTTCCTCCGGCGCGCGGCGTGGTGCTGGTGCGCAGTGAGACGACCGTCGCGGCGGATGGCGGAGTGGACGACGCGGGCGTGGAGCGCGACGGCGGCACGGTCACGCAGGCGCAGTGGGCTTCGTTCCATCTGCGCGGTCAGCAGATCCCGCGCGGCATCTTCGGCGCAGGCACCAACGGCCGCGTGGTGGGCGACTTCGGAGCGGTGTGGCGGTGGAACTCGACGACCGCGGACTTCACGGAGAGCTCGCGTGGCTTCCAGGGAGACGTGGCTGGCGTCGCGGCGACGGACACCGACGTGTACGCGGCGGTGAATGAGTGCGTGGACCTTCGCTGCCTCACGCGGCGCGGTGTGGTGATGCACCGCGGGCTGCTCGGCTACGAGCCGCTGGGCACCTTCCCTGCTCCCGGAGAGACCGTGTGGGCGATCGTCGCGCGCGCGGACAACGAGGTGATCGTCAGCACCGATCAGCAGTTGTTCCTCTGGAACGGCTCGGCGTGGTCGTCGATCCCCACGGGTGGATTGGGTGGACCGCTGCTGTCGCTCGCGTGGTGCGGTTCTGATTTGTGGGGCGGCACGTCGATGGGCACCGTGTACCGCGGCGGCGTGACGGCGATGCAGGTGAACTCCACGCCGACCAACGTGCCGCTCTGGGCGATGCACTGCCCGACTCCGGGCGAGGTGTGGGCGGTCGGAGATCAGTTCCTCGCCTCGAACTCGGGAGGCTCGGGCTGGAATCAGCGCACCTCGGACACGGTGAATCAGGCGCCGTGGCAGGCGGTGTGGAGCCCGGGCCCCGGTGAAGGCTTCGCGTTCGGTGACGCGATGTTCGGCGTGTACTGGGACACCGAGGCGCTCGTGCTGCAAGACGCGACCGGGCCGATTGGGATCGACGTGGCGACCGCGATGTGGGGCAACAAGATCGACAACCTCTACATGGTCGGTCTCGCCAAGACGCCGGGCGTGTTCGGCTTCATGTTGCGGTTCGACGGCATCAACTGGCAGCTCGTCGATTCCGGAGCGCACCGCAAAGGCCTCTCGCTCACCGGCAAGTCGAACAACGAGATCTGGCTCGGCACTGAGGGTGGCGGCGTGCTCAAGGCCGTCGCGCCCCCGTGAGTTCCGAGCCGATTCGCCTGGTGGACAAGCTCGCGACGTTCAGCGAGCACTGGAAGCCACGCGTCGTCGGAGCGTTCAACGGCCACGATCTCCTCGTGGTGAAGGTGAAGGGCGAGTTCGTCTGGCACTCGCACCCCGACACCGATGACTTCTTCATGGTCTTGAAGGGGAAGTTGTTCATCACGCTGCGCGATGGCGAGGTCACGCTCGGCCCCGGAGAGATCTTCGTGGTTCCGACTGGCGTCGAGCATCGACCGCGCGCCGATGAGGAAGCCGAGCTGTTGTTGATCGAGCGCCGAGGCACTCCGAACACGGGTGACGTGAAGACCGCCGCGCCGCGCCGAGAGATTTGATCAGCGACCGCCGAGGAAAGCACCGACGGAAGCCCCGGTGATCGTGCGCTCCTCGCCGTGATCGCCGGCCACTTCGCAGATCAGGGGCAGACCACGTGAGCGGCTCGAAGACGCCAGCGGCCTGAGAGCGCTCGTTCAGAACGACTTGAGCGGCTCGAACGACGGCAACGGTCCCGAGTGCGCGAACGCCAGCGTCTTCACTTCGTCAGCGCTCAACTTCTTCGCCATCGCGCGCACCGACTCGCGGCACTGCGCGGTGTCGTCGCTGAACACCCACGGCGCGTTGCGGATCTTGCCGCTCGCCTCGCCGGTCGCCGCGTCTCCGAAGAAGAGCGTGCCCAGCGCGAGATACGCCGTGCTGCCCGCCGTGTGACCGGGGATCACGAACGCTTTCACCTTGACGTCACCGAGCGACACTTCCTCTCCATCGGTCAGCGTGCGCGTGACCTTCGGCATCGTCGCGGGGTCGTTCTTCGAGAAGCGCGTGATGGGCCCGTTGGCGGCGACCTCTCCTTCGATGAGGGGCTTTTCCGCGGCCGACGAGAAGACCTCAGCGCCCGCGAACGCCTTGCAGCCACCGACGTGATCGCGATGGCCGTGCGTGACGAAGATCGCCTTCACCTCGAGCCGGAGCTCGCTCAGCTTCGCCTTGAGCGCCTTCGCTTCGGGGTCCTGCCCGCAGTCGATGAGCGCGGCCTGGCCGTTGCCGATGGGCACGATGAAGCCCTGCACGTACCCGTCAGCGACGCCGATCGCTCCGCCGATGAGTTCGGTGGTGGGCATCACCGGAATCAGCCCGGCGAACGTGGCCGCCATGGTGCCTCCGCAGACCGCGAAGAGACCGACCACGATTCCGAGAGCGATCAGCAACCGGCGCTTGCGCATGCGCGACCGACTTAACGGCCTTAGTCGACCTGCGCGAGCTTGTTGCGCTCTTCGAGGAAGCCGGTGACCGACTCGGCGATCGAGTCGGCGATCTTCTGCTGGTACGCGTCGTCAGCCAGCCGCTCTTCCTCTTCGGGGTGCGAGAGGAACGAGGTCTCGACGAGAATCGCCGGCATGCGCGCTCCGAGGAGCACGAAGAAGAGTGCTTCCTTGTTCCCGAGATCCTTCACGCCCTTGTAGTCCTCGGTCAGATCGCGAACGAGCGAGCGCTGCACGCGCTCAGCGAGCCGCGTCGACTCGCCGGTGTTCGCCTTGGTCGCGAGGTCCGCGAGGATGTACTGGAGATCGCCCACGCCGCGCTCCGTCGTCGCGTTCTCGCGCGCGGCGAGGCGAATCGAGTAGCGGTTGCTCGAGGTGTTGAGCGTGTACGTCTCGATGCCGCGCAGGGTCTTGGTGGGCGCCGAGTTGCAGTGAATCGAGATGAAGAGATCGCCCTTCTGCTTGTTGGCGAACTTGCTGCGATCTTCGAGCTTCACGAAGGTGTCGTCGTCGCGCGTGTAGATGACCTCGAGCCCCGCGGCCTGGAGCTGCGCGCCGAGCTTGAGCGCGATGGCGAGCGCGATGTCCTTCTCGCGCGTGCCCTTGGCGCCGATCGCGCCGGTGTCGTGGCCACCGTGACCGGCGTCGATGATCACCCGGCGCACCTTGAGGCCGAGCTGTTGGGCGAGCGTGAACTCGCTGCCGGCGTCGGCCCTGGCGAGCTTCTGGAGCTGCTTCTTCGCCTCGCTCTCGTCGATCGGCTTGCGCACGCCGATGCGCACGTCGCGCAGCCGTTCCGCGAGGCTCATCACGACCGGCTCGTCACCTTCGTCGACGTCGTCGCTCGGCTCTTCGCGCTCGTCGATCGACGGGCGACCAACGGGCGTGCGCCGGGCCTGCGCGGTCAGTGGTCCTTCTCCGCCTGCGCCCGAGACGGCCTCGAGCGGCTTGATCGCCCGGCGAATCGCTTCAGCGACATCGGTCGGGGGCGAGAGCTTCCTGGCGACCTTCGGCTCGTCTTCGTCGTCGGACAACTTCGTGCCCTTCGCGGACTTGCGAGCATCGTCAGCCGTTTCGCTCGCCGACTTGCGCGCGGAGTCCGCGTCGGCAGACTTCGCGGCGGACTTCCGCCCGTCGTCCTTGTCCCCAGACTTCGACGCAGACTTCCGGTCGTCCTTGTCCCCAGACTTCGACACAGACTTCCGGTCGTCATCCTTCTCGCCAGACTTCGACGCGGACTTCCGGCCTTTCTCCTTCTCGCCAGACTTCGACGCGGACTTCCGACCGTCATCCTTCTCGCTCGCCATGCGGGCGTCGTCGTTGTCCCCAGACTTCGACGCAGACTTCCGGGCGTCGTCATTCTTCTCGCTCGACTTCCGCGCGTCGTCCGCGTCGCCAGACTTCGCCGCAGACTTCCGGGCGTCGCCGTCCTTCTCGCTCGACTTCCGCGCGTCGTCCGCGTCGCCAGACTTCGCCGCAGCCTTCCGGGCGTCGCCGTCCTTCTCGCTCGACTTCCGCGCGTCGTTCTTCTCCCCAGACTTCGGCGACTTTCGCGCGTCGTCATCGTCGTCAGACTTCGACGCAGATTTCCGGGCGTCGCCGTCTTTGCCGCTCGGCGCTTCCGCAAACTCGTCGTCATCGAGGGCCACTCCACCGTCGTCATCGATGAGGCGCACCGGTTCCTTCGCGCGCGGCGGCTTCGCCGCTTCCTTCGGGAGCGTCGCCAACAACGAAGACAGATCCTTCTTCTTGTCGCCGGCGTTCTTGAGCGCGCTCTCGATCACCTTGCGCGCTCCAGCAACGTCACCTTCGTGATTGGCGAGCATGCGCGCCAGCGACAACGCCGCGTCGTCGGCCAGCTTGTGCTTCGGCCAACCGTCCATCAGTTTGCGGTACGCGCGGATCGACGCCTCACGATCTTCTTCCTTCGCCGAGAAGCGCGAGAGCTCGTTGTACAGCTCGCCGGAATTGAAGAGCGCCTCGGGAGCACGATCGCTCCTGGGGTACTTCGAGGCGACCGCGTCGAACTTCTTCGCCACGTTCTGCCAGTGGTGGCGCAGCTGCCGGCGCTTCTGATCAGTCTTCAGCTTCTGGTACGCCTCTTTCGCCGAGGCGTACGCGTCATCAGCACCGGCGTGCGCCACGCTCGAAAGCACCACCACGCTGAGGAGTACCGCTCTGATCATGATCAGCCTGTGCGCTACAGAGGTGTGGGATGTGAACACGCCACACACATCTGGGCAAAAATTCGGAAATCTCCGGTAGTCTCCGCGCCATGTCGCAGCAGCAGGGAAAAGGCGGGGACAAGAAGTCGGGCAAGGCGCCGGCCCAGGGAACGATCAGCGCGAGTGGCATCGATCGCACGAACGACCTGCGCACCGATACGTCGATTCTGACCACGCACCAGAAGTCGTTGCTGGGGTCGGGGTTCGCGGACTCGGCAGCCGAGCGCAAGCGCACCTCAGCGCTCGGGTCGACGGTGCCGGGAGCACAGAAGATCCCGCAGGCGCCTGAGGCGCCGGCGACGCAGACGTTCGACGGCAAGACGGTGCCCGAGGCGCTCCAGGCGCGCGACGTGTGGAAGGCGTTGCAGGCGCCGCTGCAGAGCCGCGCCGGCAAGCGCAGCAAAGAGCTCCTCCTGAACGTGGTGAACCAGTTCGGGATGATGGTGAACAAGCGGTACGACGAAGACGCGCCCGGGAAGATCCGCGGCCACATCTTCGTGTGGGACGTCAGCCGCGCGATGGACTGTGAGATTCCGCACTTCGTCGGCGCGAAGGAACTGACGCTGGCGCAGACCTGCGACTGGCTCCGCCACGAGGGGCCGATGCGCGGGTGGAAGCGCGTGTCGGATCCCGATCTCTACGAGGCGGCCGAGGCCGGCCACCTGGTGGTCGCCCTGCCCCGCGAGAGTCGCACCAAGCACATCGCGCTGGTGTTGCCGCAGGAGCCGGCGAGCGATCGCTCTCCGAAGTTGTACGGCATCTGCTTGAAGCGCGACGTCGCGGTGCACCCGCGCGACATGTTCGGCGCCAAGCCGATCGACTGCTTCTACCACGACTGATCAGACGGTCAGCGGTACCAGCCGAGCGTGCGCGCGAGATCTTCATCGACCACGCGCACCCACGTCGGCTCGCTGGGCACCACCGCGGCGAGCACCTTCTCGCCATTGCGCACTGGTCGACGCCCCGGTCGACCGCGCGCGGTGACCTCGAGCTTCTGATCATTGCGGTAGTAGTGCGCCGGAAAGCGCAGCTCGTCTTTGGTGTCGGGCAGCTGCGCGTCGGGCGTCAGCCACACCAGCGCTCCGACGCGGAGCGGAGCGAGTTCCCGCCGCACCGCGCGCCGCAGCTCGAACGTCATGCCGCCCAACGCGAGCAACACGCCGAGGCCCAGAATCGCCGAGCCGAGCCACACCCAGCCCGCGCGCGCGTGCGCATACACGCTCTCCTGCGCCTGCATCGGGACCGACGGGTCGACGAGCAGCTCGACCGGCGCGCCGGGGAAGAGCTTCTCGGCCTCGACGCCGTCGGTGAGCACCGAAGACGACGCGTAGTCGCGGCCAGCGAATTGGTAGATGACGCGCAGTCGCGCGGGCGTCTGCAGCCGCACCTCGAGCGGCGGCAGGCTGACCTCGGCGACCTTCCCCTTCACCGGCTCGGCGACGTCGAGGAACGCGCGGTGCGCCGCGAGCGGAGCCTGCAGCCGATTCACCACCACCAACGCGATGATCGTCAGCACCACCGCGGCGCCGCCGATCACACCGACGCGCGCCAATGCACCTGGCACCTGCGAGAGCTTCACCGGGCGCGGCGCGCTGGGAATCGCGAGCTGCACGTCACCCGCCTCCTCGAGCAGAAGGGAGGAAGCGCTCCCTCACCCTGAC
>JAEUJS010000512.1 GCA_016792935.1 Archangium sp. | reverse complement strand
CGGCGATCGCCTGCGCCCACACCGCACCGCGCGTGAGCTGGCCCACCGGCGTCATGAACCTGGGAGACGTGCGCTCATCGACGAGCACCACCACGCGTCCCTCGAGATCGTTGTCGTGGTGGCGCACGCCGCGGCCCGCTTCGTCGTCTTCGCGGTTCACCAGCAGCCGCCACGCAGGCACCGCGCGCTTCATCGTTCCGCGCCCCGATTTTCCGGCCTCATCGGCGCTCCAGCGCAACGTCAGATAGCCGTGCGGATCGATCGGGAGCGCCGGCGCTTCACCGTTGTGTAGGAGACCGTTCTCGATCTTCGGAGCAGCGATGCCTCCAGGCCGGGTGTGGAGCGCGATGCCCGCGAGGAACGTGTCTCCGCCCGTCCGCGCGGTGTTGACGAAGAGCGGCACCGAGCGCACCACGCCATCGGGATCGGGCACGAGGCGCAGGCTCGCCAGTGACAACTCGGGCATCAGCAGCGCCGGCACTGGCGCGTCGATCGCACCAGCGCGCGGAGGCAATTCGGGATCGAGGCCGGTCACCTTCGTCTGCGCGAGCTTCTCGAGCAGTTGTTCGCTGGTGATCTCCGCCGCGTCGTCGGCGGCGGTGAGCGTGCGCGTCACCGGCGTTCCCTTGATCTCCAACGCACTGGCGAGCTTCTGCGTGCGCAGATCGTCGGTCGACCCCGCCCACACCGTGAACTTCCCGTTCTCCGCGATGAGGTATGCGCTGGTGCGCTGCAACAACACCGAGCGCAGGGCGAGGAGCGCCTTCGGTTCCGAGTCGACCTCGGTCACGCGCAGCAACACCGGCGTGAGCGGACGATCGGCCGGGCGACGTGATTCGCGCCGCCAATCGACGCCGAGCACGACTTTTCCACCGAGCCCCTTGAGCAACTCCGCGAAGCGTTGATCGTCGGTGCGCGGATCTTCACCGCGGCACGGAGCACACTGCCGCGCGCTGACGTCGACGAAGGTCTCGTCGATCACCACCAGGGCCGCACCTTCACGCACGGCTTGCTGCGCGACCTGTCCCAAAAGCTCGCGCGGCCACGGGCGCATCGCCCACTCGGGATGTTCCGACTCGCGCGCGTTGGTCAGCGTGTCTTCATCGACGTTCACCAGCACTACGCCGTCGGCCCGCTCGCTGACGCTGCCCAGCTCGCGCGCACGCCAATCGACGGTGCGGTTCTCGAGCGCTTCCAGCCACAGCCGCAGTGGCACGTGCCAGCGGAGGTCTCCCTCGAGCTCGCGGCGCTCCACGCGAAAGAACGCGCCCGCCCCGAGGATCAGCCCGACGATCGTGGCCCACAGGAACGCAACGCCAAACTTCTGCAGAAACCGCAGGCCGGCGCTCTGAATGGGGTTGGTCGCCACGAGCGCGGCAGAAGATATGCTCGTGCGCCATGAAGAACACGCGGATGTTTCTGGTGCTGTTGGCGGTGGCGACGAGCGGGTGTGAACTCGATCTGATCACCAAGCAGGCGCAGGCCAAGACGGCAGCGGTCTCGACGATCCTCTCCACGCCTCCCATCGAGGTGAAGGCGGGAGCGGTCGCGGGCAACGGGTTTGATGCTTCTTTTGACTTCGACGCGGGCTTTCTGCTCGACGCAGGCATCGACGCTGGCGTGATCCTCGGCGACGCGGGCTTCGTGCTGCCGGCGCAGAACCTCGCCTTCGTCTACCTCGGCACGCGCGGCGCTTCGTTGGACGTTGCTCCGACCGGGTTGCCCGGCGCGCAGGCGCGTTTGATTCAAGTCGGTGGGTCGAGCTTCCCGCTCGATGATCAAGGTGGCGGCACGTACGCGCTCTCGCCCGACGCGGGCTTCGTCTACGTCGACGATGCGACGTACCAGTTCGAGTTCAAGTCGGGCGCTTCGACCTTCCTCGCCGAGGTGAAGAACGTGCCGCCGCGCGAGAACATCGCGCAGTTCCACCCGGCCGCCGGCTACGTCGAGATCAACGCCGGAGAAGACTTCACCTTCACGCGCCCCGATCCGCAGCCGGGCCTCGATCGCAACTTCGGCTTCGTCAACGTCTTCCCCGTGAGCCAGCAGGGCCAGGGCCAGCCGACGTACACCAACATTCCGATGACGCCGCTGGCGTTCCTGCGGCTGATCGCCTTCCCGCAGGAATGGAAGAGCACGTCGGTGACGATCCCGGGCAGCGCGTTCCCCGAGCGCGATCACAACTACATCGTGCTGCTGCAGAGCGCGAAGTTGGGCGGCCCGAAGTCAGACAACCTGTTCTCGGGCTCGGCGATTCTCGCGGGCACGGCCGACGTCGCGATCGTCAAGACGCGGAAGTAGTCAGTCGCGCACGAGCTCGAACTCGAGCTTCCCCGCGAGCTTGAGGCCGAGGAGCAGGCCGGTCAGCTGCTCGGCTTCCTCTTTGCCGAGCAGATTGCGCCAACCGTCACCTTCGGCGAGCTCGGCTTCGAGCACCGCTCCACGCGCGATCCACCGCACGAAGCGTTCGCCCTGAAGCAGCGGCAGCTGGCCCTTCACCGGCCACATCGAGTCGCGCGTCTTCAGCGTCGCGAGCATCGCCGGAGCGGTGGGCCGCACGTCTTCGATCCCCTCGTCTGCATAGAGCGAAGGCGGCGCGGCCTTCAGATCATCGAGCGAGTCGTCGCTCAGAAATCCATACCGTGACGGCACGCGACCGGTGATCGCGAAGAGCGCCAGCACGGCGTCGTCGTCACTCAAGCGATGCGCATGGAGAATGCGCTTCTCTCCCACCACTCGCACCGCGAGCCGGAATGCGGGACGCGAAACGGCGGCGTGGCGCTTCACGCGATCGATCAACTCCGCACGCAGCCGCGCCACTTCTTCGGAGAACCTCTGATCGGCCTTGCCGACTTGCGCCGCAAAATCAGCCGACAGCGCGTTGAGTCTTCCTTCAGCGTCCTGCGCGGACAACACGAGCTCCGAGGAGCCATTGCTGGTGACGCTCGCGGCGCGCATCGCTCCGAGCAACAGCGCACCCTGCTCTTCAAGGCGCTTCTGCTCGGCCTTCCACTTCGCCTTCGCGCTCTTCCACGCGGCGTTCAGCTCGGCCCACGCAGTGTAGAGCGCCTCGAGCGTCTCCACCGCGCGCGCACGCACGAGCGCCTGCGAGCCGACCGCCGCGGCGTCGATGCCGAGCTGCGGCGCTTCGATGATCTCGCCGACGGCAGCAGGCGACGCCGTTGGGTGGCGAACCGCCGTATCGACAGGCGTGTCGTGACGATTGGTTGGATCGGTCACGTACGCGTCGTCGCAGCGGGCGCCGTCACCGGCTTCTCAGCGCCAGGACCGTTCGCCTTCGCGAGCCGGTTCTTCAGATCTTCACGCAGCTGCGTGCCCGGCTTCGGAGCGAGCATCAGGCCGAGCCCGACGCCGACGAGCACTCCGGCGCCGAACAGCGCGAGCGCGGGAACGAGTTTGTCGGCCGTGTTCCGCCGCGACTCGAGACCAACGAGCTCGAGCAAGTCGTCCTTGTCCACGTCAGGAAGGTTCTTCCGCAGGTTTCGCCACATTTTGAGTCCTCCGATCAGGTTCACTGCTCAGAATCTTTCTTCGCATTGGGCTTCAGCCCGGCGGCGCCGCCAGCAGAGGCGGCCATCACCTGGTCGATGGCGGCCTCCGCGACATCCAGCAATCGATCGCGCACCATGGGAATCGACGTCAGCTTCATTCCCATGCGCACCAGTCGCACCGTGGTCGGCGTGAAGAGGCCTCCACCGACGACGTAGCCAATGCCCAGCGCCGCGGCGACCATCGCGTACGGCGACTTCTCGACCTTCTCCGTGAGCCCGACCGCGTCCGACACGCCGTTGAGCGCCGAGTTCGCCTTGAGCGCGGCCTCGGTGACGGTGTCGCGCAGCTCCGACGGTTCCCACCGTGACGTCGTCTCGGAAGAATCGTCCGGCACCGGCGCCGTTGCGTGCGCGGCCTGAGACGCTTCGGCTCCGATCTTTCCGTTGCTCGCGCTCATCGTCGCGACGCCCACTTTCCGATGATGAAGCCCAGCGCCGCTGCTCCGAGGAGCGTGGTGCCCGGGTTCTTCTTGATGAAGTCCTTCACGCGCTCGTTGATCTCCTGCAGCTGCTCGGTCGCCGCTTCGATCTGCGGCGCGAGGCGTTCCTGCAGGTCTGCGATCGGGTCAGGCACGCCCGGCGGAGTCGAAGGCGCTGCCGGAGGAGGATTTGCTTCGCTCATGATCACGTCCCTCTTCACCTGCGGGAAAACAACCGGGCCAGCGCGTACCCGACGACGAACGCGCCACCGATGGTGAGCAGTGGGTGCTTCTTCACCACGCTCTTCCAGTTCGACAAAGGCTCGAGCGTTTGCTCGACGACTTCCAGACGGGCCAACAGCTTCTCTCGCGCAGCGGCCAGTGCAGCTCGGGCTTCATCGGTGGTCTTCACCGGAGCCAGCGCGCGCGGAGGCGCAGGGACAATTCCCCCAGCCGGTGTTCCGGCTGATTTGATCGAATCGCTCAAGGCTGCGGCCTCCCGTTCGTGAGCGCGGGCCTGGTGTTCGGAGCGAGCGCGGCTGCGGGAGTCTCCGCTTCTTTGGGCAGCAACAGCGCGGTGCTGGTGTCGAGCTCGTTCACCGTCGCGTTCAACACCTTGCGCCCACCGAGCTGGCGAGCGACGACTGCGATGCCGACGCCACCGATGATCAAGTTCAAGAGACCCACGGCGAGAAACGCGAGATCCGCTTCCATCCATCGGCGCAACGCGAGCGCGAGCGCGACGCACAGAAAGCCGTAGCCGACGAGGATCAACGGAGCGAACGCTGCGATCAGCCCCACGCGAATGCCGACGAACTTCGCGTCTGCCGACAGCTCCATGCGCGCGAGCCGGACGTGCTGCGCCACCAGCTCGCTGAAGGCGTCGACCAGCTCGCGCAGTTGGGTCCCGAGGGCCATCGGCGCGGGACTGTACACCTCGGTTTGGCTACGGTCCGCCGCCATGATCGAAACCCTGACGTTGCTCTCGGTGTTGGCCGGCGCTCCGAGCGGTCTGCAGCCGAAGAACCGCCCCTACGACGCGATTCACTACAAGCTGGAAATGAAGCAATCGACCGAGAAGGACACGTTCAACAACGTGCTCACGGCGACGCTCAAGGCGACCAGGGCGCTCACCGAGATCGAGCTCGACGCCTACAACTTGAAGATCACCGCCGCGAAGGTCGACGGCGAGGCCGCCGAGTTCAAGGAGACGTACTCGCCAGAGACCGAGACCGGCGTATTGAAGGTGAAGCCGAAGAAGGCTGTCGCTGCCGGAAAGGACACGGTCGTCGAGATCACCTACTCGGTGGTCGCGGGCACTTCGAATCACGGCTTCTTCACCTCGACCGAGCCTGACGTGCCCAACGCGTTGCCGGGCTACTTCACGCACTTCGAGCCGAACTTCGCGCAGCGCTTCATGCCGGTGAACGACACGCCGGCCGACAAGGCGACCAACGAAGTGCTCGCGATCGTCGACGGCAAGTACCAGGTGATCAGCAACGGCTCGAAGGAGAAGGACGAGACGTTCTCAGAAGAAGGCCGCAACCTGCGCCGCGTGCACTGGAAGCAGTCGGTGCCGCACTCTCCGTACTTGATCGCGGTGGCGATCGCGCAGCTCGAGCCGGTGGTGGTCAGCGACGACCCGAACTCCACGATCTGGGTGCCGCCGGGAACGAAAGATCGCGCGTTCGTCGCCGCTGACGTGCTCAAGCAGCTCTTCAACTTCCAGGTCGCGTACACGGGCACCAGGTATCCGTGGGCGAAGATCGATCTCGTCTCGGTGCCCCGTTTTTATTGGTCGGGCATGGAGAACACGTCCGTGATCTTCGAGCGCACCAGCAAGGTGATCGTCGATCACAAGAACGATCAACTCGCGCGCACGGTGATCGTCTCGTTGATGGCCCACGAAATGGCCCACCAGTATTTCGGCGACTACGTGACCTGCAATTGGTGGGACGAGGTGTGGCTCAACGAAGGCATGGCCACGTGGATGGGTGATCTCGCGTGGGATGACTACAACGACTCCGACGAGGCCGAGATCCGCAAGACGCTGCGGCTGATCGACGGCTATTTCATCGAGGAAGACGGGCCCCACGCGCACCCGCTGATCGTGAAGGGCATCCCCGCGGAAGAGGCATTCGACGGCACCAGCTACACCAAGGGCGCCAACGTGATGTCGATGCTCGAGACGTGGATCACCAGGCCCGAGATGAAGAAGGCGCTCAAGCTCTACTTCGAGAAGAACGGCGGCAAGACCGCCACCAGCAACGACTTCTTCAAGGCGGTGTTCGACAGCACCAAGAAGGAAAAGGAGCTCAAGGCGTTCAAGGACTCGTGGCTCACCAAGAAGGGCTACCCGGTGTTGTTCCCCGAGACGTCGTTCGGTGGCGGCAAGTTGACGATCACGATTCGTCAGCAACCCAATCACCCGACTGAGAAGGGCCCGTTCACCTTCAAGCTGCCGATCAGCATCCACCGGCAGACCGAGCCGGCGTTCCACAAGGACGAGATCATCACCATCGACAAGCCCGAGGTGAAGGTGACGATCGACGTGCCGTCGGCTCCGCAGTGGATCAACTGGAACCGCGGCTTCGGAGCGCTCGCCAAGATCAACCCCACGACCACCAGCGAAGAGAACTGGGTCGACGCCGCTCGCTACGATCCAGATCCCGTGTGGCGGTTGCTCGCGACCTTCCAGCTGCTCGGAGAGATCGGCAGCAAGGCGCCCAAGACCGACAACAAGCCGACCGACACTGCGCTCAACGCGATCCTCGACGTGATCACCAAAGATCCGTCGCCGTACGTGCGCGAGGCCGTGTTGTTGCGGCTCGCCAACACGCGCCTGCGCAAGTTGCCCAGCGAGTTCTCGGCGTCGCTCCTCGCGCTCGCGAAGCGCCCTGAGAATCTGAACGAAGATCCCGCCGGCTACATCCGCGTGCGCAACGCGGCGATGGAAGCGCTCGGTCGCGTCGACAACCCCGATGGCCACAAGTGGATGATGGACGAGCTCGGCAAGCGCGATCTCGACATCAACTACCTCGCGGCCTTCGCCGGAGCGGCGGCGCGCATCAGCAGCCCCGCCTCACTCGGCTCGTTGCGCGCGGCGCTCGTCACGCAGAAGGGCCGTGGTGCCGGTTACTACCGTCGCACCGTCGAAGCGCTCGGGAGCGGCAGCAACGTCGACGTCATCCCCGTGATTCGCGACACGCTCAAGGCCAACGCAACCAACAACGAGATCTGCCGGTCGGCGACGCACAACCTGTACTTCAACACCAACCTGCGGGAGAGCGCCGAGTTCGCGGAGCTGGTGAAGGAGATCGTCCTCGACGACAAGACGTTCCCCGAGGAATGCCGCGGTGAGCTGCTCTACCT
>JAEUJS010000484.1 GCA_016792935.1 Archangium sp. | reverse complement strand
GTGGGCTTTCGTCGCTTCGAGCTGCACCGGCCACTGCTGCGCGGGGCCGAAGAGAACCGCGACTTCCGCCAACAGTTCATCGACGAGTTCTCGGAGATCTTCGAAGGCCTCGACGAATCGCTCGGCGCGTCGTGGGTGCCGCGCATTCAGCAGGCAGCCGCTGACCTGCGCGCGCTGCCCAGCGTGAAGGGCGCGCTCTGGTACACGCCCGTCATCGCGACTGGCTGGCGCTGAGTTGGTAAGGAGACGGCATGGTGCGGCTGACGACGTCGATCTTCGCGGTGGTGTTGCTCAGTGCATGCGGGCCGCGTGAGTTGCGCGTCACGATGAACGCCGACAACAACTCGGGCCAGACCGGCTTCGCGACGCTCGAAGATCTCGGCAACACGGTACGCGTCACCGTTGAGACGAGCCTCCCCGACTACATCACCGACAAGGGGCAGGCCGCCCACATCCACAAGGGCAACTGCGGCGAGGTCGGCAGCAACGAGGGCGGCATCGGCCCGCTCAAGGTCCTCCAGAGGGACCCGAGTCGCGTCGGCGCCACCAACGTCTTCCCCCGTCCGATGAGCACCTTCAAAGAAGGAGACTGGCTCATCAACGTGCACGACGAGCGCGACACGCTCATCTACGTCTCGTGCGGAGAGATTCCGAAACCATGAGTGACCTGCCGTGGAAGAACGCGCTGCTGACCGGAGCGTCGAGCGGTCTGGGCCGTGGACTCGCCCTGTGGCTCGCGAAGCGCAACGTGAAGGTCTACGCGGCCGCGCGACGCCTCGATCAACTCGAAGCGCTGAAAGCCGAAGCCGGCGACAACATCGTGCCGCTCAAGCTCGACGTCGCCGACGCGAGCGCTGCCTTCCTGGCGGTGCAGAAGCTCGATCAAGACTGCGGCGGCCTCGAGCTCGTCATCGCCAACGCCGGAGTCGGTGAAGACACGCGCCCCAAGAAACTGAATTGGGATTCCGTGAAGAAGATGATCGACGTGAACGTGACCGGAGCGACCGCCACGTTGACCGCCGCGCTCCCCGCGATGATCGAGCGCAAGAAGGGTCACCTCGTCGGCATCTCGTCACTCGCCGGTTTGATTCCACTGCCGCAGTCGTCGACCTACTGCGCGACCAAGGCGTACCTCGCGATGTTCCTCGAGTCGTTGCGGCTCGACGTCGACAAGTACGGCATCGCGGTGACGTCGATCCACCCCGGCTTCGTGAAGAGCGAGATGACCGCGAAGAACAAGCCGGGCTCGATGCCGTTCCTCCTCGAGACCGACGACGCCGTGGAACGCATGGGCAAGGCGATGGTGCGCAAGGCGAAGGTCTTCACCTTCCCCTGGCAGCTGAGCTCGATCATCTCGCTGGGCTCTTCCCTTCCCCGTCCGTTGCGGACTCCGCTGCTCCAAAGACTTCGCTAAGCGGCTGATTTCGCAGGGCGAAGGCAGGCGCAAAAATCCTACATTTGGGCACAACCTTGCGCTCTTCAGGCCGATAACGGGTCATTCTTCCCCGGTATCCCTTCACCTGAGAGAGTCACGACCATGCCCGATTCCATGCGCCTCAAAGACAGCCGAATCCGCACCTACGCCCAGACGCTGCAGACCAGCGCGCAGCCGAAGGTGACCGACGCCAACGTGATCGACGTGCTCGCCGCGGTCGGTGACAGCTCGCGCATGACGGCGGACAAGGCGAAGACGGCGCTGACGGCTCCGGGCATCACGCGAGCGCAGCAGTTCGAGATCGCGAAGGCGGGTCTGTCGAAGGACGAGAAGAGCGACCTGGGTCAGCTGCTCGACAAGTCGGGCCTGCAGATGGACCCCGGCGCGAAGAATTTCCTCGAGGCGTTGATCGGTCGCGCTCCGCTGCAGGAAACGTTTGGTCCGCTCACCATCACCGGTGATCAGAAGAACGGCATCGCTGGCGTCGCGAAGCCGGGCGAGACGATCGAAGCGATCAACTTGTCGACGGCTCCGTCAGGCCGTCTGCACCTCACCGACACCATGGTCATCGG
The DNA here is from genome assembly GCA_016792935.1 of Archangium sp. GTDB lineage: Bacteria > Myxococcota > Myxococcia > Myxococcales > Myxococcaceae > Archangium_A. The sequence continues at coordinate 6,852 of JAEUJS010000484.1, read as the reverse complement.
CACCGCGGACGCGAGCGGCAAATTCCTCGGCACCATGCCGGACGTTCGCGAAGGCGACATGATCCGCATGCGCACGCGCGCCGCTGACGGCACCACGAGCGACTGGCTCACCATTCAGGCGAAGGGCATCGAGGCGAGCGACACGCGCAACGCGGTGGTCAATCTGGAGCGCATGGATCTGAGCGTCGCGGGTGACTCCATCGCCGTGAAGCACAACACCGGCCGTCCTTTGTCCGAGCCGGGCGCGACCGTTCGCTTCACCAACGCGCGCACCAACGAGTCGTTCGACGTGAAGGTGGACGACAAGGGCTCGCTCCCGGCTGACTTGAAGTTGAAGGGCCGCGCGGGTGACGAGTTCAAGGTCGCGGTGAGTGACGGCAAGAACAACACGTCGTTCGCGACGGTCGCGGGCAGTATCAAGGTTCCGGGTGGCTCGACCAACATCACGGGCGTCGATCTCCCCGACCCGAAGATGCACAAGGACGAGATGAACGCCGACGGCACTCCGAAGTTCAAGACGGAGCGCTTCACCGGTCCGCTCTTCATCGACGAGCCGAAGCCCGACGACGTGCGCCAGGGCGCGATCGGCAACTGCTACTTCCCCGCGGCGATGGCGTCGGTGGCGGCCATGAACCCCGAGGCGATCAAGAACATGATCAAGAAGAACGACGACGGCACGTACAGCGTCACGTTCCACTCGGCGAACTCGTGGAGCGGTGGCCGCCCGGTCGAGGTGAAGGTCGACGGCGATCTCTACGTGCGCAGCTTCGGTGGGCCGATCTACGGCGGCTCGCTCGGTGGCTCGACCGCTCCCGACAAGATGGAGATGTGGTTCCCGATCATCGAGAAGGCGTACGCGCAGTGGAAGGGCAGCTACGACTCGATCGGCAACGGCGGCGTCGCGGGCCAGGTGATGGCCGAGGTGCTTGGGCGCCCGTATTCGTACGAGAACCTGAGCGCGGCGAACGCGAACCAGATGTACGAGCGCATCAAGACCGCGGCGGCGAGCAACAAGCCGATGGCGGCGGGCACGTACGGAACGGATCAGGCGTCGCGCTACACGAACACCGGCGTCTACGCGAACCATGCGTACTCGGTGCTCGGCGTCGAGGAGAAGAACGGCGAGAAGTTCGTGAAGCTCCGCAACCCGTGGGGTCAGTCGGAATACGGCCACGACGGCAAGAACGACGGCTTCTTCTCGTTGCCGTTGGCCAAGTTCGCCGAGCTGTACCGCGCGGTTCACATCGTCGGGTGATTCGTCATGGCCAAACCTCCTGAATGGATCGACGAAGTGCTGCCCGGCGCCGAGAGCGCCGTGATGGCGGTGGTGAGCAAGGTGCTCGAGCAGTCTCCGCAGAAGCCGCAGGCAGACACGCAGGCCTCGAGCACGCCCGACCTCGCGGCGCGTCAGCTCGTCGAGCTCGACGTGAAGAGCGTGGTGTTCGGAAAGCCCACCGCTGGAGCGAAGGTGAAGGCGTGGAAGCCCGCAGGCGCGTACGCGCTGCGTGAAGGCAACCAGGGGCCGTTCGTGCTCGGCGCGTCGAAGGATGGCGGCGTGGAAATTCTCGGCCGCTACGGGCCTGACACGTGGCCTGAAGGGCTCGTGCGCGAAGCGGCGAAGCGTCACAAGAAGAGCTGACGATCGAGGCGGAAGGTGCGCGAGAGTGCGCGCACCATGGCTGCCAGGAAGAAGAACGACTCGCTGCTCAGCACGCTCCAGGAACGCTTCGAGAAGAACGAGAAGCGGCACCCGGGCCTGAAGTGGGACGCGGTCGCGAAGAAGCTCGAGAAGGTTCTCGCGGTCGTCGCCGAGATGGAGAGCACGGGAGGAGAGCCTGACGTCGTCGAGCTCAACGGCGTGCTGGTGTGCGTCGATTGCTCAGCCGAGACGCCGAAGGACCGCCGGAGCATTTGTTACGACGGCGAAGCGCTGCGCTCGCGCAAAGAGAACAAGCCGAAGACCAGCGCGCTCGAGCTGGCGAAGAAGTTGGGCGTCGAAGTGCTCGATGAGGCGCAGTACGCGGCGCTGCAGAAGGTCGGCCCGTTCGATGAGAAGACCTCGAGCTGGATTCTGACTCCGCCTGAAGTGCGCAAGCTCGGAGGCGCGCTGTTCGGAGATCACCGCTTCGGTCGCACGTTCACGTACCACAACGGTGCGGAGAGCTATTACGCGGCGCGCGGCTTCCGCGGCTTCGTGCGGTTGTAGACTCGTCGTGTGCTGCGACAGCAGTTCCCGGAGTGGCGGAATGGAGCGCTAGGGGCACGCTCCGGTCGCGCACGCACCGCCGCAGCACGCTGCGCCGCCGTCGCACGACACGCCCGTCGGCAGACACTGCGCATAGAGATTCACGCGCGAGAGGTTGGTCGGGAACCGGACTCCCGGAGGAAGGACCGGTGAGAGCGTCAGCGTCGCGGTCGCTCCAGCGCTGCCTGAGCTGAACGCGTAGACCGGCGCGCGAGCACTGCCGGCGGCCATCGTCACCTCGAACTGCGAGTTGGTGCAGCCCGCGTCGGTGCTCGACCCACCGAACGGCAACGAGGTGATGAGCGTGAAGCGCGAAGGCACGGCTGCCGGCACCTCCGTCGTCGAGAACGGAACGACTGCCTTCACGTCGTGCGTCGGGAAACACGCAGCGGCTGGCAGCACGGTGCGATCTCCGTCGAAGAGCACCTCGACTTCCGACGTGAACGTCATGATGCCGCTGTCGAGCATCGCGGCGCTCGCTTCCGCCGACAGCGCTCCGTACGCGTTGGCGCGGAATCGGAACTCGTACATCGACATGCCGGCCTGCAGCGTGACCGCGTTCGTCGGAGTGCCGCTGCAGTTCGTGCCATCGAAGAACTCCACCCACGGGCCGCCGTCGAGCGAGACCAGCGTGTCGGCGAACACCGGAGTGGTGGTGAGCCCGACCGAGCGCACGGTGATTTGCTGGCAGCTGCGCGCAGGGAAACTTCCTCCGCCGTAGATCTGCACGCGGTTCGGCGGGCCCGCGTCGATTCCACCGCCACTTCCTCCGACTCCTCCGCCACCGGTCGCCGCGCCGCCGCCGCTCCCGCCACCCGTCGCTGCGAAGCCACCACCCGTCGCGCCTCCGCCGGTGCCGCCGTCGACTTCCGCTGCGGGCCCGCACTGGCATCCGGCCAACACCGCACCGCACAGCAAGATCACGCGCATTCGGACCTCTTACTCGACGTCGTCGCGCACCGCTTTCGGCACTCACGCCTCTGCGCGCAACCGATGCGCGTCACCCGGCCAGCGCACCTCACGTGTGGCTGGCACACGCGGTGAAACGACTCACGACATGACCATTCTCTGCGCGACCGATTTTTCCGAGCAGGCCCGCGCCGCGGAGCAGACCGCCGCAGCGCTCGCCTCGAAGTGGAAGCTCCCGCTCGTGCTCCTGCACGTCGACGAGCCGGCGGCCACCGACGCCGCCCGCGCCCAGGCGCTGCTCAGCGAACGCGCCGCGGCGCTTACGGTGCCCAGCATCGAGAAAGTCATCGAGAAGGGTCCCGCGCACGAAGTCATCCAGCGCGTCGCCCTCGCGCGCAAGGCCCGGCTCATCGTCGTCGGCTCACACGGCCATCGACTCGAGCCGCTGTTCCGTCTCGGAGGCACCAGTGATCGCCTCTCCCAAAGCCCCACCATTCCCACGCTCATCGTGCGCGAAGGCGAGAGCGTGCCGCTCTGGGCGCAGGGAGCGCCGCTGCGCGTGACCCTCGGGGTCGATGACGGCGCCGCGTGCGCCGCGGCCGTGCGCTGGCTCTCCGCGCTGCGTGAGCTGGCGCCGGTCGACGTCGTGGTCGCGCGCGTCTACTACGCCGACGAAGCGCACCATCTCTACGGCGTGGCCGGGAGACGCTTCTCGTACACCGACCCCGACCCCATCGTGGAGCGCTTCATCGAGCGCGACCTGAAGCGTCTGGTCCCGTCGTTGCCGGGCAAGGGCGAGCTCTTCTTCCGGGCGAAGTTGGGGCTGGGGAGAATGGGTGACCATCTCCTCGAAGTGGCCGAGGCCGAGCGATGCCAGATGGTCGTGGTCGGCACACCGGCGCATGGCCGCCTCTCGCGCCTGTGGAGCGTCTCGGCCGTCGCCGCGCACTTCGCGCGCATGAGCGTCGCCCTCATTCCGCCCGAGGCGACCGACACCGCGGCCTTCCGTCCCGCGCCGCGCTTCAAGCGCGTGCTGGTCACCACTGACTTCTCGCCGCTCGGCAACGCCGCCATCGCCTGGGCCGGTCGGCTCATCGAACCCGGTGGAGAGCTCACCCTCGCGCACGTCACGCCGGTCGAAGGCATCGCCGGGCAGCTCGCCGATCTGTATGCACCCGAGCTGCCCATTCCCCACGCCAGCCCGCGCGTGACCGCCGAGCTCGCCGCCCGCCTCCAGGCCCTCGTCCCGCCTGCGTTGTCGGAGCGGGGCGTCACCACGCGCACCGAAGTGCTGCGCGCCGCCGACGTCGCTCCCGCCCTCGTGGCGCTCTCGGAGCAACTGGGCTCCGACGCCATCGTCATGAGCTCGCACGGCCGCTCAGGCCTCTCGCGCGCGATTCGCGGCTCGACCGCCGAGGCCGTGCTCCGCGCCGCGCATCGCCCCGTGCTCGTGGTGCGGTGACTCGTCACGCGAGCCGGGCGATGGGCTTGCGCGTCGTCATCGCGAAGCGCGCGAGCAACGCGACGGCGACGACGCTCAGCCCCGCGAACAGGCCCCACCACAATCCCTGCACACCGTACGGGCCGCGAACGCCGAGCCACCACGCGACCGGCAAGCCGACGCCCCAGTGGCCGATGATGTTCGCCCAGAAGGTGAACGTGACGTCGCCCGTTCCACGCAACGCGCCGGCTCCCACGGCCTGCACGCCATCGCTCAGCTGAAACACGGCGACGATGGTGAAGAGCGACGCCGCGACCGCGACCACGTCGGGCTCGCTCGACATCAGGCTCGCCATCGCGTTCGGGAAGACGATGAAGATGAGCGCTCCGAAACACATGAAGACCACCACGCTCGCGAACGCGGTGAGTCCCGCCTTGCGCGCGCCGACGGCGTCTTCGCGACCGACCGCCCACCCCACGCGCGTCGCTGCTGCGCTGCCGATGCCGCTCGCCACGCAGAACGTGAGGCTCGCCCAGTTGAGCGCGACCTGATGCGCCGCTCCGGGGTTTTCGCCGAGTCGTCCCGCAAGCACGCCGGTCAGCGAGAACAGGCCTGACTCCGCGATGAAGTGCAGACCGATGGGCGCTCCGAGCTTGAACGCCTTCATCACCTCGACGCGATCGAACGCGCGGGACCGACCCTCGGGCGGTTTGCCGAAGCCGAGCAGCAGCACGCTGAACTGCACCCACGTGCAGAGCACCGTCGCGATCGCCGCTCCCGTCACGCCGAGCGCAGGAATCGGCCCGGCGCCGAAGACGAGTCCGAGGTCGAGGAGCAGGTTGGCGATGTTCGCCACCACCATCGCGATGAGCGTGATGGCCACGCGGTTGACGCCGGTGAGGTAGCTCTTCGCTCCGACGAAGAGCAATACGCCCGCGACGCCGGGCAGGCGCCACCACATGTACGTGCGCGCCGCGTCGGCGATGGTCGCGGTCACGCCGAACGGCTCGAGCAGAAACGGAATCAGCGCGATGGGGATCATCACCAGCACGCTGGTGAACAACGCGAGCCACACGCCCTGCCAGTAGTGCGTGCGCGCCTTCGCCTGCTCGCCCGCGCCGATGGCCTGAGAGACGAGTGGGTCGAGCGCGAGCATCACGCCCATGCCGAAGAAGGTGCAGGTGAAGGTGAGCGAGTTGCCGAGACCCGCTCCCGCCTGAGCCGCCGGAGAGAGCCGGCCGAGCACCGCGGTGTCCACCATGCCCATCAGCGCCTGGCCGGCCTGAGCGAGTGCCAGCGGGAGCGCGAGGCTCCACAACGCTGCGAGCTCAGACTTCGGACGGTCTTCCACGGCGGACTGCATCGGGAACGCGACGGGTATCTGCTCGTGAGGCTGACCGCCAGTGCTACGAGGCCGCATCGAACGCGGTGCTTCGAGCGCGCTGGCGCAGGAATTCGTCGACTGGCGCGGAGCCGCCGCTGCGTTGCTCGCACCGAAATGAGTTCAGTCGGCAAACGGGTTGATGAGCTCGAGCCCTTTCAGCGCCTTGAAGTCCGTGACGTTGCGCGTCACGAGCGGCAAGCCTTGAGCCACGGCGATTGCGGCGATCTGGAGATCCTCAACGGTGATGGACGCACCCTGTGACCGCGATTGCGCCCGCAATCGCGCAAAGGCATCGGCAGCCGCGACATCGAACGCAAGACACCGAGCCGCGAGTGGCCCATCGAACAAGTCGAGGATCGCCGTCTCGAGTTCCGTGCGTCGCTTCCCCAACGGGAGTCGATACGCGCCGTAGAGCATCTCCGCACGCGTGATCGCCGAAGCGTAGACGGGCTGTTCGTTCTCCTCGAACCAGCGAAGCACCTGCGGCGAAGGCCTCGGCCGAATGAGCTCAGAGAGAACGTTCGTGTCGAGGAGCATCAGTCGAAGCTGGGCGGTGCACGCATCTTCGTGCGCGCAGGGAGTTTGAGTTCCGTCTCGATGCCCTTGAATCGCTGGCGAATCCACTTCGCCAGATTCTCCTTCGGAGGCGACTGCCGAACCGCCGTCGTGAGCAGGACACGTGCTTCAGCCTCCATCGACCGCTTGTTCTGCGCAGCCCGGAGCCTGAGCGCCTTCTTCACGCTTTCATCGAGATTGCGGATGGTCAGCATCGCCATGACGCAACTGTATGCAACGCAGTCACTGCATGCAATGCATGCACTATTTCGATTTCACGCGCACCAGAGTGAGTGGCTCATTCACGCCCTTCACCTT
>JAEUJS010000458.1 GCA_016792935.1 Archangium sp. | reverse complement strand
CTAAACGCGTCACCACGTCCGGCGACACGGAGTCGCTGGTGCTCAGGGGAAACAAAGGAAACCTGTTCCCGCCCTGACACCCCAAAGTGTTACCGATCACCTGTCCTTCTCCCCCTCACCCTGACCCTCTCCCCGAGGGAGAGGGGATCTTCGCGCGTGATAGGTTGTCGGCCGTGCGGCGCCTCTTCGCTCTTTCGCTCGTTCTCTCGTGCTTCGGGTGCGTCACCGCGAAGCCCAAACCGAAGCCTGAACCAGAGCCGGTGCTCCAGCCCGCCGAGGTCGTGCGGCAGACGATCGAGTCGGCGTTCAAGGCGGTGGAGCAGGGCGACGGCGACAAGCTCGAGACCCTCTTCACCGACGACGCGCTGGTGCTCGGGCTCGGCCCGTCCGACACGTGGACCGGCGGCACGGTGATCGGCGATCGATCGCGCCAGGCGCTGCTCCCCATCGGCCTCGCGGGAGACACCGTGAAGTTCGAGGACTCCCGCATCGTGGTCGGCCTCACCGACGGTGACGACGCGGCGTGGGCGTTCGATCTCCCGAAGGTGACCACCACCCACAAGGGCAAGTCCGACGTGTGGTTGCCGCGCATCACGATGCACCTCGTGCGCGTGTTCGAGAAATGGAAGATCGACGCGCTCCACGTCTCGCTCGCCGTGCCCGACGCGCTGGTGTTCGCGCCCGACGCGACGAAGAAGCTGGTGGCTCCCGCTGACGTGACGAACGATCGCTCTCCTGATTCGGATCAGCTCGTCGGCGTCGCCAGGCGTTCGCTCGATGACTACGGCGTGAAGCTCGATCGCACCAGTGAGCGCGCGGAGTTCGTGCAGCTCGGCACGTCGGCCGCCGAGGTCTTCATCGGAGGCAAGGCCTTCAAGGATCTGATCAAGCCGCAACTCGGGGCGATCAAGAAGGCCGGCTACACGTGGAAGATCGACGGCAACCTGCGCGTGAAGTTGGCGCCCAATGGCCGATCCGGTTGGGCCGCGGCGATCGTGGTGCAGCGCTCGGGGAGCGGAAAGAAGGCGCAGACCTTCCCCGCGTTCCGCTACCTGTGGACGCTCGTCGAAGAGGGCGGCGTGTGGAACATCTCGAGCGAGCACCAGTCGCTCGCCGTGAAGGAAGACCTGCGCGATCCCGCCACCGATGAGCAGCTCAAGACGTGGCAGGCGACACGCGATCTCGCCGAGAAGACGATGGCGAAGTCACGCAGCGGAAAGGCTGACGCTCCGAAGAAGAAGAGCGAGCCCGCCGCGGACGAGAAGAAGCCCGACGAGAAGAAGGAAGACATCGGGGCGTGGTGAGAGGGTGTTCTCCCTCACCCTGACCCTCTCCCCGAGGGAGAGGGGATTCCTCCACCCTTCCGCTTCCGATTCCTTCGGCCTCAGCTCTTGCGACGGCGACGCAGGCCGAGCGCGCTCAGCGCCAGCGCTGACAGCACCACGTTGAACCCATCGATCGACGTGCAGCCGCAGCCGACCTTGGCGTTGGGCTGAGACGTGGTGTTCATCGGGCCGACCGAGATCAGGTTGGTCGTGGTCGTGCCACCACCGCCGCCGGTGCCACCGCCGCCACCGGTGCCCGCGCCGCCACCGGTGCCCGCGTCCATCGGGAGCATGCAGTTGACGAGCGGATCCACCGCGACCTGCACGTTCTGCAGCGTCGCTCCGCCGCCGATGGCCGAGAGCGTGATGAACACGTCACCACCGCACGCCGCGTTGACGTCGACCGCGCCAGTGAGGTTGCCCATGCCGGCCATGTTCGAGCGGCTCTGCGAGTCGTTCTGCAGCACGCCGCCCTGGCGCGCAAAGGTCAGTGCCGAGCCGTTCTTCGCGAGAATGGTCACCGTCGGAGGCTGACCGCCGAACAGGCCGCCGCCACCCCCGCTCACCGCCGTCACGCGCACGCGCAACGCACCCTGCGGCACCGGCACGCGGAACTGAATCGGGCCGGGGATCAGCGACTGGCCGAAGCCCATCACCGAGGGGATGCCGTAGTAGGCGCGAGGGAAGTTGGTGGCGTTGACGTCGAGCACCTTCGAGCAGCCGGTCACTCCGCGGGCCATGAAGATCTGCGTCATCTGCTGCGCCGCCATCGCGTTGCCGTTGAACGCCGTCGCCACGCGCGCCGCCATCGTCGTCGCCGTCATCGCGAAGTCGGCGTTGGGCGTGATGGACACCAGCATCGCGTAGAAGGCCGCGTCGTACCGTTCACGGTTCGCCGCGCTCGGCCCCCCGAACAGCTCGCGGCCCTGCCACAGCGCGCCGGACACGTGCTGGCTGTCCTGGTGCACCTCACCCCACAGCACCTCAGGGCAGTTGAGCTGGTTGTCGAGCGCGCGGAGGTATTGATCAGAACGCACGCCGGGCGTCATCGGCTGACCGGCGGTCACGCGCGGACCGAAGTACGGGCCGACCTCAGCGAGATCGTTGAACGCGCCAGCGATGTAGTCGGCGAAGCCTTCGTGCAACGCGCCGCTCTCGTTGTTGGCCGAGCGGGCGTCGATGGCCGCCGTGTCGAAGCCGATGTTGGCGGTGGCGTAGACCGCGCCGTGCCCGAACTCGTGCTGAATGACAGTGGCGTCGTAGGCCGCGTCGGCCGCGTTGCCCTGGAAGATCATCAGCGTGTCGGCGCCGGTGTCGAAGCCGGGCAACGGCAGCTGCTGGAACTGCTCGCGCGGGAAGAACGCGGCGTTGTCGATGCGGGTCAGCGTGTTCGCGCGGCAGGGCGGGTTGGTGAGGCAGGTGACTCCGCCGCTGACGAGCTCGTTGAAGTTGGGGAACATCACGTTGCTCCACACCGCGACGCGCACGGCGGGCATGCGACGCTCGTCGCGCATCTTGAACGGCTGAATCATCGGGTTGGTGCCGAAGATCGGGCTCGCCGTGACCGAGAGCTTGCGCATCCAGTCGTAGACGGTGTTCACGTGGTAGAAGCTGTGCACCTCGGCGAACTCGTCGGAGTTCGCGACATCGCTCGCCACCACCGCCATGCGATTCGTCGGAGGATCGACCGGGGTGTACGCGTAATCCATGCGGCCGTTCTGCGTGTTGTTCGCGCGGCGGAGGCGATCACAGATCGCGACGTCGTACTGAATCGCGATGGGCACGCCCGGGATCATCGCGGTGCCAGAGACGCGGCGCGGACCGGCGTCAGGCGCGGTCGAGCAGTCCTTCGTCGGGCAGCAGTTGTACATGAGCAGCTGATCGCCGCAGAGCTCGCCCGCGTCGTTGGCATACGTGAGCAGGCCGCCGTCATCGAGCGGCGTGGTGCAGGTGTCGCCGATCATCGTGCCGCCGTCGTCGTGGGTCAGCGAGCGAACCACCGTTGGAACCGCGCCGACGCCCGCGTCGAGCCCGCCCGGCGACACCGCGTAGACGTTGGCGTCGCCTGCGGCGTGGTGCACGCGGTTCTGAAGGAAGAGCCGCTCGCCCGTCGTCGCGTCGATGCCGACGTACCAGTTCTTCGAGAAGTCGAGCGAGTGGATGTTCGCGAGCCACGCCTCGTGCAGTTCGTCACCGACGGGGAAGTAGAAGCGCTTGCTGCCGCCGTACGGAACGCCATCGGGGCGGAACGCGACGAGCGGCACCGCGATGCCGGCCAGTGACGTCGCCTGGTCGTTGCTCATGCGCTCGCCGTCGACGATGCGAATGCCCGTGAAGAGCGAAGACGCGACCTGTACGACCTGGCGCTTCTCGTCGAGCGTGACGACCAGCTTGCCGTTGTAGACCTCGACGTCGCCCACCATCTGGACGAGGTGGAAGCTGGCTCCGAAGCGCGTCGAGAACGCCTCGCTGAACTTGAGCGACGTGCCGGGCGACAGGCGCCAGTGCTCACGCTGCGACATCGCCCAGTTCTTCACCGCGCTCGAGAGTTCACCTTCGAGCGGCGCCGAGAGCACGCCGATCTCCAGCTTCGGGGCCTGCGTTTCCGGGTTGAGGAGCACCTGCGTGGGCTGCGGCGTGAAGACGCTCGCGGCGAGGACGAGTGAGACGATCGACGACATGCGCTGTCTCCGGTGGGACCGACGGCCGTGGGTCCCGTTGAGTCGGTGGGGTCGAGAGAGGCGCGCGGACAGTACTCCGCAGCTTCAACTTGCCAAGGGCGCAGTGCGCTTTCTCAGTTTCAAAAGGATGCCGCGGCGCGCTAGAGAACGCGTCGCTTTCACCGATTTTCAGGAGCGCTTCCGTGACCTACGTCGTCGCCGACCCGTGCATCAAGTGCAAGTACACCGACTGTGTCGAGGTCTGCCCCGTGAACTGTTTCTACGAGGGAGCCAACTTCCTCGTGATCAATCCGGATGAGTGCATCGACTGCGGCGCGTGCGAGCCGGTGTGCCCCACCAAGGCGATCTTCGCGGAGTCGGATCTCCCGGAGAAATGGAAGGAATACAAAGCGCTCAACGCTGAGCTGGCGCCGAAGTGGCCCAACATCAACGAGAAGCGTGCGGGGTTGCCTGAAGCCGAGGCGAACAAGGATCGCCAGAACAAGCGCGCCGAGCTCGACATGAGCCCCGGCGGGAAGTGACTGTTTCGCTTGCTACGCGACGCTGAGCGCGCCCACTTTCAATCCACGCGCACGCAGCTCATCGCGAATCCGGCTGACCGCATCTGCGCTCGGCGGACCCATGTGACCGACCAGCTTGAGCGCGATCTCGCGCGGGCCGATGCGCTCGATCTCGACGCTCGCTCCGAGTGAGTTGTTGAGCGTCAGGGCGAGGCCGGGGCGCTGGCTGCGAACGAAGGTCTCGATCTTCTCGATGAGCGCGACGGCCTGGGTGGCGCGCGTCTCAGGAGGCGCTTCGTCGAGCTTCTGCGCGGGCTGAGCCTGCAGTGCAGCGGAGCGGATCGGGTGAACGGTGGCGATCTCTCCCGTCGGCGTCGGAGGCGGCGTCATGTTCGAGTTCGACGCGTTGCTCTCGTTGCCGCCGAGCTCCTTCAAGATGAAGTCGATGATGCGGCCGTTGCTGCGCTCCGCGAGATCCTGAGTCGACTCGGTGCGAACGTGGGTGAGGCTCTCGGCGCGCTGCGAGTGATCAGCGCGCACCGTGTTGAGTCGCGACGCTTCGGTTTCGGCGTGGACGCGCGCTTGCTGGCGCACTTGAGAGGCGACCGAGACTGAGCCCGACGACTGGGCGGCGCGCACGACCGAGGCGGTGGTGCTGACGTTCACCTGAATCGGAGGCGGCTGCTTCGGCTTCAACTCACTGCGCGCTTCCGCGAGGAGCTTCTTGAACGGCTGCGCCGCCTTCGCTGCTGCGGCCTGCGTGGCAATTCCGACTTTGGGATCGAGCTTCATGACCGGCTCGTCTTGAGCATTGGCCATGCCGTTGCTAACTCGATGATATCAGAGGTGAAACGCGAGCGTGACGCGTCCGGTGACAGGACATGCGCGGCGATCTGGCAGCATTTTTCCGAGTGCGCTGGAAACCCACCTGTCAAATCAGGCGACAGTCTCACCCGCGCGAGCCGGCGAACGGAGCCGCAGTGAGACTCGCCGAGTGAAACAGCTTCAGTGTTTGAAGCCGCCGACCTGCGCCGGAGCCGTGCCGGTGATCTCGTTGATCGCCGCCGGGCACTGCGCGACGTCTTCAGGCCGACCGAGCAACACGCCGCCGCTCCAGTCGCGATCTTCGAAGAGCAGACCGTCACGCACCTCGAGCTCGAGCGCGTTCTTGCTCATCTCCCAGAAGTGCCCCTTCACCATCACGCGCTGACCGCGGTGGAACTTCTCGATGTCGGCGTACTGCTTCGACTGCAGCTTCACGTAGATGATGATCGGATCGACTTTGACGGGCGCCTGCGCGAGCAGATTGACGGTGTTCATGCGCGGGTCGGGCGGGATGTACTGGAGCACCGCCACCAGCTCCTCCGCGGTCGCCCGCAGGTAGAGCTTCTTCTTCCCCTTCTTGCCCTTCGGCTGGTTGATGCCGATGTCGAGCAGCGTCGCTCCGCCCCACGCGATGGGGCGATCGAGATACGCGTCACGGAAGGTGGCGACCACGTCGGTGGTGACGGCGCTGTTCGCGTTGAGCGCCTCGACCATGTAGCGCTCCTTCACCTTGAGGATGGTGAGGTACGACGAGTCGACGAGGTTGATCTGCTCGTTGATCATCTTCAGCTTGGGGATGTCGATGATCTTCACCACCTTGTTCAGCTTGATGGCGGTCTCGAGCCACGTGTCGGGTAGGCGGCCGTCGATCATGATCTTGCGGATCATCGCCACGAGGTAGGCGGTGGCGGGAAAGCCGGGCGTGCTCAGCTGCGTCTGCACCGCGTCGGTCAATTCCGGAGCGAGCGTGAAGTTCTCATCGCGCTTGTGGAGCACCGGCGCGATCTCGGCAAGTGCGACGAACAGGCCGCCGAGCATCTGAATGCACGCGGGATCATCGGTGCCGTTCTCGAGCAGCTTGGCCACGCGCGTCTTCTTGAAGCGCTTGTCCATGTTCTCCTCGCGGTACCGCGGAGGAGCGCCGTCGCCGAAGATCTCTTCCTTCTGCGCGAAGGCGGGGACGGAAATGGCGAGGACGAGCAGGGCAAGAACGCGTCGCATTGCGGCAGAGGTTAGCACCCGGTCACTGACGTGGCCCGCGACCTGAACTTCATGCTGGGGTTCGTCGCCCTTGACCGTGAGACCGGGCTTTGCGAGTTGGCCGTGCATGAAAACGCTTCACGTCGTTGCAGCCGCGCTGATGGTGACCGCCTGTGGCCCCGTGACGCCTGATCCCACTCCGATGCGCTGTGGCCCGAGCAACTGCACGGGTTGCTGCGCGCGAATGAGCTTGCTCGATGATGGCACCTGCGTGACGCCCACCTCCACGACTTCCTGTGGCGCGAGCGGTGACACCTGCACCAGCTGCCTCGATGGCAAGTCGTGCGTCGCTGGTGCGTGCGACTACGTGCCCGACACGTTGCCTGCGGGCGCGAAGCAGATGTTCATCACCTCAGCCTCGTACCAGGGAGACCTCGGCGGCATCGCCGGTGCCGACAGCAAGTGCGCCGCCGCTGCTTCGGGTGCCGGGCTGACGGGCACATGGAAGGCGTGGATCTCCGATCGTGACGAGCGAGGTGGCGCCGCGCGCCCGTTGGTACACGCCATCGATCGCATCACCGCGGCAGGCCCGTGGTACCTGATGTGCCGTGACAGCAAGAAGCTGCTGATCAGGGCGTTCAACAACAAAGCCGCCCTGCAATCGGTTCCGCTGGACACGCCGAGCTGCACCGAAAACGGTACGTGGCTCGGCATGGGCATGGAGAAAGCGGCGTGGACCGGTACGGCGACCGGTGGCCAGGCTTCGAGTCAGGCCAATCCGGGCGAGTCGGCCAACTGCGACGGCTGGTCGAGCATCGACGTTGGGCGAAAGGGCCGCGCGGGGCTGAGCAGCACGATTCCCGCTGACTGGACCGACTTCATCTCGAGTGGTTGTTACGAGCGGCTGCATCTGTACTGCTTCCAGAATTGACTGCTTTCGCTTCGCTCAAGAGCAGGGGAACCATCGGCAGGAGTGCGAGCAGTGAGGCGACCAGGAACAACTTCGGCCCGCCGAGCTGGTCGTAGAGCGCGCCACTGACGCGGTAGCCGATGACGCCTCCGATGCCGAAGGTCGCGGCGGCGAAGAGCGCCTGACCGGTCGCGCGCAGCGAGCCCGGAGCGTGTTGCGACATCCACCCTACGCTCGCCAGATAGAACGCGCCGAAGGTGAGGCCGTGGAAGAGCGCGGCGGCGGAGAGCAAGACGGGGTGCGTGACGAAGGCCATCATCGCCCAGCGAAGCGCGCTCGCGGCGAAGCACCACATCAGCAGTCGGCGCGTCGGAACGCGTGGAGCCCACCTCGGCCAGGTGAACATCACGCCGATCTCCGAGGCGACGCCGATGCTCGCGCTGACGCCGACGACCCACGCGGGGAGCCCGAGGTCCTTCACGTGTGGCGCGAGGCTGCCGTGGTACGGCGCGCAGGCGATCCAGTGGAGCGCAGTGGCGGCGAGGAAGAAGGCGATCTCCCGGCGCTTGAGCAAGGCGAGCGCGTTGCTGACGGTGGGCCGCGGACCTTCGGGGCTCTCGATTTTCACGCGCGACAGCGCGGCGCCCGTCCAGATCGCCGCGGTCGTCATCAACGCGAAGGGGAGCAAGACCGCGGTGCGATCGACATCCTTGACGAGAAATCCAAAGGGGAGCGCGGTGAGCACGAAGCCGATCGAGCCCCACACGCGGATGGCGGCGTAGTTGCCTCCGCGTTGGTGGACCTGGTGCATGGCGATCGAATCGGCGAGCGAGGTGAGGCTCGAGGCGAAGCCCGCGTTCACGCAGAGCGCGAGGAAGGCGTCATCGAAGGTCGTCGCGCGCGAGAGCAGAAAGAAGCCCAGCGCGCTGCCAGAGGTGGTGATGAAGAGGACGGCTCCGGGGCGTCGCGTGCGATCGGCGAGCTGGCCCCACAGCGGCGGCATGAAGAGCGCGAACATCGGGCCGATCGACAGCAACGCGCCCGATTGGGCTCCCGTGAAGCCGAGCGTCTTGAAGTACCCCGGCAGGAACGGGAGCGACACGCCTACCGTCATGAACATCAACAGGTAGTAGGCGGCGATCACGAATTCTTCTATAGGGCCTCCCGCGATGGCGGGCGAGAACGAGTCGATCCTGGTGAAGCCGATCGAGAGCGAGGGCGAGCTCATGCAGGCGCTTGCCATTCGCGAGATCGTCTTCATCGAGGAACAGAGCGTTCCCGAGTCGATGGAACGCGACGCTGACGACGCGCAGGCGTTTCACGTGCTGGCGATGGAAGGGAAGCACGCCATCGGCACGGGGCGACTGGTGATGCTGCCTGAGGCTCCGAAGGACGAGACGGGCTCGTGGGGCCGCGTCGGTCGCATGGCCGTGCTGCAGAGCAATCGCAAGGGCGGCACCGGCTCGAAGCTCCTGACCGCGCTCGAGGCCGAGGCGAAGAAGCGCAAGCTGGTCGGCATCATGTTGCACGCGCAGCTGTCGGCGATGGAGTTCTACAAGCGCCATGGCTACGAGCCGCACGGCGCAGTGTTCGAGGAAGCGGGCATGCCGCACCTCGAAATGAAGAAGAAGCTCTGAAGCGGTTCCCCTCTCCCTCCCTACGGCATCGCGATCCCGCTCACGCGAGCGAGTTCAGCGAGCAACGCATCCTGAAATTTCGGGTCGGCGATCGATCGATGCGCCGCAACGAGCTCCTGATGGAACCAGTACCCACCGGTCGTCTTCGCCTTCGCGTCATCACTCGTCGCGAGCCATTCCTGCGTGCGGTGACCGAGCGTCAGATCATCCGGCGCGCCAGAGCCGCCCATCTTCGTCGGCACCCAACCCGGATTGACGGAGTTGCTGATCGTGTCGGGCCACCGACGCGCGATCGCCGCGGCCAGCGTGCTGACGAAGAGCTTGCTGTCCGAATACGAGCCGCGCTTCCAATCGACGCCATCGAGCCGCGCGCTGCCGCCGGAGTGGAGACCGCTGCTCAAGTACACGAGCCGCTTCGGCCGATGCATGAGCGCGGTCAGCACGTACGGCGCGATGGTGTTCACCGGATGAATCGCGCCGCTCGAATACACGCCCGCGTTGTGAATCACCGCGTCCATCGTTCCGAGCGCGTTGATCTGCTCGGCGAGCTCCACGGTCTGCTGAAGCTCGGCGAGATCTCCGACCACGGCGGCGGCCGCGTTGAGCTCCCGGACGGCGTCGAGCCGTTGCTTGCTGCGAACGTGAACGACGACCTCGTGACCTGCGCGAAGCAGCGTCTGCGCCGTGAGCCTCCCGAGACCGTCAGCCGAACCGGTCACGAAGATCTTCACTTCGGCGCCGGATCTTTCTGCGGCTCCGGCGGGATGCCCTTCTGGAGCAACCGCTCTCGCAGCTCGATGAGCGCGGGGAAGAGCACCGTGGTGCCGAGGAAGGTGCACACCACTCCGACGACGGCGAGCAGACCGACGCTGCGCAGACCTGCATGGCGCGCGATGAGCATCGACGCGTAGCCGGTGGCGTTCGAACACGTGGCGACGATCGCGGTGAGTCCCGTGTGCCGCATGATGCGCGACATCGAGCCGGGCCCATCTTCCTGGTACCGATGGAAGAGGTGCACCGAGTTGTCGACGGCGATGGCGAGCAAGTTCGGTAGGACGACGACGTTCAGGAAGTTGAGCGAGATGTCTCCCGCCAACATGCCGAGCGGCAGACACGCGATGCCGGCGAAGAGCGGGCCGGTGACCATCAGCGCGTAGGTGAGCTTCTTGAGCGCGATCCAGATCACGACGAAGACGACGAGCGCGGCGAGGCCCATCACGAGCGGACCGTCTTGCCGAATCAGCGAGAACACCTTCGCGGCGAGGCGGTTGGCGTCGAGGATCGGAGCGTGGATGTTGCGCTCCTGCGCGCGCTTGCTGATGGTGTTGAGCGCCAGCGCCCAGCTCTCGAGGCGCTTCACGTCGTGCAGGCCGTAGCGCGGGAAGAGCAACACGAAGGTGCCCTTGCCATCGAACGGCTCGAAGCGGCGGCGGAACTCGATCGGCAATTCTTCGAGCGTCCACGGTTTGGCCTGTGTCATCTCAATGAGCGCTTTGACCTTCTCGTCTTCCTTCTTCGAGTTGGGGAGCTTCTCGAGCAGCGTGCCGAGCTCCGCCATGATCGCCTGACGCTTCTCGACGTCGTACGGGAGGAGATCGTTGAGCGAGGCGACCTGCTTCAAGTTGGTCTCGTCCCCGCCTTCTTTGGCGACGTCACGCGCGATGCCGCTGACGGTGCGCGCGGTCTCGAGTGAATCAACCCACGTCACGCCGGGGGTCATGATGATGCCCATCTGCTCGGCGATGTGGATCTCGAGGTTGGCGGCTTTCCCTTCGCCGGTGAGCTTGAGCAGGTTGGTCTCGAAGCCGACCTTCGGCGTGACGGCGACGGATGCGATCACGCCACCCGCCATCACCACGACGATCAACAGCAAGAGGCCGAGCGGCGGCTTCCACGCGGGCGGCTCTGGCGCGTCGGGCTCGACGGGCTTGGGCTTCCGCAGCGCGAAACGTTCCGACAGCAGGAGCAGCGCGGGACCGAACGCGTAGGTGGAGAGCAGGGTGGCGAGCACGCCAAATGCGGCGATCTTTCCGAACTGCTTGAACGCGTCGAACTCGGCGAACACCAGCACGAAGAACGCGGCGGCGTTGGTGATGGCTGACGAGATCGCTCCGCCGAACGTGCCGTCGAGCGTCGCGCGCACCGCTTCGACGGGCTCGAGGCGCTTGCGCTCTTCCCAATAGCGCATCGCGAGGTGCAGGCCGTACTCGATGCCGAGGCCGATGAGGATCGCGCCGAGGAAACCGGTGACCGGATTCAGGTGACCGATGAGCGCCCAGGTGAACGCGAAGGTCGCGCTGATGCCGATGCCGACGGGCAGCACGACCACCGCGAGGATCGCGAGGCGGCGCGAGATGGCGAGGATGATGAGCAACGTCAGCACGCCGGCGATGGCGACGGAGAGCTTCAAGTCGCCCTGCATCGAGTCGTCGTCTTCGACGCGCACGGCATAGGCGCCGGTGTACGCGAGCGAGAGCTTGCTGAAGTTCGCCGCGATGATGGGGTTGACCGTGTCCTTCACGGTGGCGATCAGCTTGCGGTTGAAGTCGAGGTTGGCCGGAGTCGAGGTGGCCTTCACCAGCAGGTAGAGCTCGTCGCCGTTCTTCGATTCCAGGTAGTCGCCCTGGTTGGTCTGAGGCGCGTACTTCTTCTCGATGGCCTCGAAGCCGAGCGGCGGCTCTTCTTCGCCGAGGTCCACGTAGAGCGGGTTGGCGATCTTCTTTTCCCACTCGATGCGCCTGGCGAGGTCTTCCTTGAGGCTCGCGAGCTTTTCGGTCTGGAGGAGCAGCAGCGCGCGCTTGCCGACCCACTGGGTGTCGAACTTCCACTCCACGAAGCGGACGACTTCCTTCTGCTGCTCGATGGCGGCCGCGGCATCCTTCGCGAAGGCGCGGCGTTCATCACGCGTGCCGCCGAGGACCTGAATGACGAGGTAGCCGGTGCCGCCGGCGCGCGCTTCGATCTCGTGGAGGTCCTTCACCTCAGCCGTCGAGTCGGGGAGCAACTCGGTGAAGTCGCCGCGGAATCCCAGGCGCGAACTCAGCGAGCTGGCGATCGCCGCGCAGATCAGGGCGATGACGACGACCCGCCACGGATGCTTGCTGGAGACCGAGACCAGCCACTCGAGAACGCGCTTCAAACGCGGCGGCTCTAGCCCCGATCGACAGTGGTCGCAATCACGACGGAATCGCAGCAGAGTCGCGACGTGAGCCAGCTCGAGCTGCGAGGCCTCGCGAACCTCGATCCCGAAAAGCTCGTCGGCGTGACCGACCTGAAGGTGTGGAGCTGCGCGCCCGCGTGTCTCGAACAAATCCCGGACACCGTCGAGACGCTCTCGCTCTGGTACGGCGAATTGCCAAATCCGCTTCGACTCGATCACCTGCACCGTTTGAAGAGCCTGTCGCTCAACCCGCCCTCGCATCCGCGCGGCGGCAAGATCGCGATCGCGTCATTGCCCGCCGGTCTCGAGAAGCTCGATCTCTGGGCCAGCGTCGTCGAGCGGCTCCCCAATCCGTTGCCCGATCTGCACGCGCTTCGCTTCGATTGCTGCGACACGCGTGCGGTCGACTGGGCCCGACTCCCGAACACGTTGCGCGAGCTGGTGGCGACGCGTTGCTTGTTGCCCGACACAGTGCCGCTGCCTGCGCTTCCGCATCTGACCTACACGTCCTGGCACGCGTGCAATCTGCGGAGTGCGCGTGCTCTCTTCGAGACGAAGACCCTCCAGGTGGTCGGCGCGAGTCTGACCCCGCTCGATGACGAAACGTTGGCGGCACTCCAGGCGCTCGCGAAGCGCGGCGTTCTCGATGCGAAGGAAACGAAGCCCGCGAAGTTCGAGCTGACGCGGAGGTTCTACGCAATCGGCGTGAACCTGTCGGCCGAGACGCAAGGCAAGAAGAAGATCCGAATTCACCATCCGCTCATGTCCGTCGTCGAAGAGTTCCCGACCGGGGACGTGATGGCGCTCGCTGAACGTGTCGTCGCGGGCGAGACGAGCTTCGTCGGCAAGGCCTTCATCGACGAGCTGCACCGTCAGAGATACGCGGCGATGGCCGCAGCGAAGGCGGCGAAGAAGGCCGCTCGCGAGGCTGCGAAGAAGAAGTAACGGCACTCCTCAGAGCGTGAGGCCGACGGGCAGGGCGTCGCCGAGCGCGCGGGCTTCGTCGGCGGTCGTGAGCTGCACGACCTCGGCGACCAGCTGACGCCACGACTCCGGAGACTTCGCGAGCGCGGTGAGCACTTTGGCGCGCGTCTCGTCGCTGACGTCGCGCGCGCGATCTCCGGTGCGGCGCGAGAGGAGGGTGAGCGCGAACAACGCACCGTCGTGTTTCGTGGGGTCGAGCTTCAGCAGAACGTCGCACCACTTCTCTGCGACTTCCGCGCTGAGGACGCGATGTGCGGCTCCGTGAATGGGAACGCGCGCGCCGAGGCGGCCGAGTGCCCAGGCCCACGGTCCTCCGACGGTGTCAGGCGCCACGATGCGCGAGGCGATCCACTCGCCGAGCTTCGTCTTCTCGGTCACCGGAAGAAGTTCGAGCGAGGCCGCGCAGCGCACCATCTCGTCGAGACCCTGCGGCTGGACGCCCTTGAGTTTTTCTTTCGGCGCGTCGACGAGACCGATCGGTACTTTTCTGATCAGCGTCGGCTCGAGGATCTTCCAGATCGCTGACTGCGCTTGTTCACTCAGCCCGCTCGCGATGCGACGCCAGAGCACCCAGAACTCGATCCAGATCGGTTGTTCGCCGTGGTTGGTGAGCAGTGAGGGGAACGTCGCGTTGAACGTCTGCTCCACGCGCCACGCGTCGAGCGGATACCCGAAGCCGGGCCGCAACGAGTAGCCGAGCAGCTGGAACATCACCTTCTCGTGATCGGGTGA
>JAEUJS010000441.1 GCA_016792935.1 Archangium sp. | reverse complement strand
GCGCATGACTCCGGCGAGCGACGAGAACCATCAGAAGGCGAAGTCACGCATCGCCGAAATCACGCCACGCCTGAGCCGGGAGCAGCTCGATGAGATCGTCCTTCGCGAAGCGAAGCCGAGCAGCGAAGAGCAGTACCAAAGCGCAGTCGCGCTCTTCGAGACCGAGCGCACGAAGTCGCTCGAGGTGCTGATCAAGCTCTACAGAACGCTGCCCGACTCAGACCCCGTGAAGCAGAAGGCGCGCGAGTTCGTTGCGAAGTCGATCCCGGCGAAGCAGCCCCTCTCCGCGGCGCGCGAGCTCTATCTGCGCGGCTACCAGCTGAAAGACAGCGATCCTGAGGCAGCGAAGCAGATCTTCCGCGACGTGATGGCGATGACTTCGCCTGACTCCGAGGAATACGAGAAGGCGAAGAATCGGCTCGCACAGCTCGAGCACGAGGAGAAGGACAAGCCTGCGGCGAATCCGCCGGAGCAGATCAGCGTGCTCCGCGGGACGAAGCGGATCCTCAAGTACGCCTCGCCGATTCAGCGCGTCGCCCTCGGAGATCCCAGCGTGCTCGACGTGCGGACCATCGGAAACGACTCACTCGAGATTCAGGGCGTCTCACGCGGCACCACCACGCTCCTGTTGTGGATGAGCACTGGCGATCGCATCACGCACACCGTCACCGTGAAGTGAGCGGCTTCGGACTCAGAACGTCGAGGCTTCGAGCAGGCTCTCGAGCGACTTGAGGGCCGTGAGCCGCGCGTTGGTTCCGTCGGCAGAGGGAATCGTCGTGCAGTACTTCGTCTTGCCCTCGATGAGACAGCCGCGCTGGTAACGCGTGTCCTTGAGCACGACCTTCTTCTTGTTCTCGGGCGACTTGCGGATCGCGTTCAGGGCCGCATCCACCTTCGCCGGGTCCTTGAGCGTCACCGTCTTCTTTTCCGGATCGAGTTCCTTGTCGGCGTTACGGCCTTCCGACGCGAACGAGATGGTGAGCTCCGTGCCTTTCACGGTGAACGTCGTGGTGCTCGACGACGCATCACGTGACGCCTCTCCACTTTCCATCTCGAGGACGAAGTCAGCGGCGTGAGTCAGCGAAGCGACGAGCAACACGGCAACGAACAGGGAGCGCATGACTTACGTGCTATGCAGCTTTTTCCTCCGCTTCAAGAAAGGTCCTCCCTGAATGAGCACCACGATTCGCAAGATGGGCACGGCCGCGGCCGCTGACCGCAAGTTCACCCTCGATGAAGCGAAGGCCATCGTCGCCAGGGCGAAGGAGAACGGCATCGTCAGCGCGAGTGAGAAGACCTCGCTCCGCGCGATCATGGCGCAGCACAAGGACCTCTTTCAGGCTGGCGCGCTCGACACGTTGAAGGCGCTCGTCGACCCGCAGGTGCCGGGCTTCCCGCCGCCGGGCTCGGTGACGACCAACCTCACTCCGGCCGGCAGCGATCGCGCCGTGTACCTGAACGCCAGCGGCGTCTTCACGACGTCGGCCGATGGCAAGCCGCCTGCGAACGATCTCGAGCTCGGTGATGCCGTGTTCCGCGCCGCCGAGGCCGCCGACAACGCGCGCACTCCGCTGCTGGGCACCGCGTCGAAGGATCTGCGCGCGAAGACGTTCGAGCAGATCAAGCTCGCGCTGGCGCGGGTTCCGGCTGACGGCACTCCGCCAGCGGGCATGAGCAAGGACCAGGCGCTGCAGCTGCGCGCGTCGACCGGCTCGGTGTTGCTCGATCTGATCAACGCTTCTCCGGAAGCCGAGCTCCGCGGCCCGGCGCTCAAGACCTACGAGGCGCTGGTGAAGGCCGAGACCGATCCGCGTCTGCGGGAGAACCTGGTGTTCCACCTCTCGAACGCCGCGGCGACGAGCGCTCCCGAGGTGAAGTCGGTGAGCGATGCGCTCTTGAAGACGATGGCGCCGACGAGCCCGCCGTACGACAAGTGGTTCGCCAACGGGAACAAGACCGTCAACCTCGCGTGGACCGTGGGCGAAGGTGAGTTCTGGAAGGGCTTCACTGGCTACTTGAAGAACAACGGCTTCAAGGCGGTCGGCGCGGAAAACCAGCACGGCGTTTCGACCTACGAAGCGACCATCAACAAGCCGGGCGTCGGCGAGACGAAGTTCCGCATCAGCGTTCGCGAGGGCGGCACCGACATCCTCGCGCCGATGAACGACAAGAACACGCAGATCGTCGGCTACGACGGACACTCGAACTGGGGCCGCAACATGACGGCGTCGGTGAAGAACGGCCCGCAGACCGACGATGGCGCTGACGGCAAGCTGCTCTTCTACAACCTGTGCGTCGGCAAGGGCGTGCTCGACAAGGTGAAGGACAAGTACGGCAACGCGCAGGTCGTCACCACCTACGCGGCGTCGAACTTCTACACCGACGGCCAGGGCCAGATGACGCGCGGTGAAGGCGTGCAGGCGTTGATGGCGCTGGTGAACGGCGTCGCGGCGCGTGCCGACTGGAACTCGCTGCACACCAACATGAACAAGGCGGCCGACATCGGTTGGGGCCGCACGTGGGACAACTACATCACTCCGATCTCCACGCAGACGCGCGAGAAGGTGCTCGATCGCGACAACGACGGTCAGGCCGACTACCTCGACAAGCACTTCAACTACTCGACGTTCAAGGTGGCGGAAGACACCGCGCGGGAGTTCGCTCCGGTGAAGCAAGACCGACCGGCGACGGTCCTCGACGGCACCAAGGTGCTGGTGAGCGCGAACATGATCAACACGCTCTCCGAGTTCTCCGGAATCCTCGATCGCGTGAACCCCGACTCGAAGGTCATCGCCGGCGGTTGGTACGAGCCCAGGCCCGGTGACCCGAAGGACGTGGTGCGCTTCAGCGAGCAGAAGGGCAGGGACGGCAAGACCGAATGGGTGATGTCGTTCAACGCGCGCTACTCGCACATGAGCGAAGAGGCGATGCGCGCGACGACGGCGTACGAGTTCAACCGTTTCATGCAGGACAGCGGGAAGCTGCGCATGACTCCGGAAGACTCGAAGTTGGCCGGCGTGCTGGTGTTCGCGCAGTCGCTCGCGGTCGATGAGGGGTACCGCGATCGCGAGGTCTTCACGAACTTCCTGAAGCGCTACAACTTGCCCGAGACCATCACGCTCTCGCAGGTGACGACGGCGCTCGCGGCGCACACTGGTCACAACTACGCGGGTGACTCGGCGGCGCTGCAGAACTTGAAGACCGCGATCGGCGCGGCGGCGGTCGAGCAGTTGAAGAAGCCGGAAGTCGGCGTGCCCGTCACCGTCATTTGAGTTTCTCAACGCGTGAGGAGCGTCCGTGTCGCATGCGTGCGCGCGGACGCTTCGTCGTTTCTGCTGCTCGTCGTCTCACACACTTGGCTCGTGCGCGTTCCATGCACTCACGAGCAGCATGGGGATTCACGACCAGACGTTTCGTGCCTTCGCTGCCGCGCGGGTCTTTCTCGACGCGTTCTTGCGCGAGCAGATGGCTCCTTCGTTGGTGCGCCAGTTCGCTGGGCCCGCGGAGGTGGTCTCCGATCGCTTCGTCGACCAGCATCTGAAGGGGACGATTGCCGATCTCGTCGTGCGCATTCCGCTGCGCGGAGGTCGTTTCGCGTTCGTCTACATCTTGCTCGAGCACAAGCGCACTCAGGACCGCGCGCTTGCTGTCCAACTCCTGAAGTACCAGGCCTCGCTCTATGCATGGCTCGCGAAGCAGCAGGTCGAAGGTCAACCGACTCCGTTCGTCGTCACGCTCGTCGTCTACAACGGCGTTGCGCCGTGGAAACTCGGCCGGCGCTTTTCCGAGATTCTCGGTATTCCACCCGAGAACCGGGGCGAAGCGCTCGACTTCAAGGTTCACGTTCTCGACCTCGCGAGTCTGCGCGCCGCTTCGCTTTCGAAGCACAGAGTCGTGCGCGGAGCGCTCATGGCGCTGAAGGTGGCGACGCTGAAGCGGCAGGCGCAGCAGCCGCTCATGCGCGAAGCACTACGCGTTCTGACGGACGACCACTCGACGCTGGCGACGGCCGTCAGTTACTTTCAGCACATCGGTCACGTCCGCGACGTTGCTGAAGTGCTCGCAGAGAAAGAGGAGACGACGAACGTGCAAACTTTCGTTCAGTACTACACGGCAAAAGGTCGCAAAGAAGGGCTCGAGAAGGGCATCAAGAAAGGCATCGAGAAAGGCATCGAGAAAGGCAAGAAGCAGGTCCTCCGATCGAAGATCGAGCGCCTGCTCGGGAAGCGCGCTGGCACGCTGACTGAGACTCAACGTCAGCGGCTTGCGACGGCGGACACGAACGCGCTCGACGCGATGCTCGACGCGCTCATCGACGGCCGTCCGCTCCGCACCGTCTTCAAGACGTGACGAACACGGTCCCGCGGCTTCCGGGCTCGCGGGCCTCGTCGAGAATCGCCGAATCTGGATTCAGCCCCACGATGTGAATCGCACCGATGCCTTCTTCCAGCATCGCGAGCGACTCCTCGACCTTCGGAATCATCCCGCCCTGAATCACGCCGCTCGAGATCTGCGCGCGCGCTTCCTTCGGCGTCAGCTTCGGAATGCGAGTCGTCGCATCGTTCTTGTCGCGCAACACGCCCGGCACGTTCGACACCAGGAACAACCGCTCGGCCTGCAGGCGTGACGCGAGCCGCGTCGCCACCGTGTCGGCGTTCACGTTGTACACGTTGCCGTGCGCATCACCGGCGAGGCACGCGATGACCGGCACCACCTTCTCGCGCGCCAACACCTCGAGCAGCGTCACGTTCACCTGCGTCACGTCGCCGACCAGCCCGTAATCGACCGACTCACCATTCACATCGACCGGAGGACGACGCGTCGCCTCGACCAGCCCCGCCGACACGCCGCTCGTCGAGATCGCCGTGACGCCCGCGAGCCGCAT
Organism: Archangium sp.; assembly: GCA_016792935.1. Lineage (GTDB taxonomy): Bacteria > Myxococcota > Myxococcia > Myxococcales > Myxococcaceae > Archangium_A. The sequence continues at coordinate 2,218 of JAEUJS010000441.1, read as the reverse complement.
CGCCTGCGCGACGTTCACGCCGACGCCACCGAGCGCCTGCTTCATCACTTCCAGCGTCGCCTCGTCGGTCACGCGCTGACCGGCGACCTGCTTCGTCACCAGGCCCATGCGCTTGCTCAGCTCCGTCGCCTGCGGGCCGCCGCCGTGCACCACCGCGACCTTCACGCCGTCTTCGAGGAACGCCGCGACCGCCTTGCCGACCGTGGCGCTCAGCTTGCGCACGTCCTGCGCGAGCTCCCCGCCAATCTTCACGACGTACCAGCGACCCGAGGCCATGCGCGGCGATCTATTCGCGCGCTGCCTCACCGAAAACATGAAACAAGACCCCATGACTGAAACGGCTGCCCGCCGCATTGCGCTGTTCATCGACTTCGAGAACCTCGTCACCAACACCGGCATCACGCCGTCGAGCTTCGATCTGCAGCCTTCGCTCGATCGCCTGCTCGAACACGGGAAGGTCATCTTCCGCCGCGCGTACTGCGATTGGTCTCGCTTCAAGGAAGCGAAGCAGAACCTGCACGAGCTCGGCGTCGAGTTGGTCGACGTTCCACCCTCGACGCGCGCGGGGAAGAACTCCGCCGACATGCGCCTCGTCATCGACGCGCTCGAGCTCTGCTACGCGCGCGAGCACATCGACACGTTCGTCATCGCGTCAGGTGATTCCGACTTCGTGCCGCTCGCCAACAAGCTGCGTGAGAACGACAAGTACGTCATCGGGCTGGGCGTGAAGAACTCGACCTCGCCGATCTTCGTGAAGGCGTGCGACGAGTTCCTCTACCTGCGCAGCGAAGCGAAGCCGCGTCGCGATGAGCCCCGTCGAGATCAGGGCAAGCCGCGCTCCGACAAAGACAAGGACAACAAGGACAAGAAGCCGCGCGAGATCCCCGAGATCGCCCGCGAGGTCGTCCAGAGCCTGCTCGGTCGCGCCACGCAGCCGCTCAACCCGTCGTTCATCAAAGAGACCATCGTGCGCAAGTCGCCCGACTTCGATGAGCGCGACTCCGGGTTCTCGAGCTTCAACCGTCTGCTCGAAGCCATGGAAAAGGAAGGCCTGCTCCAGCGCATTCAGCAGGGCCGCCAGTGGTACGTGGTGCCGAAGGAAGGCTCGGCGCCCGCGGGGAAATCGGCCCCCGGCAGCGCTGACGAGGGTGAAGAGATCATTCCGGACCCCGAGGAGTGAAATCCGCGCCCGTTTGATCCACACTGCACCGCTTTTCAGCTTTTCAACCCCAACCCCGCCGTCGAACAACCATGACCATCCGCACCACCAAGCGCGTCGAGACCCTGCTTTCGAACAAGACCATCAACAAGGAATCGAACGACTACAAGGCGTACGGTCGCACGTTTCCTGGCAGCGGCCACCCGGCGCCGCTCTTCGGTCAGCAGTACAAGTTCGGCAAGGCCGAGGCGCAGAAGCTGAGCAAGGCGATCAGCGCGAACTACGAGCCGGCGACGGCGAAGCGCGTCTTGAAGGAGATCTTCGCGCGCTCCAACACCAACCAGATGTCGAAGGGCACCGTGGCGCTCACGCGTGATGGCGCAGCGGAGCTCAACAAGCTCGCCAGGCAGCTCGGCGTGGACGTGACCTTCAAGTCGGGCCAGCCGCGCCCGATTCACCCGGTCGGCTGAGTCACTTCCGCCATGGGAAAGCGCGCGCTCAAGACCGAGGAGGAGCTGAAGGCCGAAGTCGACGGCCTCCTCGGCGAGTTCGGAGTTCTCGGAGAGGCCGACCCGTCATTCGAAGACGACGACGCGGCTCCGAAGATGAAGAACGGTGAGCGTCACGAGCCGCTCGCGAAGTCGGCTGATGCCGATGCGCTGTGGGGCGGCTCGAGCAGCAAGAAGAAGTGAAGTGAGCAAGGCAGGCGCTGATCTCCGCGCGGGACCGTCGTGGCGAAAGCTGCGCACCGCGCGGGGAAAGCGAATCGGCAACGCCCTCTTCGAACTGCCCGCCGGCAAGGTGCCGAAGGACGACTCCGCGCGCCGCTTCTGGTCTGAGCGCACGTGGAGCGAGTTCGCCGCCGTCCCCGCCATCTCGCAAGTGGTGCTCGCGTTGGTGCGCAACGGCGCTCCGCTGGAGACGCTCGGCGCGTACACCGCGATCGCGGATGACGAAGTGCGCCACGCGACGCTGAGCCGCGATCTCGCGGATCGTCTCGGTGGCTACGTCGACGAAATCCCCGAAGGACTCGCCTGGGCTCCGCGGGTACTGGCGAGC